>JBDTOI010000037.1:0-29134 GCA_039933315.1 Pyrinomonadaceae bacterium
GGTCTGTCTAGGTTAGAGCAGGATAAAGTCGCAAGTTTGTAGGGGCGGCACTCCGTGGCCGCCCCCGTCTCATCAAGAGCGAAAAAGGGAAGGGACAAAATTAAAGAGGGGCGGCCACGGAGTGCCGCCCCTACAATCTAAAAGGAGATTGCACTAATGCCAAATCGTACCGCGGTAATTCAGACCAACAAGGGCACGATTCGTTTCGAACTTTTGGAAGCGGACGCGCCTAAAACCACCGAGAATTTCATCACCCTCGCCGAAAAAGGCTATTACGACGGAGTCATCTTCCATCGTGTGATCAAGGGCTTCATGATTCAGGGTGGAGATCCCACCGGCACTGGCCGTGGTGGCGAGTCAGCCTGGGGCGGGAAATTCAAAGACGAAATTAATCCCTCATCGGAAGTCTACAAGCGCGGATACAAGGCCGGCACGGTGGCGATGGCCAACGCGGGTCCAAATACAAACGGATCACAGTTTTTCATCATGCATTCTGATTACGGCTTGCCGCCCAGCTACAGTATTTTCGGACGCGTCACCGAGGGCCAGGATATTGTTGATGCTATTGCGACCTCGGCAACGGATCGCAACGATAAGCCTACTTCGGAAGTAAAGATGGAGAAGGTGGCGATCGAGTAGGGCCGGCGCAGAGCAAAGAGCAAAGGAGAAAGAAAAAGAGCGGGGGTAAACCGCCCTTCCTGACTGCAAGTAGACTAAGAGGCTCGTTTGAGAATACGCGCAGTTGGGAAGGGTGGTTTACCCCCGCTTCTTACTCTGCGCCAGCTGATCCGCCACAAAGCGCTTGGCCGCTGCCACTGATTCCTTTAACTCTTTCCCATTCGCTAAGCCCGCGGCGATTGCAGCTGATAGTCTGCATCCCGTACCCCTCATTCCCGGTCCTTCGATCCATTCCTGGCGAAAGACCGTCACCTCGCCTCCGTCGTCAAGAAGGTCAATTGCCTGCGGAGGAAGGGGAGGGTCGAGGGTTTCTTCTGCCGGCTGTCCTCCCAGGTGGCCGCCTTTTATCAAAACTGCATTCGCTCCCATCTTCCTCATATGATGAGCGGCCTGGCGCATCTCAGCCGCGTTTGATATTCGCTGTCCGGTAATGCGCTCCGCCTCCGGGATGTTCGGCGTTATCACCCTGCCTAACGGCATCAAGTCACGCAGGAGCAAAGCCCAGGCGTCATCGTCAACCAGATCGTAGCCGGAAGTCGATGTTAACAGCGGGTCCACCACCGGCGCGGGGATCTTGGATTCGCGCACGAACTTCACTACTTCGCGCACAATTTCACTGGTGGGCAGCATGCCCGTCTTGACGCTCGCGATGCGGGTCCCTGCCAGGATTGAATGAAGCTGCTCACGCAGCACTGCCGCACTCTGATGGGCGGCGCCGAAGAAAGTGTCCGCGTTTTGAAACGTAAGTGAAGTCACAGCCGCGGCCGCGTCGCAACCGAAAGCTGTGAACGCCTGGATATCGGGTACAACGCCGGCGCCTGCCGAAGGATCGAAGCCTGCGATAGTTAATGCGACTGGGTTCACGTTATTACTCATGGTGTCATGGCGGAGATCGCTGCCACCACCGATTTGATGGATGCCGGGTCAGCGAACAGGTTGATGGCCGCAATGCCGCTGGCCCCTGCGCGCAAACATTCCGAGGCATTGGTTAATGAAACGCCCCCCAGCGCAAGAACAGGGAAGGGGGCCACTGCCTCTGCCGCTTGCTGCAGGGCCGCCAGGCCGGCTGGTGCACCATATTCTCGCTTCGAAAGGGTTTCAAAGACAGGTCCAAACACCGCGAAGTCTGCCCCCGCTGTACTTGCCGTCCGCACTTCCGCCAGCGAATGCGTAGAGACGCCGATTAATAACTCTTCGCCAAATGTTCGACGGATTACCTCAGCCCTGATGGAGTTGGCGGCGAGATGAACGCCGTCCGCACCGGCTCCGCGCGCTATGTCGCCGCGATCGTTAACCAGTAAACGTGTTCCGCTGGCAGCGGTGATTTCAGCCGCCCGCAAGGTTAATTCGAAAAGCGTTCGCGCAGTCAGCTTTTTCTCGCGAATTTGAAACAGGCTGATGTTGTTGGCGACGGCCGCGCGAAGCGTTGTCAGGATGTCCTGGAATTCTTTACTGGCGGGGGTGGTCGTCGCCGAGGTCGCGCCGCTTGTAATCAGATAAAGGATCGGCGGTTGAATTTTGAGAGGCATTTGACGGCGATACCTTTTTGGGCGCTGAGCCTTCCTCCAGGCTGCGCACGGTCTCGCGAAAATGGACTATTTCCCAAACGGCCATGCCGATGTTGAGAAGTCCCACGCCGGACACTGCGCCACGGACCCATCCGGAAGCCACAAAGCTCTGCAGTCCATAAAAGCCCGTTTTGCGCGCCGCTAAGACCAGGAAGTAATTATTGCTCCAGTCGCTCAGGCCGAAGACTCCCTGTGGTATCCAGGGTAAACAAGCGAGTACGATGCCGATCTCGAGGCACAGTATGATGTAGAAAATTACCGAGAGTTTTGAAGACATGTCAGGCTGAATTTTAAGTCAGCAATGCGATAAAGCCTAACGTGCGGCCGGTGTTTCCTGATTCTCAGCGCTTTTGCGAGCATGGAGCTGTTGCAACTTTTCGCTGACGCCACGGTAGGAGATGTTCACGCCGTAAACTTCGCTGAAAACCTCAATCGCCTTATCGAGGTCGCCCATCTCCTCATAAGCTCCACCCAGGTCAAAGCGCAGGGCCTGGTATTCTTCTTCCGAGTGTCCCGGCGCTTCCAGCCCTTTCTTGAACCACATCACTGCCAGCTTGGGCAGGCCCTTCGCCAGGAAAGTGTGGCCGAGCATGTTGCAGGTTTGCAGATATCGCGACGTGCCATCCCGAGGTCGAACCAGAGCCGCCGCGATTTGAAACTCCTCCAGGGCCTCATCCTGCATGTAGAGGTCCTTGTAGGCCAGGCCAAGGTTGAAATGAGTTTCATAATCAGCTTCGGTAGCCCGTGGCCCTTCTTCTTCGGCAGCGGTGCGAAACTCGTCGAGTATTTCTGCGAACGCCGGGTGAATGGGCGCTGCCGGTTCGGTGGCGCGCGGGGTCACAGTTTTCTTAGTTTCGACCGGAGGGGCCGGAGGGGGTTCCGGCTCTTTTGCCGGCGTCTGAAAGGCAGCCGCAGGTGCTTCCGGAACGGGAAGGGGAAGGTTCTTTAACTGTTCGCGGCGCGCCTCAATGTCGGCGCTCGGACCAAACTGCTTCTGCAGCAAGTCGAGTGTGTCCAGGGCAATGTCGGCATAGCCCTGGTTAATATAGAAGTCAACGCTTTCCAACTCCTGGCGCAATTCGGTTTGGTGAGGAGGCTTCGCCCCTTTCCTGGCACTCTGATCAGATGGTATTTCGGCGGCGACGACGCTTTCAAAATCAATTTCCTGAAAGCCCTGGGAATCGACCTCACCTTCGTCTGATGGCGCCGTCAGCCCCTCGTCGGGAGTGGCCCACGGTTGCTCGAGATCAGCGAAGGACGAGCTCTCATCCGTCGCCGGCTCTGCCTCGGCGACGGTATTCCACTCAAATGTTTCCACCAGGGGCGCAGGAGCAACAGGTACCGGGCTCTGGCTTATCTCTTCGCTGCTGATTTGGAAATTATCGAAAGTAGGAACTTCGTCAGGGTGAAAAGCGGGCCGCGCTTCGTCGGTGCTCTCTTCCAACGCCCCACCCAATTCCTGCAGTCTGGCGAAGTACTCCGGCTGATCCGGAACAATGCGTGTCAATTGCGTCAGCGCGTATCGTTCGTCCTCCACCAGTTCCGCGGCCTGCGAGGCCTCCAACAGACGCTCGAGCGTCGCCTGAAGCTTCTCCATGTCGCGCTGCCACCAGTGGACCCTCACCAGCAACCGCAGCGCCTGTACATGTTCGGGATCACGCGCCAGCGCTTCGTTAACCAGCTCCAGCAATGCATTCTCTTCGCGACTCGCCAGCATCTGTTCAGTGATGCGGGCCACCACGCTGACGGCTGAGTCCAGGTCGTCAATCTTCAGATACAGATGGGCCACGTCGACGAAGCGCAGGTAGGTGGATGGGTCCTTGGCAATAAGGTTGGCGGTAGCGCGCGCAGCCCCGGGAGCGTCTTCGGCAGCCAGATAAGCGCGAGCGAGGACGTCCAGCAGAGCAATCTCGTCGGGGGATTCGGCTACGGCTCGTTCAATAATTTCGGCGGCTTCGTCCGCAGTCCCCTGGGCCGCATGGGCGGCGAGAATTCCATTCAGGATGGTTTTATCCTGAGGGTTAATCTCCAGTGCCCGCGAGTATGCTTCCACGGCGCGATCGGTTTGCCCGCGCGCGAGCAAGTGCTCACCCGCTACGACGAACGCGTCAGCGGCTTCGGGCTTCACGCCTTCGTTCAAGTAGCCTTCGCCCAGCTTGATACGAACGTCGGTATTCTCGGGATCGAGGTCGGCAATCTTCCGCAGGACTTCCAGGGCCTTGCGCGACTCGCCGGCCCGGGTCCAGGATTCAGCCACGACCATATATTGAGCACGCGCTTCCACCACCAGCCCCTGCAGGCCGTACAGTGTGGCCAGTTTTTCGGCTATCACCGGGTCGCCGGGTTGCAGCCGGTCAACCTTCTTGTACATGGCGATGGCTTTGAGGGAAAAGTCCTCTTCGCGATAGTGCTCAGCGATGCGCAGGAAACAAGCGATCGCTTCCTCCTTGTTGCCGACGCGCACGTAAAGATCACCGAGCATGTTCAGCGCGGTGAGATCCTGGAAGTCGTTAGCGACCAGCTGCTCGTACTCTTTGATGGCCGCGGGAATCTTCCCCAGCGAAAGGTACTTTTCAGCTGATCGCACTACCTTTGCTTTGTCGAATAGCATGCTTGAGTCGTCAGTTATTCAGGAGAAGGCAGCAATATCCGCCGGGTGGGTGTCGCGTCTAACACGACATAGGGGAACATAAGAATAAGCATGCGAAGGGCCTCTGGACGAGGTGCTGAACACGTACGCTAACATGCGTAAAGAGCGAGTGTCAACGGCCTGTTATTTACACTTTCTTTATCCAAACTCACCTGACAAAAAGTACTCTCCGCGAATACTCGCAATCAGTCGCGGCTTCACAATTCGACCCTAGGTACGAGAACGAGAAAGAAGATACAACCCCAGGACACCAAAGATCGAGACCGGAGCCCACGCCGCAACCGTGGGTGGGAGAAATCCATTTGCCCCCAACTGCTGAAACCCAGAAATCATTCCCAGGAACACCAGACTAATCCCAATGGCTGAAGCCAGGGCTGTAAACGTGCCTCTACGGCCAAAACTAAAGGCCAATGGGATGCCCACCAGCGCCATCACCAGCGAGCCATAAGGCTCGGCGCGCTTGCGTGCCAGCGCCACGGTCAGGTTCGCGGAATTAACTCCCTGCTGTTTGATCTGAGACACGTAACTCCGCAGCTGCTCGTAGTTCAAATACGATGACTTCACCAGGGAAGGCTTAAAGAGATCCGGCGAAATAGATTCAGATAGATCGACGTAGTCGTGATGAGCGACCCTCGCAGAAACGGCGTCCACTTCATCCACCACCTCTATGCGCATCCTGCCGTCTGCGGTCCAGGTGCCAATCTTCCCCAGCAGGATTCGCTGCACATGCACGTTTTCTGGATCAAACTGATAGATCTGCGGGTTGACCAGGGCCCCTGTATCTTCGTCGTACTCGTAGGCGTAGATTGTGTGACCCGCGGCCGTAGTCAGCCATTGCCGTCCCAGCGGCTCAGCCGTCTTGGCGGCTCCCGCCCGTAACTGAGCTTTGAGCGCGTCCTGCCGCTGGTTCGCCCGGGGCATGATTCGCTCTTGCACGAACCAGACTCCCCCAGCGATCGCAGCAGCGAAGAACAACCCCGGCAGCGCCAGGCGGTAAACACTTTGGCCGGCGGCCCACCAGGCAACGGCTTCGCTGCGCTTCACAGCCAGCGCATAAGTTGCCAGCGAGGCGATCAGCACACACGCCGGAGCGAGTGAGATACTAATGAGGGGGAAGAGCGCGACCAGATATCGAATTACGATGCCGCTGCCTACGCTCTTGTTAGCTGTAATGCGCCAGACGTCGAACAGAGTAAAAATATAAACGAGCGCCAGCAGGGCAAGAAATACTGTGGCGAAGCTGGCGAAGAGGCCCCGCAGCAGGCTCGTGTCGAGCAAACGTAGAAAGGAACCGCGCAGACCACGAGAAAAGCGACTGGAAACGGATCCTCGTTCCGGCCTCTCTTTTCTAACTGCCTGCCGCCTTCTGAACCAGTTAAAGCCAGGCCTCTCGCTGGTAAATAATAGCCAGACCCCAAGGAGCAGCACTAAGAAGGTGGCCAGCCACATGCCGACGAGCGGCCGGAGGTGGCCGCCACGAACCATTTGCTCGCCCGCCAGTGACAGCAGGTAGTAGAAGGTCATTGCGACGACGGAGAGCAGCATGCCGAAGCCACGCCCGCCGCGCTTCACTCGCAATCCCAACCCTGCGCCCAGCAAAGCGAGAAGAATGGGGGCCGCGGCCAGCACAATTCTCCGGTGCATAACAATTGAGGCTCGCAGGCCGTCGGCTCCCCCGGTCGCGCGCGCGCGTTGCACCAGGGCCGGCCAGCTCATCTCCTCCGGATCAAGGGCGGCCCCCTGCATCGTATTGAAGAGAGTATTTCTACGCAGTGTCAGCAGGCTCAACTCGCGTCTCAATTGGCCCGAACGGTTCAAAGAGATTTGCGCCGCTCGCTCGCTGGTTTGCGCGGGCATATCGACTGCGACCGTATCGCTCAGGACAATCTCGGAATGCTGCGAGGACAAATCGATGCGCCCGGTGCGGGCTGTAAGAATGTTAACGCGACCGTTTCGATCCTGAGAGTAAATGAATATGCGGCCCCACTGGCCGTTCACCTTGTCCTCATCACGCACATAGATCGTGCTGCCCGGTATCTCAGTGTTGAAGACTCGCGCGTCTACCGGCGAGTTCAGCTTGTAGAGAGCCGCGCTGAGGGCCGCCTGTTTCAACGCGCGCACCGAGCGGGGGGTCAGCGTCGTGGCCACCCAGGCCATGAGGGCGGCAAGGACAAGACTGATTAGCAACACCGACCGCAGTACATTCCACGTGCCGACCCCGGCGGCACGGAGCGCCACCAGCTCTGAGTCAGAACCCATACGGCTGAAACCGATGAGCGTGCCCGCCAGCATGGCCATCGGCACAGTAAAAAGGAGTACGGAGGGCATCAGATGCAACTCAATCTCGAGCACCGCGAGCAGGGGAATCTGCGCATCGAGAAACGGATCGGCAAAGCGATCGGCCTGCTGGGCGAACAAAACAACAGTGAGGAGGACCAGCGACAGGAGGGCATAGGGCACCACCGCCCTCATGACGTACCAGTCTACTAATATGCTGCTTCGTCTCCGCAAATGTGCCCCCGAAACCGATCTTTGATGATTCTACGATGATGTTAATGAATTCCGCGATCACTCTATAGGCCCTGTAGGACTTATTGGACCTATACTAGTCTAATCGCTTTATGATTGTTCATTTGATTGACGGCACCTACGAGCTTTTTCGCCACTTCTACGGCGGGCGGCGGTTTAAGAAGACCGACCCGCCCTTCGGTGCGGTGGCGGGTGTACTTCGTGGCGTGGTCCAGCTCCTCGAGGACGGGGCAACGCATATTGGAGTCGCGACCGATCACATTATTGAGTCGTTCCGCAATCGCCTGTGGCCGGGATACAAAACCGGCGCAGGCATTGAGCCAGTCCTGCGCGCGCAGTTTCAGCCACTGGAGGACGCTCTGGCCGCGATGGGCGTGGTCGTTTGGCCAATGATTGAACTGGAAGCCGACGACGCGCTCGCTTCCGCGGCCCACCTGGCGGCCCGGAGTAAGCTCGTGCAGAAGGTATGTATCTGGACACCTGACAAAGATCTCGCGCAGTGTGTCGTCGGCGAAAGGGTAGTGCAAGTGGATGGGAGACGGGGATTGATTCGCGACGCGGATGCTATTCGGGCAAAGTATGGGGTGGCGCCGGCGTACATACCGGACTACCTTGCCCTGGTGGGTGATGCAGCCGATGGCTATCCGGGAATTCCGGGCTTAGGTTCCAGGACGGCCGCGACGCTGATCAACCGTCACGGTCACATCGAACAGTTTCCCGGTAATGTCCTGGGTAAGAATCTTGAGCTCGCATTGCTCTTCAAGGACCTCGCCACTCTCAGAATCGATGAGCCGCTCTTCCGGAATGTGAATCAACTTCGCTGGCGAGGAGCCACACCGTCCTTCGCTTCAGTCGCAAAAAAAATCGACGACGCCCGCCTGGCAAAACGAGTAACAGATCTTGCGAAGAAATTGTAGGGGCGGCACTCCGTGGCCGCCCCTTCCCGGTTTCCAATTAGCCAAACAGGCTTGCTGGGTGAGTTGAGGTTTCACGCAAAGGCGCAAAAAAAAGAAGGACATAAGGCGCAAAGACTTGACCTTTGCGCCTTCTGATTTTCCTTTCTTAGCGCCTTTGCGCGAAACCCCCACTTTAAAGCCTCAAACTTCAGCAGCACCGTGTGACCGTCGGCAAAAGAGAGGGGCGGCCACGGAGTGCTGCCCCTACAATCAAATGACATCGGCGAAGTTCTTGCGCGTGCGGGCGAACCACCAGTAGCCAAATCCAAAGCTGACAATCGCGAAAACTGTGAAGTAGGCCAGACCCGGCCAGTCAGGCGCCAGCCCGTCGATCAGTATGCGACGGTAACAGCGGACCAGCGGCGTAAAGGGATTGAGTTGAATGAACGGAAGATAACGAGGCGGCACGATCGATTCCGGATAGATGATGGGCGTCAGGTACATCCAGGCCATCAGCACCAGAGTGATCCCCTGCACAATGTCGCGCAGAAAGACTCCGAGTGAAGCCAGCAGCCAGGCCGCGCCCATCGTGGCTATCAATTGCGGCACCAGTAGCACTGGGAGCCAGAGCACAGTCGGGTGCAGCTGTTGGCGGATAATCAAGAGGGCAATCAGAAGCGCGACGGTCCCGAACAACTGATTCGCCAGCGCGGCGAGTGTCTGCGCTACCGGCAAAGTCTCTAACGGGAACACCACGCGTTTGACCAAATTCGCATGCGAGACGATCGTGCCGGCAGACAGTTGTAGCGACTCCTGAAACGCGGTCCAGGGCAACAGTCCGCAAAAGAGATAGAGCGCATAATCCCAGGGAGAATCGCTGACGTTAAAGCGTGCCTTGAAGATGCCGGCAAAGAGGAAGGTGAAGATGGCAATCATCACGATCGGCGTTACCAGCGCCCAGACGATGCCCAGCACAGAGCCTTTATATCGCACCACCAGTTCCCGGCGCGCGAGCGAGAGGATCAGATTCAACCGGCCGGGCATCTCCCAGAGGGGCTGCCAGACGGCGCGTCGTGCTGTTTGAGCGGAAATCATTCGGCGGTAGTTTATCTAGGCCGGAGTCTATAGGAAAGAAGAAAGAAGTTTAGCCACAGATGAACGCAGATGAAACACGGATAGGAAAAAGCCTTATGCAGTTAAGGAACCGAGGGACGTTTGTGTTTCCGCTAGACCGTTTCTGACCGCCAAGCCTGACTTCTGACCTTTTATTTCTGATCCGCGTTTCTCCGTGTTTATCTGTGGCTGGCCTTCGTTTTTGCTCGGGAGGTTAAGATACACGCCCGAAGCCGCGCCAGCTGTTCTTGTTGTGCCAGCTAATCGTGACATCGGTGGCGTCGATGTCTTCCCACCACTGCTCGAATTCTTCACGCCTGATATAAAAAGCAGTCGGCGCCACCAGGTGATCGAAAACGATTGCGTGTTGTTCGCGCCAATTGAAGCCGGCGATCGCTTTTAAGTAGTCGTTGTAAAAGAGCCGCCGGGCCAGACGAGCGCCACCCTCTGATCTGTTCAGCGGCCCGTAAACAACTTTGGTAGCGGCGTAAACCATCGCCGCCGGCAGGCGGGAAAGATGCAATAGCGCGCGCCGATTCATGCGCGAGGTCAGGCCTTGGCGGAGGGGATTAACCCAGCGCGTGATCCATTCATTGTTTTCGGCGCCATAGATCCAGGCGGAAATGTGCCCTCCGCTTTTCACTTTCAGCGCCAGCGAAACAAAACCCGCGCGCGGATCAGGTAAGTGATGCAGCACGCCTACGGAGAAGGCATAGTCGAAGATACGCGGGAATGGCAGGTGATAAATGTCGGCTTGCACGATGTGCGCGTTTGGCAAATGGCGCGTGGCGGCAAAAGCAGTTTCCACGGCTTCGCTCAGATCGATGCCAATCACCGCCTGTGCGCCCCACTGCGCGGCCAATTGGGTGTGCCGGCCTTTGCCGCACCCGCCTTCCAGCACCATCTTCCCCTGGAAGAAGTCAGGCTGCACCGGCGCAATCCAGCCGAGGAACTGTTCCGCGTAACGTTCGTCATGATGACTGAAGTGTTGCCATGACCAACCAAAGTTGGCGGCCGTGGCGGCCTTGTCACTCTCGACCTGCGAAAGATTTGCGAAGCGCGGCACGCCGCGCAGAATAGGAAAGCGGGTGTTGCACCTGGTGCACGAGAGTTCGCCTTCGAGGATTTCCGTGCCTTCAACAGAGGTGGAGGCGGAGAGGGTAATTGTTTCCTTGCATGACGGGCAACTCAAATAGTCGAGGAGGCTCTGCTTCATAGGGCAAAAGTATGCGCTACTACTATTGCACAAGACGCGGAAAAACTCAGCCGGGACTCTTGCAGCGGTCCGATGAGGTCAGTACCACTCGACTGATATAGGACCTATAGGACTTATTGGACCTATGGAGACAAACCGACCGGTGCCATCGGCCTCAGGCTTTGACTCATCACCTGAGACTTCCTAGACTCCACCCATGTCCGTTGTGCTGCGCGTAGAACGCGTCTCCAAACAGTATCGCATCTACGACCACCCCGGCGATCGTCTAAAGGAATCGCTGACGAGGGGGCGCTGGAAGTGGCATCACGATTTCTGGGCCTTAAGCGATGTCAGTTTCGAAGTCGAAGCCGGGACCACCACCGGCATCGTGGGCCCGAACGGCAGTGGCAAGTCCACCCTGCTGCAAATCATCACCGGCACGCTCGAGCCGACTCATGGCAACGTCTGGTACGAAGGACGTATCGCCGCCTTACTGGAACTTGGCGCCGGCTTCAACCTGGAATTCACCGGCACCGAGAACGTTTTTATGAACGCGGCGCTGATGGGACTTTCGCGCAAAGAGACCCAGGAGTTGTTGCCCGAAATCGAGCGCTTTGCTGAGATTGGCGCGTTCATTCATCAGCCGGTGAAGACTTATTCCAGCGGCATGTATGTGCGTCTCGCGTTTGCTACTGCTGTCGCCACCGAACCACAGATACTGATCATCGACGAGGCGCTCTCCGTGGGCGACGCTGTTTTCCAGCATCGTTGCCTGCGGCGAATTATGGAGATGCAGGAGAAGGGCGCCACGATTCTGTTTGTTTCGCACGATCCTTCGGCAGTGCGGGCGCTCTGCTCGCGCGTGATCCTGCTGAACGGCGGGCGTATGGAGGCGGAAGGAAAAACGTCCTACGTTCTTAACCGCTACCAGGCTTTAATCATGGAGCGTGAAGAGGCCTACAACGCCGCCCAGCCGGCTCGTGCCACACCTGAATCGCAGGGAGAATCGACGCCGGATTCGGCTGAGCTGTCCGCCCTGGCCCGGCCGAGTGCTGATCTTCGTTACAACTACCGGCATGGGGATGGCCGCGCGGAGGTCCTGCACGTGGAAGTTCTCAACGCCGCCCGCGAAACTGCCGACCTGATCGAGTCAGGCGATCCTCTGACTATCGGGCTGCGAGTGAGAATGCATCGTGACATTGTGCGCCCGGTCTTTGGTGTTTTGCTTCGCGATCGCCACGGCGTGCATGCTTATGGCGTTAACACAGAGCAGAAGGGCCTGCGGTTCGATCAAGTTAAGCGCGGAGAAATTGTCGAGGTGACTTTTTCTTTCGACTGTTGGTTGGGGACAGATCTCTACGCGGTGTCGGTGGCGGTGCACAGCGAGGAGGGCGCCAGCTACGACTGGCTTGACGGCGTGCACTTCTTCCGCGTCGCCAGCCCGATTCCACTGGAGGGGATCGCTAATCTGAATGCGACGGTCGGGTCGCGCCGCCTTGGGCAGGTGTCGGAAGCCGGCAATGATCAAGAGGAAGAGACAGCGCCTTCGCGTAAAGCCAGGATTAGAGTGGTGGATTGATACGGGCTTTGGGATGCAAGGTTGCGTGAAACAGCCCGCTACCGAGACAGCTTGTTAAAAGTTCGCGGGTCTCCGATCGTTTAGGAAAGAGCCAGCGTAACAATCACCGTGCAGAACGCAGTCATCAGTCCCAGCAGCACCAGAAAGATAGTGCGAATACTCTGATCAACCCGGGGCGATTTTCCTGCCTCTCCCAGTACCAGGAAGATGGGGAAGATGCCCATCATGTAACGCGCCAGTGATTGCAATAAGGAAGATGACAAGGGCGCTAACACGCAGAGCAGTGTGAAAGTTGCCAGGGCCCACTGGCGTTTCTTAACCAGCACAATCCCGCACACCAGGCCCATTAAGGCCGCCGCAAAATTCAACAGCCTGAAGTCCCAACGAAAACTTATTTCCAGCGGATGTCGCAAGTAGTCGAGGAACGGCACCCAGGGCGGCGCGGGGTTACGGCCCCAGGCGGCCATGACATCCATGAAAGCGAACGCGTTGCCGGTGCGGTAGTGCAAGTGGATCATGAAGGCCAAAAGTCCCAAAGGGATCAGCAGCAGGGCAAGCGTGCGGCGGTCGGGCTTAAGCGAACGATTGGTTTGCCACTGCAGCACCAGCAAAGCAGGTAAAAGAAAAATCCCGGTTAGCCGGGTGGCCGAAGCGAGCGCGCCCAGAATCCCGGCCGCCCACCATGAGTTGCGCTTCGCGGCATAAAACGCGGACGCACTGATCAGTACAAAGAGCGATTCCGAAAGTGGCAGAGAAAAGAAATAACTGAGCGGGTAAGCAGCGATATAAAAAACAGTCCGATCGGCGGTAGGCTTGTCGGCCCCAAAGGCAGTCGCCGTTTTGTGCAGCATGATCAGGGCAAAGAAGAAGAACACGTTGGTCAAGACAATGCCCGTGAAAAAAAAGCCGCCGGTGACTTTAGCCGCGAGCCGCCAGCAAATGGGAAACAAGGGGAAGAAGGCCCAGTTGTGGGATTTAGTAGGCTCAAATGGCACCTTCTCGTACTTCCACTCCGCTATGTGCATGTACCACCCGCCGTCGCCGCGAGTGGCGAGCTGTCGCAGGCGGTCGATGATCTTCGAGCCCTGCAGCGAGATACGCACGTCCTGTGGTTCCTTGCCGAAGGTGCGGCCCGTTTCCACCATCGAGACATTGGTTCCCAGAATGAAAATGGCGAATACGAGCGCGCGGGTCAGCGCGAAGACAAAGACCGCGGTGCGCACGCTGGGGTCATGCCAGATTTTTTGCAAGAGATTCTTTGCCATCGTCATTGTGCGTTGAGTGCAGGAGCCCTCCCTGACGGTCGGGCTTCTGCCTGGGGCCTAGAGACCCGGCGCTGGATCGATCTGCAGCCATTGCACTGCGACGCCGAGGCGCCGCGTGTCTTCCGAAATGCCGAGGTTCTTTGGCGACTCCGCGTCTGGCAATTCCAGGGTCAAAACGTTCTGGTCACTGAGCAAACGTGCGGGCACCAGGGTCGAATACTCCCGCGCCTCACTCTCCTGCAATGTCAGGGTACCCAACGGTTGATTATTTATCTTGATGCTCAAGCGTTGCTGATCCAGTTTACCCGCGACCAGCAAGGGGGCCAGTCGCAAACGCAACATAGCCGCGCCGGCGGGCGCCATCCTGAAAGCGATCACCGCCTTACCGCGGTCGGTCCAGCGTGCAGCAGTCTCAGGGACACTCCAACCATAACCGAGATACTGGTCCGCTTCCGGCCGGGAGAATTCTATTCGCGTTCCCATCTGGTAAACAGAGTAGTCAACATTTTTCCGGCGCAGGTCGACGACATTTATCTGACAGTTTGAAAGATCGAAGGGGGCCTCAATCAGCGACACCGGATTCAGAATGACGTTGCGTATTCCCAGCTTTTGCAGTTCTTCGCACATTCCTGGTCCGTCGCTATCAATCGCGCGCGCGATATTCTCCACGTGGTTTATCTGTTGCGGCAAAAACCTGGAGATGTAACCGGTGGCAATCGGCCGCTGGTGAAACACCTGCAACAACGCGGCGTAACCATCGAACCGCGAAGCCGGCAGATTCAAAACCGGACCATTGACCAGTTGGGCCAACTCTGCCGGTGGCACGAAGGCCGGCTGCCGGGGCATAGGTGAATAAGATTCAGCGACAACCCATCCGAAAAGGACCACCCCGGCCACAAAACTCCAGGGCGATCCCAGCCGGGATTTTAAGGCATGACCAGTCCAGGTAATTCCCGCGGCGGCCGCAAACGTCAGGAACAAGATCCCCATCATGACAAAACGCACTGGCGTTCGGCCCAGATCAAAGGGGGGTATCTTCATCAAAAGGGCATAGGGTAACGGCCAGCCTGTGTCAGAGCCAAATACCTTGAGAGTGGGACCCAGACTCAGGATCAGAAACACCAGGGACACCAGCGCCGCGGCGCGAACCATATTCTGTCTGCTGTATAACAATCCAATGACCGCGAAAACCAGCAGAGGAAAACCGATGAACGTCTCTCGGCCGTTCAACCCCTTATTGATCTGCGCCGAAAGTGCTCCAGAGAGATTGCCGTAAAGCGGGTTTCTCTGCGGATCGGGAATCAAGAAGCCCACGAGATTTGCCGAGAAGTTTGAAGACTCGACCGGAAGAGGTTTAACTACTTCGCTGGAAAAATGCGCGATTAGAAACGGCATCATCACTGCCAGACAGACTCCAACCGCCAGCAGCAGTCTCCTTAACCCGAGCAGTCGTAGCTTATCCAGCAAAGTCTTACGTTCATCCCGAATCAGAAAGATTGCGATCAAGACAAAGAGCAGTCCCAGGAACAAGTAGAGCGCGAGTTCAGTGAAGTAGATCGCGACCCCGGCCGTCAAACTCGCAGCCAATGCCGTCGCGGTGGAAGGCTGCCGATAGAGTCGCAAAAGCAACAGACCGGTCAAGGGGATAAAGAAAGCCGACAGCAGGCTGATATGGGCCGCGTGCTCAATAAAGAAATCTGAAAAGGAAAAGGCGACAGCGCCAATGGCCGCCGCCCAGCGAGTGAAACCAGCCTGACGCAACAGCAAGTAAGTGAAAAAGAGAAGTAGTGTAAAGCACAGCCATATGATGATCCGGTATGCGTAAACGGGATACATCGGATCGCCGCCGGAAAGCTGCTTGATCAGAAACACTACGGGGAAGAATCCTGGCGACAGTGTGTGATGAGTCAGATCAGCGCCCAAGGGATAGAAAATCATATTGGTGTGATAGGGGCTGCGGCCGCTGCTCAGATTCTCATTCACCAGCCAGAGGGTCCAGATCGAATGTGCTGGATCGCTCCAGACTGATCCGTTGAGGGCAGGGATTCCTTTCAGCGGAAACACCCACGGGTGAATCATGATCAGTGAGAAGACCAGACAGATGAAGAACGTCCCCGGCTTGCTATCCGCGAAACGCGCAAGCTTATTCACGGCGCCACCGTCCCTCCCCTCGCGGATTTCTCTGTTTCGGTCATTCTCATTAGCACCGCACTTCAGTGCGGTGATCCGATATCTACGACACGCTATTAACCGTTTCAACGGTTTTGTCTTAAACCGTTAAAACGGTTCAGAGTCGATTGGTTGCCTAACACCTGGCTGAAGCCAGGTGTTAATGAGATGGACGCGCCAGATTAATGCCTTACCGCGGTCCCTGCTTTGGTACGATTTCAAGCCAGTGGACGTTGATGCCGAGCAAACGCATGTCGCCGCTGACGTTGAGCGAATCCGGTGAAGCAGCATCCGGCAAATGAAACGCAAGCACGTTTTCCTTTCGCAGCGCCTCAGCCGGCAAGGCAATCTCAATGTCTTCCGGCGATCGATTCGTCAGCGTCAGAGATGCAACTGGTTGGCCGTTCAAGTGCACATTCAGCCGCTGGCTTTCCAGCTTGCCCGGCGCGAGAAATGGTGCCAGGCGCAGGCGTAAAGTAGCAGGCTCAACCTTAGCCAGCCCAAAAGTAATTGTGGTCACGCCCCTCTCGGTCCAACGCGATATAGGTTCGCGTCCGCTCCAACCGTACCAGAGGTAATCTTCGTTGGCCGGGCCATGACTTGCGCCGCCGGCGATACCAAAATTGAGGCGCGTGCCAAATGTGTATACCGGAAACCGGGGCTCGTCGCTCTTGCTGCCACCCGGAAAGCTTCTGGTCCACGCCGGGTCGGTGCGTAAGTCGATCACGCGAATACTACATCGCGACAGTTCCAGTGGGGCCACCACTTCACCGGCCGTAATAATAATATTCTGAAACCCCATCGCAGCTACGCGTTGGCAAAACTGGGAACCGCCCTGGTCATAAACGAGCTTGAGTTCTCGAAACCGTTGCCAGGCCTGCGGCGACTGGCGCGCCACGTATCCAGTAGCGATGGGCTGATGATGAAAGACCTGCAACAGCGATGCGTAACCATCGATCCCCTGCAAAGGCACATTGAATACGGGGCCTGCCACTGGCGCCTTTAACTTTTCCGGCGGTGTAAACGCGTGCCGCCTGGAGATTGGTGAGTAGGCGCCGGCCAGCGTCAAAACAAACAAGATCGTTAGGACGCCCAATGCCGACCGCAGCGACCACTTCGTACGTATCGCGTAGTACAACCATGAAAGGCCGCCGGCCGCAATTATCATCAGGAAGAAAGTCGCGATCGAAACGAAGCGCACCGGAGTCCTGCCCTCCGTGAAAGGCGGGACCTGCATCAGCAAGGCGTAAGGCAATCGCACCCCCGTGTCTGAGCTGAACACTTTGAGAGTGGGCCCGAGCGAAAGGACATAAAAGACGAGCGCGCAGATGGCGGCGCATAACATAAGTCTTTTTCGGGCGGTCAGAATTCCTACCAATGCGAAAGCTATCAGAGTGAAACCGAGGAACACTTCGTACCCGGCTACCCCTGACGTAATCCGAGCGTTGAGAGGGCTGAAGACCTTTGCCAGTAATGCGTGATTCCCACTGGGAACGAAGAACGCCGCCAGATTGGCCGAGTAGAGGGAAACTTCTGCGAGAGGCGGTTTAATCACGCGGTCGCGCAGGTAGTTCGCCAGGAAAGGTGTAACGATCAGCACAAACACACCCAGGGAGATTAACAACGGCTTCCAGCCCAGGGCGCGCCAGCCATCTGCCAAACGCCGGCGCTCTTCGGGAAAACAAAACATCAAAACAAGGAAGAGAAATACCCCGAGGTAAATGTAGAGAGCGTACTCAGTAAAATAGACCGCGCTAGCCGCCACCATCGCCGCATAAATGAGATTGCGCGCGTTCGGCTTCTTGTACGCACGCACGAGGAAAAGCGCGGTCAGGGGGAAGAAAAAACCAGCGATTAGATTCAGGTGGACGGTGTGTTGCTGGTAATAGTCGCTGAAGGCATAAGCGCTGGCGGCAGTCGCGGAAGCGAGACGGGTGAAGGAGAGTTCCCTTAGAAGCAGATAACTGCAAGCGAGGAGCAGCAGAAAGCAAAGCCATGTAATGAGGTGATAAGCGTAAACGGGATAAAGCGGGTCGCCGCGAGAAAACAGTTTCGTCAGAAACGTGACGGGAAAAAATCCTGCGGCCAAAGTGTGATGAGCGAGGTTCGCTCCCAGGGGGTAATACAGCAGACCCGTTTGCAGGGGATTATGTCCGCCGGTTATTGCTTCATTCACGAACCAGAGGTTCCAAACCATCTGACCCCAGTCCTGTCCTTCCGCGCCTTCGATGAAGAGAATGCCATTCAGAGGAATGATGTGGTGATACATCATGGCGAGGGCGATGATTCCGGCAAGCAGCAGCACGGACCGGCTATCAGCGAATTGCTTGAATTTACTAAGCATCATTGTAGGGGCGGCACTCCGTGGCCACCCCTCTTTAATTGACGCGCTCGGGGGAAGGGGCGCCCACGGAGGGACGCCCCTACAACTGCCAGCAGGAACAGAGTTAAGACGGAAATGATTGCTCCGGTGCGGGCCGCCGGAGCTGTGTAACGCATCTCTACTCGATGCGACCCGGCGGGAAGCACGACCCCGCGCAGAAGGTAGTCGGTCGTGTGAATCGGAGCAATTGCCCCGTCAACTGTCGCCTCCCAACCCGGATAGTTGATTTCGCTTAACACCAGCACTGTCGGCATGTCGGCCGACGTTTCAACCAACAAACGGTTTTCTTCATAAGAGACTAATCCTGCCGTGGCGTTTGGGGAAAGCGTACCACCCGGCAACTTAGGTAGATTCGCCGGCGGTAATTCCATTAGTGCCGTCCTGGAGGGATCGAATGGTTTACCCTCACCCTGTATCCGTCGCAGTGCTTGCTCACCATCCACCGCTTCAGCTTCGGCTACCAGCCAGACGCGCGGGAGTACGTTCCGGTTACGCAGAATTATGACATCGTCGTGATCGTAAACTGGCTCCCACTTACTCCAGTCATGATGAGGGAATGGCATTGAGAAACGCGAAGCGGAATCGTAAAGCGTAGCTTTCCAGATGGTTAAGAAGGCTTTGTTTGAGACATTGATTATCTCAATTCGTTCTACCGGCAAGCGCTCGCCAAAGGGGATGCGGGTCCAGTAGCGATAATAGGTAAAGGCATCTCCCTTATCACTCGTGGGATGGCGGTCAAAGACGGGCGCCAGTTTATGGCGAATACGCGCCCGCACATCAGGGCGATCATGGGCCCACTCGGCACTATCTCTTCCCGCCTGAATCTCGCGCTCTATGGTCCGGCCGTCAGTGGTAAACACCCGTACCTTAGCGATTACTCCTCCATCTGCTATTTGGTCCGAAAAAGACAGAGTAGTGACCACACCAAGCGTGTCCGCTTCAGCAGCGACGGCTGGGAGGGTAGTCGTTTCTCCGGGCTTGATGGTGACGTTTGGATTATCAAGTCCAAACTTGATGCCGTCCTTCTCGACCCATCTGATCGGTTCGAGTGATAGACCCGCATAGCCCACCACAAAACTCGTATTGAGGATATCGAGTACGTGGGATTTTGATTCCAGCAGGGACGTGTCCGCCGGGTAACCTGGCCGCGTAGTCACGGCGTCCAAAAAAACGTTTCCCAGCGCGCGGCTGTAGCGTTCAAGGATCAAGGGTTCGTAACCGGCGACATTTTGCAGTCCATGCAACATGGTCAGGTTAGTGGGCTCGAAGCGGCGCTGCGGCAGCAGGTCTTCGACAAAGAGGAAGCTGCGCGTGTAAATGCGATGCTGTTCCGGCGGATACTTTTGTAGAAACTGAGTTGTGGGCGAGGGGGTCGTAAACTGGTTTGAAGGTTTGAGCGCGCCCCACCACCAGCGTGTGGCCTGGAGTGAAGGCTCAGCGAAGCAGGCCACCAGGATAACGCTCGTCAGCAGTGCCACCCGCCAGCGGGTGGACGCCACTCTCCAACTCACCCAGGTCAGTCCGAGCGTGAAGAGGGTCAGCAGAAACTTCCAACCCAAATAGCGTGTGGCGGGAAACCGGCTGCGCATGTAAGCGAGGTCTTCACTGGTGATGGGAATATTCGCCACGTCCAGTCGCCAGAGCACTACGGTCGCCACGCTAAGGACCAGCAGGGCAAGCGCAATTGCAGTTCGGTGCCGCGAAAACCAGCTGGAGGTCTTTCCCGCAGGGGCGTTCAGAGCATCCCAGCCATACGCCGACAGTATGCCGACCGCGAAGGTCAATTCGAAAGCATGCCGGGCCGGGACGCGAAAGAGATTGAAGATAGGTACGTGATAAAGCCCGAGATAAAGCGGCGTATGCTTGCCGAGCATCAGGGCCACGGCCGCCACTGCCACCATCAGCCAGAACCAAACCCTTGGGTCGCGCTGTGATTTTCTCGTCGCAGCGACCACTGCGGCCACTGCCAGCACAAAGGCGAGTGGCGCCATGTAAGCAGAGGCATCGACAATGAAGTGCAGCGGCGCTAAGAAGGATCCCAGCAATCCTCCCGGCTGATATGAACGCTCGGTGAAGATTTCATAGGTTAGCCGGCTGCGAATGCTCAAGCGCTGGACTTGTAGTGTCTCCAGGATCTGAAAGGCGGCAACTCCCGCGGCGAGGATTACAGCGCTCACCGCAACAGCAAAGGGCCGCCAGCGTTCCCACGACAACCATCGATAAACTGCGCCGGTGTCTTTGTCGTACGCGACTCCCAGGAAAAAGCCGTAAGCCAGTGCGAGCATCCCGGTAATAAGAAATCCCTGCCCAATACCTGTCAGCACCGACATGGCATAGGCCGCGGTCGCAGCCAGCAGGCAGGTTGAGAACTTTCCCTTCCGCGCCCGCTCCAACGCAATCAGAAATAACGGCAACCACATGATGGCGTTGGTGAGCATGCCGTTGTAGGCCACCGAGCTGATCATCGCGCCGCCATACCCAAAACCCAGCGCCGCGAACATGGAGGCCAGCCGGCTGCGATTGATTTCGCGGGCGTAGGCGTAGGTGAAAACGGGAAAGAGAATGTAAGGGGCGAGGTTGTAAATCTGTTCCGCCAGGGGTCCTGGCAAAAATGAGTAACCCCAGGTCAAAGGGTAGCCAATCCCGATCTGGGCCATCGAGAGCAGCGGATACCCCGACATGATCAGGGGGGTCCACAGCGGAAGTTGTCCGTGCCGGATGCTGTTCCAGGCAGCGGTGCGCAGCGGGTAGGAGTAGATAAAGCCGTCGGCGGTGATGAAGTACTTACCGCTGGAGAGTACCGGCCAGAAAAAGACCAGAAAGAAAAGAACGATGATTGCCAGCGCAGCCAGATCGTAACGGCGCGTTTCCCAAACTTCCGGCCATGAACTTTTCTTCATCCTTCGAAGGTGGCACAGACTTCAGTCTGTGATTCAACTGTGAACACTTGCAGTCAGGAAGGAAGGCTTGCCCCCGCTCCTAAGGTCGTTGCTTACTCTGTACTTAAAGCCAATGAATCAGCGGGGCCAAGCCCACCCTCCTGACTGCAAGTGTTCAGGGTAGAACTTGAGACTCAGATCGAAAATCTAAACAACCGCGGCTTGTTTGTCTTAGGCTTGTTAACCCATGACGCTAACCGCCACGCGAACCGTCGGCGACCCATTCAAGGCAAACCAACACACATCGTTACTCACCATATCGAATTCCAGCTGATAACTTCCCTTTGGCAGCGGCGGCATCTTAACTTCAAATTCCACCGTGGCCCCGGGCGCAATCGGCCGTCCATCGCCAGGAGTCAAAGCCTCCCAGTGATAACTGTGATGAAAGATTTTGCCCTCGCCATCGTACACATGACAGCCCAGCAGCACGGCCCCTAAGCCGGCACTGCGCGGCAGCCAGATGGACGCACTGTTATTCTTCACCGACGCCTGGAGTGTGATGTGCTCTCCCTCGTTTACCGCAATGGCGCGCGGGCTCAGTTTGATATTTGCCTTAAGCCCGGTGCGATAACGGCTATCCGACGCCGCCACTTCTCCTTTACCGAGAAAAAAGCTCCTCTGGTTTTGCATGTAGGCCACCGCGGCCTCCGCATACCTACGGCTGGGGGAGCCTCCGTTGAGGAATTTTTCAAATTCGTCGAGCTGTAAATGAAACGCCGGAACGTTGAAAACCGCCAGCTTCATGTCCGTGAAGCCCGCCCTCTGCGCCAGTCGCCAAATCTCGCGGATCTCGACATCGTTCTCAACTACTTTGAAGGTCCTCATTTCATATTGAGACTGAGGCGACAGGGAATGTTGGGGGCCGGGCTCGGCAAAGCCGGCGATTCCTCCGTGCTGCAACACTCTGCCCAGTTCCTGCAAGACCTCTCCCGGATTTGGTATGTGATGAAAAGCGTCGAGGCAGACGATGCGATCGACATGATTATCCGGCAGGTCAATGTGATGGCCGTCGAACTGGAGGAACTGTGGCGGCGGCCTTTCGCCAAACACCGGTTGGCGTCGGTAAAGCTCCGCCCCGATACTTAACGCGGTCGGCGAAATGTCCAGCGCAATCACACGGCAGCCGAGCTGCGTCAGGAAATGTGAAGCCCAGCCAGTCCCGGCGCCGAACTCCAGCACCGTCATACCCGGACAGATCGCCAGACCTTGCAGGATTACCGCGAAGTTGATCAGGAGTTGCGGAACTTCATCAATGGCGCCGAACGGTTTGGCCAGGTGATAGTTCCAGTCGCCAATACGGGCAAAATACTCCTCGGCCAGCCGATTGAGTTCCTCGACAGACGTCGACGCCATCATTTGACGTACGTCGATCAATTCACTTTTGTCTGCCATTGTTTTCGGAATGCCGCCTCGGAGCGCTTGAGACCAGGAACTTTAGCCGCGGATTAACGCGGACACACACGGGTAAGGACAAACATTCAAGAACCGACCGAAGATCAAAACCACGTCCACCGCCGGTTCATATTATTCTTTCTTATCCGCGCTTAGCCGCGTAAATCTGCGGCTTGTCTCGATGCCGTTTCAGACACTGCCGAGACTTGCACTATCAGGTCCCGGACATCAGCCACAGTGTCACCAGCAACCAGCCGGCAATGGAAATCAGAATATGCGGATCGCGAAATATCTCGTTGGCCGGTTCCGTGCCGGTCTGCTGGTTATGCAGGGAATAGATATAACGAAAAATTCCGTACACGACGAACGGCGCCGTATAAATCAGCGACTCAGTGTGATGTTTTTCAACTGTCACCGGGCTCATCGTGTACAGGCTATACGTGAGGATCACGCAGCTCGCCGTGACGACAATCATCTTATCGAGCAACACCGGCTGGTATTGGGCCAGCACGCGGCGGTGGTTCGACGTTTCCCCCGATAGGGCATATAGCTCGGCGCGCCTTTTGGCGAAGCCGAGAAAGAGCGCCACCATGAAACCGCAAATCAACAACCACTGCGATGGCGCCAGACCCACGCCGGTGGTGCCCGCCAAAATGCGCAACATGAAACCACTGGCGATCAAAAACACATCAAGGATCACAATCTGCTTCAAACCCAGCGAATATAAAATGTTGACGGCTACATAAGCCAGCAGAATCAGAAACACTGCCCGGGAAACGAATAAGCCCAGGGCAGCTCCCGCGATCCAAAGGACACAGAGCAGGGCGACTGCGAGGCTCAATGACACTGTGCCGGCCGCCAGCGGGCGCAGCTTTTTTGCCGGGTGATGAACGTCGTCCTTGCGATCGAGAATATCATTCAGAATATAAACGCCGCTGGCGATCAGGGAGAATGCCGCTGAGGCCATCAGCACGCGCTGCAGCATGCCCGGTTGGCGCCAGGCATTGGCGAACAGCGTGCCCATCAGCACAAAACCGTTCTTGATCCATTGCCGCGGCCGCATCAAGCGCCAGCAGTTTGTCAGCAGGTCCATGATTTCATTTTTGGAGGACTATCCACAGATTCCACAGATTAGAAAGACCTTTGAGACAGGATGGGAGACTAGTCCTAATGTCAAAGGGTTGAATCTGCGTAATCTGTGGATAGCGGTGTCGCCGCTTCGCTCTGCCACCGCACTCCAAATAGTTGACTACTTACGAACAGTTCATTCGTAGCCGACGTGCCAGATCCGAATCGAACCGATTCTCGGGATCCACGCGCGACTTTACACGTTGCCACTCGGCCAACCGCGGGTACATTGCCTGAAAAGTCTCAGCCCGCATTCTGGCGTCCTTCGCCAGATAAACCCGACCGCCATGCTGCAAAACAATATCGTCCAGACGATCGAGGAAGGGAAACAGTCCCTCATCGCGAATGGGAAAGTCCAGTGTCAGCGTATGTCCTGCCATGGGAAACGAGAGCAAGCCTGACCCCTCCGGCCCGAAGCGTTTCAGCACCGAAAGAAAACTGGAGCGGCGACTGCGGGCCAGCTCCTCCATAATCTTCTGCAAGCCACGCTCGGATTCTGCCAGCGGCAGCACGCATTGATACTGCACGAAACCTTTCCTGCCGTACATGCGGTTCCAGTTTTGTATGCGGTCGAGCGGGAAAAAGAAACGATCGAAAGTATCAATGAATGGTGCTATTCGTCGCCCCTGCCAGCTGTAGAAAGTCTCATTAAATGCCGCCATGGTAAAGCGATTCAGGGCGAAGGGAGGAAAGCCGAACCGGAGTTTAAGGTGGCGGCTCTTTGGGCTGTTGTTGGTTTCCTTCAAGCGACGTGGCAAGTCTGAACGCTTTGCATGATGCCCCCGGATCAAGATGCCGCGCCCCAGACCTCGCCCGGCAACGCAGTCAATCCATGCCACCGTGTATTCATCATCCAACTGCTCGTCCTCGAGCAGACTGAGCGACGTATCCAGATCTTTCGCCCGGGTTTGCTGCACCACCATGTACGGAGTCTCAATAGGAATCAGCTGGAGCTCGACGTCGGTGATGATGCCCGTCAAGCCCATCCCGCCGACTGTGGCCCAGAATAATTCAGCTTCTCGATCCGGTGAACAGCCCACCTGGTTGCCATTGGCCATGATCATTTGCAACCCGGTCACGTGTCGCCCGAACGTTCCTGCATGGTGATGGTTCTTCCCATGGATATCAGCAGCGACTGAGCCGCCGAGCGAGACGAACTTAGTGCCCGGCACCACGGGGGGAAACCAGCCCTGAGGAACAAACGTTTCGAGAATATCGGCGAGACTGGTTCCAGCTTCAGCTTTCAGCAGCCCAGTTTTCTCATCGAAGCTGGCCACCCGGTTGAGCTTTTCGGAAAGCATCACCAGCCCCGTGGTGGAGATTGCGGCATCGCCGTAACTGCGCCCCAGCCCGCGCGCGATCACGGTACCGTTGGATGGCGGCGAAACCTCCGATATGTTCGCCGGGCAAACTATTGAAGCTTGTCCGCGAGGGAAGCCGCCCCATCCGGAAATTTCAGTCTTTGGTTGAGATTTGGGTTGCGCCTGCACGACGGTAACTATGAGGCCCCGGAAATCTGAGATCAACTCAGTGGATGAACGGAATATCCGCGGGCTAGGGTGTGACCGAATTTAACGGGTTGGGAAAAAAGGACGACGTCGCCGGATTTGTAGGGGCGGCACTCCGTGGCCGCCCCTCTTTAACATGCCGGCGACGCACGTTACCGCGACGCTCGCCCGTTTAAACCAACGAAGGGGCGCCCACGGAGTGGCGCCCCTACAATTCATTCGGCGCCTCGGCTTTGCGCGCAAACTCGATCCAGTAGACAGCTATTCCGAGTTCGCGGTTATCTTCACTGAGGCCAAGTGACTCTGGCGATGCCGCATCCGGCAGGGAAAACTCCAGATAGTTGTGTGCCCGCATCCTGACTGCCGGCAAGGTAACACTTATCTCGTGCGGCGCGGCGTCCGTGAATACCAGGTTCTGGATGGTGCTGCCATTTAGCTTGATGATCAGTCGCTGCTGTGGATGGTGGTTGGGTACCACGAAGGCGTGCAGCTTCGCGGTGAACAGAGTGTCCTCGGAGTGGCTCACCTTGAAAACCAAAGTCGCTTCGTTGCCTTCGGTCCAACGAGATGTCTGTTCGGCCGGACTCCAGCCATACCAGAGATAAGCGGCAGCTTCCGGAGTCGTCAGGTCAATGCGTTTCGAAGGCGCAAGGCCGATTGACGCCGGCAGCGGCGGCTTAACAAAGGTTGCCAGGAATTGCGGCTGGCGCCAATCCCAGTTTCGTTCCGGATGGTCGTCGATGTTTACCGGCCGTGTGTTCCAACGCCAGGTGGCGTGCGAAGTTGCCCCGAGACCGTTGATCACAATGCTGATTAGTAACAACAGGGCGCCAGCGCTGGTTTCGAAAAGTGGCACAGACTTCAGTCTGTGAGACGACGTGGCGGGCAACACAGACTGAAGTCTGTGACACCTTGCCTGTAAACCCAGAATCGCCAGCAGGACGAACCAGGGGACCAGACCGGTGCTAAAGCGCGCCCCGTAACTATGTCCGCCCCACCAATGTATCTGGCACGAGACAACCAGTATGTGCGCCACGATTACCGCCAGCGAGAGCACTACCAAACGTGGATAGACGATCTGGCGCCGGTAACGCGTCAACAGGTAGCCGATGAATAAAACTACAGGCACGTAAATGAAGAGACCGCGTGCCGGGCTAATCAGATTAGCAGCCAGCGCCGTCCAGAAAAAATCAAACTGCAGCCGGCTGGCACGGTAGTAACTCGGCAGTGCATGGCCATAGAAGTGCCACGAATAGATCACGAACGCGGCCAGCCAAACGGCTCCGGTAATGACATAACGAAGCAGTATCGGTCGGTAATAAAGGAAGACGTAAACCGTGATGCCGATAATATGAATGGCGAAAGTTGGACGAACGATGTACATCCAGGAAAGGAGCGTGGCGAGCAGTATCGGTTTCAGGCGCCAGCGCCCAGCCGCCGCGCCAAACAGCATGAGCAGGACAACGCCGAGCAGCAGCGAACCCCACGTGTCGGTCCACAGACTTCTGGAAGCCGTACTCCAAACCTGAGTACCCAGACCACCACCGCAGGCTACCAACACACTTAACCAGGTCGTCAGCGCCAGACGCGCCATAAGAAAAAATACGCACACCAGCGCCGCCATCAGAATAGCTGCCAGTATCTTTTCGATTTTTTCTTCGCCGTCAGGGTTGTATGTGCCGTCAGGGTTTGTCGCTGAGATACCGATCGCGTTCATCACAGCCACGAAAGGTATCGAGAGGATAGATGTGCCCACCGGGAAGTTATGGTAAAGATGGCCATTCACCCACTCCAACTGATAGATATCGCCGTTGCGGAAGTAATAGCGAAACCACTTCGGCTCGCCGCGGGGTATGGCGTAGTGGTCCAGTTCGAAACTTCCGTGATGCAGAAGGCTTTCGCTGAGCAACATCGAGTAGGCGGAATCCGTTACCTGATGAACGGGCGAGAGCAGGAATATCGAGAGGGCGGCGGCGAATATCAGCGCCGGCAGCAGGGAACCCGTTATAGACTTTTTAGTAAAAGGCATCTAAAGGCGGAGTTTGCCTACGGTAATGAATGCCAATCTTTTTCGCAAGGATTGTAGGGGCGGCACTCCGTGGCCGCCCCTTCTTCGCTTTCAACCTGACGCTGCTCTCAAAGGAAAAGTGGCCACGGGGGGTCGGGGTAATAATGCCCGTGTACTAGGAAGGGGCGGCCACGGAGTGCCGCCCCTACAAGACATAAATCCTTCGGTTCTGGTAGCATCCGCCGAACGCGCATGAGTCAACAAAAACCGATTGGCTTGCAGAACCTTGCTGATCCTCGCTATGCGGAGATCCGTCTGGGGATTGTCTGCCCGATGGCGAACGAAGAAGCGAAGGTTATCTCGTTCGTTAACGATGTCCTGGATCATTGCGCTGTGTACGGATTCAAAAGTGTGACCTGCTTTGCTGTGCTCGATCTGCAAAGCAAGGACAAGACCCTCGAGTTACTCAATGGCTTGAAAGAGCAACAACCGTCGCTACAAATTGTTTGGGCGCCGGAGAACAAGTGTGTCGCCGACGCCTATGTTCGCGGATACCGCGAAGCCCTCGCTGCCGGATGTGATTGGATTCTGGAAATAGATTGCGGCTTCAGCCATCGACCCTCAGACATTCCCCAGTTCTTCCAGGAAATGCTGCAGGGCCATGACTGCGTTTTCGGCAGTCGCTTCTGTGCGGGCGGCAGCGTCTCGGCAGCTCCTTTCAGCAGGCGGATCGTCAGTCGCGGAGGAACCATCCTCAGCAACTTGCTGTTGGGAACATCACTTAAAGATATGACCAGCGGCTTTGAACTTTTCACCCGCGCAGCGCTGGAGTACGTCTTAAAAACTGGAATTCAATCGCGCGGTCCTTTCTTCCAAACTGAGATCAGGGCCTACTGCCATCGCTTGAAGATAATCGAGGTGCCGATCCACTACCAGGGAGCCAGCCACCGAATCAGCGGCCCGGTTCTCAAGGACGCCTTCAACAACTTGTGGCGTCTGTTTCATCTCAGGCTGCAGGGCGGTTTCTGACGCGACGGCCGAGCCTATGCCTATGCACGACAAAGTCGCGATCGTAGTCACATCGATTAATGAACCCGGTCCGCCGCTGCAACTGCTGGCCGAAGGGTGCCGGAACCTGGGCCACCAGCTGATCATTATCGGCGATGAAGCCAGTCCGAAAACATTTCAACTCGAGGGCGCGCGCTTCTTCAGTCTGCCGGAGCAAACGGAGCTTGGGTTTAGGTTCGCCGAAATATGCCCGACTAAGCATTACGCTCGCAAAAACATCGGCTATCTCCTGGCGATGCGAAGCGGCGCCAACGTGATTATTGATCTGGATGATGACTGTATTCCCAACGCAGACTTCTGGCGCGCTCGCAACCGTAGTCAAACTGTGCCCACGGATGCGGGCAACGGATGGGTCAACGTTTATCGTTATTTCTCGACAGCGAGAATCTGGCCGCGAGGATTTCCCCTGGACAAAATTAACGACCCGGCGCGTGAATTCGAAGCGCTGCCAACCGAGGAAGTGATTTGTCCGATCCAGCAGGGGCTTACCGATGGCGATCCGGATGTCGATGCCATCTACCGTCTTACCTTGCCGCTGCCGCAGACGTTCCGTGCTGATCGACGTATGGCGCTAAAGAGTGGTTCATGGTCACCATTCAACAGCCAGAACACTTGTTGGTGGTCTGCCGCTTTCCCGCTGCTATATCTGCCGGCTTCGTGCCGGTTTCGGGTGACTGATATTTGGCGCAGCTTCGTTGCCCAGCGCATAGCCTGGACCAACGACTGGGGCATACTCTTCCACGAACCCACCAGCACGCAGGAGCGGAATCCCCACGATCTCATTCGAGACCTCGAAGACGAGTTTCCCGGCTATTTGCGTAACAAGGAGATTTGCGAAAGGCTGGGCAAGCTTGAGCTGCAACCAGGCGTTGAAAACCTGGGTGACAACCTCCGCCGGTGCTATGCAGAACTAGTCGGTATGGGAGTGCTTGATAAGTTCGAGTTAACGCTACTTGAAGCCTGGCTCGTAGATGCGAAGGCGGTTGCAGATTCGAACTGAGGCGAAACGAATTGGCGGCTTGCACAAAAACTCTTATTTCGTGTTCTTTCGTGCAGTTTAGTGCGA
>JBDTOI010000038.1:0-28727 GCA_039933315.1 Pyrinomonadaceae bacterium
ATCCTCGGCCGCATTACGGAATACTTCGAAGCGATTGCCGCCGGCCGAAAGTACTTCGGCGAAGCCGGGGTTCCAGTTGAGGAAGCGCCCGCGCTTAATTCATGTGAAGCGGCGAGCGTCGGGTAGTAGGAGTGGCACTCCGTGGCCACCCCTTCTTTACGGATGTTCCGAGAGTTGACCAAGGCGGAAAGAGGGGGGCGGCCACGGAGTGCCGCCCCTACAAAGTTTTGCCATCACAGCTTGGGTTTTGTTTCCGGTTTGGCCGAGACCACAACGGATTTTGTTTTCCCGCTGCCAGTGTCCAGAGCCACGGGAGCGGGATACCCCTTTCCTTTCAGCGCCGCGATCTCAATCACAATTTCTTTTTGATTCTTGACTGGACGAGGCGACTTCTTTGCGACCGCGGCTTTCTTTTCCGTGGCCGCGGTTGCAGGGCTGGCACCCGGCGTAGGGCTCTGCCTGACTGATGCCGTGCTGAAAGACTTTCCTCCGAGTTGAGCCAGCGCCTCCGAGACTTGCGCGCGCTCTTCCTCGGTCAGGTCGTCAAACTTGACCCCATTTGCCTCGAGCACCGCACGCAGATTCTCTTCAGTGTTGGTGCCATGATCGTAAACGTCGCGGTAAATATGCAGCTTGCCGTCTTCGACTACAATTGTTTCGTAGCGCAATTCGACGGGTATGGCATTCTGAAGTTTCAAAGACTTCGTTTGAGTCTTGTCCCGCGCATAACCCGCAAGGTTGGCGTCGGTTAACTGGGAACCGCCCAGTTGCGCCAGCACTTTGGCAAAGTCCTGCACCTGAGGCGTGGTCAGACCCACGCATCCATGCGATGCAAAGGTGCCAAGTTTCGCCGGCGACTTGCCGCCGTGAATCAGGGATGGCAAGCCGATTGGAATCTTAATTGGACCAAGAGGATTCAGCTTGCTGCCGGCTTCAACCTTCTCGCCGGCAGTGATGTTCTTCATCTTCGCCACCCAGGGTTCGTCGGGCGGGGTCCAGGTGGGATTGAAAATGATTGAGTTTGCTTTGCGCAGCGCGGTCGGCAAAGGGAACTGCGGATAGCCAATTCCGATTCTGTAAGACTTGATCAACCGCCCACCATCGAAAACATCCATGCGGAACGCCGGAGCGTTAACTACGATGCGCGAATCTGTCGGCACTGCATTGGGAGCCATGGCGGCAAACTCGGCCGCTGTGGTTGGGTTGGTGGATCCACCTGCTGCCTTGGGCGAATCACCTTCACCACCCGCGCCCCAGCGCTCGCGAACCAGCGCCGCCAGTTGTTTGGTCTTTTCATCACCTACCAGCGCCTTAACCTTCTCCACAGCCATTTCGCGAGCCGCGGCCGTTTCGCCCGAGGCTGAGCCTGCACTTTCCTCGTTGAGCTTTGCCGTCTCTGCGTGGGCGAGTTCACGCAGCTGCGTGACTTGCTGATCGGAGAGTTGCAGGCGGGACTTGAGTACTGCGGGAAAAGACTCGTCGGCAAAGAAAGCATCGAGCACTGGCAAGGTCAAAGGCTGTTCGTTGGAAGCCTTTTCCGTGACCGGCGCAGCCGAAGCTGTCGCCACCGGCGTAGCGGAACCGCTCGGGTTAGTATTGGACTGATTGGACGGCTCGACTGCGCATCCAATCGCGCCGAGGCAAACCGTCAAGGAAAGTAGAAATCCTGCAAGCTTTTTCATTAATGTGGCTCCTGAGCTGATTTTTGGCTGTATCTATTTAGAGTGAATTCTATTCCGCCGGGCTGTTACTGCAACGGGCATACCCACAACCCAGGTGGGGATTAACCACAATTTGGTGGCATCCTGGAAAACCGTTGCATGATAAGCGAACGCCCGGGTTACTTTCGCAATAGGGGATAGGGATTGATGTTATAGCCTTCCCAATATCGCTTTGGATCCGCGATTCGGGAGATCGAGAAGTGCAGGTGGTAGTTTCCCGTTCCCGCGTTTCCCGTGTCTCCAACGTAGGCGATAGTTTCACCTTGCCTGGCGAAGTGGCCGACTGCCAGACCATCGGCATATCGCTGCAGGTGCGCGTAGTAGTAAATGAAGTTACCGTCAGTGCTTGATTGATAGACGGTTATGCCGCCGCGTTCGCTGGGAAACAGTTTCAAAATCGGGCCGTCGGCTGAGGCCAGAACCGGTGTGCCGGCCGGGGCGACTATATCAATCGCGTCGTGCAGCCGGCCTTCTGATCGGGAGTCCGAGTACGTATCGCGCAACTGATCCGGACGCACTCCGGCAACGGGCACGATCAACGCCACGGACGGAGCCTGAGGGCCGGGCAAACTTTGCACAGGAGTGCTGTTGGGCGATGGCGCGATTTCTGCGAGTGGAGAAGGTGCCGCCGTTACTGGGGGGACCGGCGCCGTTGATTGGGGCACCGGTGTGGAGTTGGATTGCGGCTGACCGCTGCTATTCGCCGCTGGCTGTGCAGGAGTCGCCGGCTGCGAACTAGCCCAGGTAAGTATGTGCCATTTACCGTCTCGGGTTTTTCCGCTGAGCCAGGTCACCAGCGCAGCGACGATAATGAAGACGGCGACAAAGCCGAGAATTATTTTCCCGCGAGGACTTCTTAGCCAATTCATTTACCCCGCCCTCCCTCAGCGTCAGCGCTGAAACCCGAGCGGCTGCAAGGGACGGGGCGCAGTACCCTCAAAAAACCAACTCGCGCCGACCCGCAAACGGTGATGCCAGGTTGGCATGCGCGAAGTGTACATCGCAAAACGGGCCTGCCGGGCCAGGGCCCCGCTGATGACTTTGCCGGCGGCGAGTACGGCGGCGCGTTCGGTACCCAGGCTCAAAGCCTCGCCCAGTTCGACGAAGTGTTTGGTGTGCAGTTTTTTCCCGGCCTGGAACGCGCGCACGTTGCGGGTCACCAGGCTTGCTTGTTGAAATGCGAGTTGCGCAGTACCCGCCAGCGTCGGCACCACGTCCTGGAAGAGTGCCGCATCACCGAGCGCAAAAACATTTTCGTGCCCGTGCACTTGCAGCGTGGGCTCGACGATGATTAACCCGCGGCGATCTCTTTCAACGTCAAGGTTTTCGACCAGGGGACTGGGGCGAACGCCGGCCACCCAGACCACGCCCGCTGTCTCCATCTCAGTTTGCTGGCCGGCGTGTTCCAGCGTGATTGCCTTTGGCCCCACGTGCACGACGCGAGTTTCAGTGTGCACTTCCACGCGGGATTCGAGTAGCGCCTTCTCGACAAACTCACGAATCTCGTCGCCCATCCCGGGCACTACCCGGTCACTCATCTCGATTACCATAACGCGGGCCTCGCCATGCAGGGCCCGGCGACTAAACGCGTCTCTTAACAGGTCGGCCATCTTAGTAGAAAGTTCGACCCCGCTGGCCCCGCCGCCGACTACGGCGAACGTCAGGGCCCGGTGAACATCCTGCGGCGGTAAACTGGGGGGAATATGATCGAGGGCGTCGATCATGCGCTGTCGCAATTGATCGGCGTGTGCCAGCTTGCGAAAAGGAAGGGCGTAATTCTCAGCCCCCGCTACGCCCGCATAGTTGGTGACGCCTCCTACAGCCACAATCAGAATGTCGTAGGAGAGATGGTCAGCGCGGCCGGCTACAACGACTTCGCGACTCTGGAGATCTACGCCTGTCACCTGCCCGCGCACCAGGTTAACATTCTCGTCGAGCAGCTCCTTGTAGTCGGGCGCGATGTGCCAGGCTTCCACTTCGCCGCTGAGATACTCATAGAGCATCGGCGTAAAAAGAAAATGATCTTCCTCACTAATTAGCGTAACGTGACCCGACCCTGCCAGGTCGAGCGCGGTGAAAACTCCGCCGAAGCCACCGCCAACGATTACTATTTCCGCTTTTCTGTCTGCCATTAACGTCCATTCCAAGAAAAAGTGTTCCGGGATGTTAACAGAGACGGGGACGAATCCACAGATTACACAGATTGCACAGATTAAGAAGTCAGGCGGCTAAAGTAGCGCGAACGTCTTGGCGCGAATACAGCGAAGTCGGCCCTTCCCACTCAAGCGAACTATTTAATCGGTGTAATCTGCGTAATCTGTGGATCAAAAGCAAAACGGCAACCCCGGGGCGGAGTTGCCGTTCTGCCTTCTAACAGGGACGGTCGTGAGGACTAGTACTCGTCCCTGCGGCGCAGAAGTCTGCGCTTAGCGAAGCTTGGCCGACAGCTCAACTGTTTCGTAGCTGTTTTGCGCCAGCTTCCCGAATTCCCGCCGGATAGCGCGCTCTTCGCGAGACTCCGTCAATTTGCGACCGGTGCTGCCTTCAGCGCCCCAAACTTCCGCCAGAAAGTAACGCTGACCGTATCGATGAAACACCAGCCGCGCGTTAGTGTTTTTGACACTCGGCTGAATCGAATTAGTCAATCGAACAACTGACTTCCCGCTGTCCTTACTTCTAACGAGCAGGCCTTCGCCATCGCTGCTAATGGATCCGAGAATGTAGTCGCCGGCTGCCATCGTCTGGCCTCCCACGCCGAAATTAAAGGGGATTGCCGCGGCCACTCTGTTGGAGGACTGAGCGTTGGCCGAAACCACCGCAGTTGCGAGAGCCAACGTGATCGTCAATACCGCCATCGTGATACCTTTTAGCATTTCTTTTCTCATCTTTTCTCCTTTTGCCTTCTGGGCAACGGTCAAATTTCATTCGAGTCAAACTTGGTCAGTGGCAACTGGTCGCTTCAACTTCCCTGGGGGATGCGACCACTGTCAGCTCGTCCATAAGTTTGATTCGCGAGCCGCTTCCATCCATTGCTAACGATGTGCCACAGGTTTTGGGCCTGGGGCAATCCAGGGAAATGGCAGGAGAAACGCAGGTTATTAAAGAAGTCACGCTGGAAGTGAACTAAAGACTGGTCAACGTCTCGGCAAAACTCTATCTGATCAGATAGGGTTGCGGGCCACGGATTATCTGAACGGATAGATGCCCTCCCTTCTCGCCAAAATCACGGTTGCTGGAACTGGCTAAGCCGCGTAAACTGCGCATCTAACGCGCGCGCTCACAAACTCGTCATGAAGCCAAGACTGGTAGCTATCTCCGGAAAATTAACTGGAGCGACCTTCAATCTCGCGGCCGAAGAGGTGGTCCTCGGCCGTGAGACTTCGGCGGCCATTTGTATCGCCGAAGGCTCGGTGTCGCGTCGCCATTCGAGCATTAAGAAGGACGGAACCGCGTTCGTCATCACCGATCTGAATAGCCTCAACGGGACTTTTGTAAACGGTGTCCCGGTAAAGGCGCGCGGGCTTGAGCATGGTGATCGCGTGAGAGTGGGAGACTCGCAATTCCTCTTTCTGATGCAGGAGGGCGAGGCGGCTTCTACTTCCAGCGATATACAGTTTCATGAGCAGTCGATCGGCGAGGCCACTGTCCAGCTCCGAGTTGAAGAGGCGCTGTATCTAATGGCCCGCGACCTGTCCGCGCTGATGAAAATCAGCACCAGGATCAACGCCATTCATGGTCTGGAAGAACTACAAAAGACATTACTGGAGCTCCTTTTCGAAGTGGTGCCGGCCCAGCGTGGGGCCATCCTTCTGAGCCATGACGGATCCGAGTTCGCCTCGTTGTTCGGACTGGATCGCGTGCGGGGAGCGGACGCGACTATCAAGGTAAGCCGGACCATCACCCAAAAGGTCATGAGCGACGGCGTCGCCCTGCTATCAAACCAACCGGCCAATGACTCGGCCCTCGCGAGCGAGAGCGTCATCAGCGACCCGCCGGCTTCCGTTTTGTGTGTTCCGCTGCTGATGCTGGGCCGAAGAATCGGCGCGATCTATCTGGATACCACAGAGGTAGGCGTTCAATTCAACAAGGACCACTTGCATCTGGTCACGGCAGTTGCCGGAATCGCCGCCGTGGCTGTCGAAAACGCGCGGCACATTGAATGGCTGGAAGGCGAGAATCAGCGCCTCCTGTCCGACGTCAACATCGAGCACAATATGGTGGGCGAAAGCCCGATCATGCAGCAGCTTTACCAGTTGATTTCCCGCGTAGCGCCGACGGACGCGACCGTCTTGATAAGCGGTGAAAGCGGCACGGGAAAAGAACTGGCGGCTCGGGCTCTTCATAACAACAGCAAGCGCGCCGGCAAGGCATTCGTCGCGGTTAATTGCGCCGCGTTGGCCGAGAACCTGCTGGAAAGTGAATTGTTTGGACATGAAAAGGGCGCCTTCACCGGCGCCGTGGCCCTGAAGAAGGGACGCCTGGAGATTGCCGACGGGGGCACTCTGTTTCTCGATGAGGTGGGCGAGATCTCCGCCGCGCTCCAGGTCAAACTACTGCGCGTGCTGCAAGAGCGGGAGTTCGAACGAGTTGGCGGAACGCGGACCTTAAGAGTCGATATTCGCCTCATCGCCGCCAGCAACAAGGACCTCGAAGAAGCGATCGAACAGGGAACATTTCGCCATGATCTGTTCTACCGTCTGAACGTAGTCGCCGTAGCAATGCCTCCGCTGCGAGATCGCCGCGAAGACATTCCCCTGCTGGCCAGTTACTTTGTAGAGAAGTACAGCGCGAGGTGCAATAGACGCGTCCGGAGTATCACCCCGGAAGCCCGCGCACATTTGATGAGCTATGACTGGCCGGGAAACGTGCGCGAGCTGGAGAACGCTATTGAGCGCGCCATTGTGCTGGGAACCACCGAACAGGTGCTGCCGGAAGATTTACCCGAGGTCATTCTGGAAAGCGAACTGCCGGAAAGCTCGCCCGTGGCGAAATATCACGATGCGCTGGCCCAGACCAAAAGGCAGATCATCCTCAGCGCCATGGATCACGCCAAGGGAAACTTTACCGAGGCAGCGCGGATTCTCGAAGTGCATCCAAACTATCTTCACCGTTTAATACGGAACCTCAACTTAAGGGAGGCGTTGAAGGAGCAGATAGAGACGACTGCGAAGGGTACCCCGCAGGGGTAAGAAAAGGAGATTTCATGAAGCCCATGATCATAGCGGCGCTATTGCTTCTGGTACCGAGCGGAGCGGCAGTGGTGACAACGCAGAGCCAGGGGGTGCCTGCTCGAACCAATCGATTGGCTCCCCAGAGGTGGGAATACCTGGCGGTGGCCGGGCCCACCACTACCAACTTCACCGCTACCGGCAATCCCAACATGAAAAAACTCGAGGAAAGCACATTCGCGCGGGAAGGATTTGTGCTGGAGCAACATCTGGACAAGTTGGGAGCGCAGGGTTGGGAGCTGGTATCGGTGGCCGGTCGTGACCAGGATCCGGTTTACTATTTCAAGCGCCCGAAATAATTGATTCCCCGCAACGGTCGCGGTATGAGACGTGACTACCTGATGAAGATAGGGTTGAGTACGGCGTCATGCCTGCTCGCCCTGCTGGCGCTTGAGATTGGGTTGCGGCTCTACGGCTTTAATCCTTTTAGAGACGATCGAGGACTTATATTTCGCCCTTCCAGCTCTCCCGGCCTGAAGTATGAGCTCACCCCCGGGGCCCACAGCAACTTCTCCGGCACAGACATAAGAATCAACTCGCAGGGCTTTCGCGGCCCGGAACCGTCCAGCACCCGGCCGGCTCAACGGGTCCTTGTATTGGGGGACTCTATTGCCTTCGGAACCGTCCTCCCCTGGGAAGCGACTTTCTCCGCGCTGCTTCAACAACGTCTGCGTTCCGAGAAACGGGATGTAGAGGTTCTGAACTTTGCCGTGGGCGGTTATGACACTCTTCAGGAAGTAGCACTCCTCGAGGCTCGGGGTCTGAAATATGAGCCGGATCTGGTGGTGGTAAGTTTTTGTCTTAACGACATAAGCATCGCCAGTGCGAGTTTGGAGCACATTGAGCGAATAAAGTCTCAACAGAAGAGTCTTCTTCGTAACCTCCGTGTGCCGCAGTTTGTGTTCACCAATATCGAGAAGATACGACTAAAGAGATGGTTGAGTCATATGAATCAACCCGAAGTTTTTCACCGTGAGTATGAACATCAGATAGAGGCTATCAATGATAACGAAGTTGAACTGCTCGATTTGCTGAAGAATGCGCCCAGATACCCTTCAACTACCTGGTACGGCGACCGAGACCGGATTGGGCGACTCCGCTTTGCGTTTCGCCGCCTGGCCGGCATTTCCCGCGATCATGGCTTTCCAGTAGTTGTAATGATCGTGCCTCTGCTGCTGCAGGAGGGTGGGCTGTACACCCATCTCACTGCACACCGCATCGTCGCGATGGAAGCGCAGCGGGCGGGCTTTGACACTATTGACTTAGCTCCGGCATTTATGAGGGCCGGCATGGGAAACCTGAAATCCGGTTTTGGCGACATTATCCACCCCAACCAGCGCGGGCATGCCATCATGGCCGACTTGTTGGCCGACTATATTGCCAGTCATCCGAGACGGGAGCCCCCGAAATGAACGGGATCTCTGCTCGCTGGACACTTCTGCAAACCGCGTGCTACTTTACGAGCGCATTTGAATCTTTAGCGGTTTCCGTCACCTGACGGTCTTACTGCGGTCTGGGAGGGCCATTTTTAGCAGTGTCGTTAGCAAAAGAAGCAAAGGAAAAAATCGTAACCGACTATCGTACCCACGAAGTTGACACGGGATCACCCCAGGTGCAAATCGCACTACTGAGCCAGAGAATCAACGAGCTCACCGAGCATTTCAAGATCCACAAAAAGGATAACCACTCGCGCCGCGGGTTGCTGAAAATGGTTTCGCAGCGCCGTAGCATGCTTGATTACCTTAAATCGAAGGATATTGAGCGCTATCATGAAATCGTTGGCCGCCTTGGCCTGCGCCGTTAGGAAAGTGTCACAGACTTTAGTCTGTGACACCCGAGGAAGAAAGCACAGACTGAAGTCTGCGCCACCCGACGTAAAAAGAACGAGAAACTTCGAATCTCGGTTTTACAAAGCCCGCGTCTATCGAAGAGCTTGAACCGGTGCCGAACGTGACGGTGCATCCCGGAGACAAGCGGACGCGCGTGCCTTAAGCAAATTCCGCAAGGCGGCAAGAGCTCACGGCTGGTGGGTCTTGCCGCCTTCGTTTTTGAAGAAATTTGGCCGGGAATGGCTGACGGAGACGAAAAAGGTCATCACGTTTCCTTTGTCTAACGTCAGTCGCCATGGTCACGAACCAAGCGCGGCGAGTGAACAAAACACTCAGCAGGGTCAACCCGCCCGCGCGCCTGTTCTTGCAACAGGTACCCAGTTGCCCAAGCGGATTGTCCGCGTCGGGCTCGCATTGTCATAAGGAGACAAACGAAAATGCCAGTAAGAAAATATTTGAAGGAATCGATTAAGCTGGGTGACAAGGAACTAACGGTGGAAATCGGCCGCGTCGCCAAGCAGGCCGACGGTTCCGTAGTCATCAGTTATGGCGACACGATGCTGTTGGTAGCCGCCGTGGGCGCGCAAACGCAGCGCGAAGGCATAGACTTCTTCCCCCTCACGGTCGAATATCGCGAATCCAATTACGCTGCCGGACGAATTCCCGGTAATTACTTTCGGCGCGAGGGACGTCCCAATGAAAAGGAAGTCCTGACCTGCCGCCTCATCGACCGCCCCTGCCGTCCACTCTTTGCTGAAGGTTATAAAAACGAGACCCAGGTCATCGCCACGGTTATCTCGGCCGACCAGGAAAACAACCCTGACGTCATCGCCATAACCGGGACCTCGTGCGCGCTTTACCTCTCAGACATCCCCTTCATGAACCCAATCGCCGGCGTGCGCATTGGCTTGATAGAAGGTCGCTACATAGTGAACCCGACTTACGACGAAGTGCGCGATTCGCGTTTGAACCTGATCGTGGCGGGCACCGAAGAAGCCATCGTGATGGTCGAAGCCGGAGCGGAAGAGGTCTCGGAAGAGATCATGGTGGAAGCGCTGATGCTGGCGCACAAGGAAATTAACCGCCTCTGCCGTTGGCAGAAAGAGTTGTACAAGGCCCTTGAGGTGAAGAAACGCGAAGTCGTGCCGCCAGTTCTTAATGAAGAGATGCTGGCCGAGATTCAGCGGAACTATGTTGACCGTCTGCGCGCCGCGCTCGATACCACTGATAAGGAGAAACGCGCCAGTTATGCGGCGGTGGATGCGCTTAAAAAAGAGGTGGTCGAGTCATATCCCGAAGATCAGCCTGAGATACGCCAGATGGCCAAGAAGGTTTTTGATCACTTGAAAGAGACGATCTTCCGTGACGATATCCTCAACAACCGACGCCGTCCCGATGGACGACGGTTCGGCGAGATTCGGCCGATCACGTGCGAAGTTGGCTGGCTGCCGCGGGCCCACGGTTCCGCTCTGTTTACCAGGGGCGAAACGCAGGCGATGGTGACCACGACACTCGGCACCAAGGAAGACGAGCAGTTCATAGACGATATCGAAAAGGGAGAGGTCAAACGACGTTTCCTGCTCCACTACAATTTCCCCCACTATTCGGTGGGCGAAGTCGGCCGCTTCGGCTCTTCCAGCCGGCGCGAGATAGGCCACGGCGCCCTGGCGCGCCGCGCTATCGAGGTCGTGTTGCCGGAGGCCACAGAGTTTCCCTACACGATTCGCATAGTTTCCGACATCACGGAATCTAACGGATCTTCCTCGATGGCTTCGATTTGCGGGGGCATTCTTTCCCTGATGGACGCCGGTGTGCCGCTGAAGGCGCCGGTGGCCGGAGTGGCCATGGGGTTGGTGATGGAGGGTCACAAGTACGCGATTCTGACCGATATTGCCGGAGCCGAAGATCACTACGGGGACATGGACTTCAAAGTAGCGGGCACCCGTGAGGGCATTACGGCGCTGCAAATGGACATCAAGGTGGGCGGGATCAACGCGCAGATAATGGCCGACGCCCTGCAGCAGGCAAAAAAGGGACGCATACATATCCTGGACGCAATGGATCAGGCTATTAGCGAACCGCGCGAGGCTATGTCGCCCTATGCTCCGCGTATCATTCAGATCAAGATTAATCCGGACAAGATCCGCGACGTAATCGGACCAGGCGGTAAAGTGATTCGTGCCCTGGTGGAAGAGACCGGGGCCAAGATTGATGTGGCAGACGACGGCACCATCTCGATTGCCACGGCCGACAGCGAAGCAGCCGAGGCGGCAGTGGCTCGCATCCGCGGCATTACGGCGGAAGCTGAAATCGGTCAGACCTACGTGGGCACCGTTTCGCGGATAGTCGACTTTGGCGCCTTTGTTGAGATCTTTCCTGGAACCGACGGGCTTTTGCACATCTCCGAGATTGCGGATAGACGAATAAAAGATGTGCGAGATGAGTTGAGGGAAGGCCAGCAGATCATTGTCAAATGCATCGCCAAGGAAGGGAATAAGATCAAGCTCTCGCGCAAGGCAGTGCTGCGCGAAGAAGCCAACAAGGCTGAAGCAGCCGGCGGTGTCAACGGCGATTAACACCGCACAACGATCTCAAGCTAATAATTAATCGGGGGCTTGCGGTGCGCTGCAAGTCTCCGTTTTTTTTTGCACTTACTCGTCGTCAAATGGCCTGAAATGCTGGTTTGAAATTGGAATAGCCTCAGCATTGGCTGTCTCTCTTTACCAAATAATAGAGTCGGACAGCATGCTGGACGACCGGGCAATTCGGGAGGCGGGCTTAGTGTCTTTAGCATAACGAGTTCTTTTTGAATCCCGCACACCGCAATCACAAAATCCGAGAGTTCAGACTGGAAGCTTCAAGGAGGAGCCCCAAACACAATGAGGAATCGAGCTTTTCGGCCATTCGCCGTCACACTCAGCCTGTTGCTGCTGGCAGCGGTGCCGGCCCAAGCTGGCCCAATACAGTTTGCTGAGGTGGTGCACATCATCGGTGATATGCAGCACGGCACTCAGAGGCAAGAACTTCGGCTACGCTCGGTTACTCAGGAGCCCACTACGCCGGTGTCTGACCCCTCGTCGGGTTCGCTGCAAGTCGCGTCGCTTGATTCGACGGCATCGGCAGGTGCGGTCGAACCGTTGTCGCTGATAGGTGGAACCCAGGTTCCCCAGCAACAAGGGCAGGGTAACGTCGAAGTTATCGAACAGGAGAATGTTGAGGGTACAATCTGCGATTGTGGCGAGATTCCCAGCGCGGGTGGTGGATTTCCCAAATGGCCGTTGCTGGCTCTGATTCCACTGATTTGTGTGACTGGCATTTGCAGCGGCGACAACGACACGCCGACGCCGACGCCGACGCCGACAATCCCCGACACTGCGGTTCCCGAGCCGGCTTCGCTGCTGCTCTTCGGATCGGGTATTACTGCATTGGCAGCCGGTGTACGCCGCCGCTATGCTAAGCTCAAAGCTGACAGGAATGAGACAACCGTCACGGAGGACTAATCAGATGCGGGAAAACAGAATGGTTGCCACTCACTCCTATAGCATGCGCACGATGAAGGCCCTTGCCATCCTGGCTGCGCTGTCATTCCTTCTCCTTTATCCGGCGACCAGCGCCGACGCAAAAAAGAAACCGAATTACGGCGAGATAGAGCTATCGACAAATCCCGGTGGCTTCCCCGTGTTGATCGACGGCAAGCCCTCGGGTGAAACCTCGACCTCAGTGAGGGTGATACCGCTGGAACCGGGCCGGCACTCGATCGAAGTGCAGATGCCGGGCGGAGCGCGCTGGGTGCGTGAGTTCAACATTGAGGCCGGTCGACGGCAGTGCGTGGTCCTTAATTATCGTCCGAAGAAAATCGTCATCGAGAAGTCGCCTTGTCCGTATCCCGTTAACGTATCTGCGCCCACGTCAGTGAATGACGGCGACCTGATTACTTTCGCTTCCGATGTAGCCTATGGTGGTACCTCACCGCTGAATTACACCTGGACCGTCAGCCCCGCTGAAGCCAGGATCGTCAGCGGCGCCGGTACTCCGACCATTACCGTCGACTCAACCGAGCTGGGTAGCCGCACGGTAACCGCAATCCTCGTGGTAGACGATGGCTCCGGCGATGTGGCTTGCCGGCAACGCGCACAGGCATCCACGAATGTGGTGCCGCGGCCCAAACCGCCGGTCAACTGCCGGCCGTTTGATCAATTCCAGTCAGTAGCTTTTGACGATGACAAGGCCCGTTTCGACAACCTGGCCATCGAATTACAGAGCGCTCCTGACGACCAGGCTTACGTCTTTGTCTATGCCGGCAGCCGCAGCCGCCCCGGGCAAGCCGATCGTCTGGGACAAAGGGCAATGGATTATCTGGTCAACCAGCGGGGTCTGGATGGTCGCCGGGTCACGATTGTGAACGGTGGCTATCGCGAGACGGATTACATTGAAATCTGGATCTGTCCCGTCGGCGCTCAGCCGCCGCAACCAACGCCAACGGTGCAACCCAGCGATGTCAGGCCACCGGAGCCAGCGCGCCCGCGCCCGCGGCGCCGGCGTGGATAGAATCCACAGTTCGGGTGACAAGCGACGAGTTCCAGACAACCAAAGGTTTTAGTGTTACCACGTTGTCTGTACCTCCTACTCGCCCTTGTCACCCGCTCTTGTTTCTGTAACAATCCCCTCGACAACCCCCCTGAACTTAACTGCAGTAACTATCCGTTCTTAGAACTCTTGAAGGAGGGTCAATCCAATGGGTGAAGACGGCGGAGGAGGCGGCAGTACCGGCGTAGTGGCGGTACTGGTGATCTTTGTGATCATAATCGTCGCTTTGTTTTTGGTATTCGGGAGGGGTTTACTTGGTGGGGGAACTAAGAAGATTGACGTGAACGTGACGACCCCGGCGAAATAGTTTTCGCAACTAAGAAGGTTTAAGCGAAGAGAGGAGCGCGGTGATCGTGCTCCTCTCTTTTTAGATCAATAGGTCCTATAGGTCGAATAGGACCTATCTCGCTTTGTCTGATCGTGTCTTACCATTTACTATCTATCAATCCCATTACGAGGTCACTAACAACGTGCCAGCGCCTAACATTGAAACCATAGTCTCGCTCGCCAAGCGGCGCGGGTTTGTTTATCCCTCTTCCGAGATCTATGGCGGGCTGGGCAGCTCCTGGGACTACGGCCCCCTGGGCGTCGAACTATGTAACAACGTCCGCAGCGCCTGGTGGCGCTGGATGGTCCATGAGCGCGATGACATCGAGGGACTTGATTCCTCGATAATTCTGAATCGACTGGTGTGGAAATACTCGGGGCACGAAGACACCTTCAGTGATCCGCTGGTTGATTGCCGCGAGTGCAATACTCGCCTGCGGGCGGACAAATTGGAGGACGGCAAATGTCCTAACTGCGGCTCAAAGGATCTGACGGATCCTCGCCCCTTCAATCTAATGTTTAAGACGCACGTCGGGGCCACCGCCGAGGACGATCCGAATGCGCTGGTTTACCTTCGGCCCGAGACCGCGCAAGGCATCTTCATAAACTTTCTGCACGTGCTGACTACCAGCCGTCGCAAGCTGCCGTTCGGGATCGCGCAGATCGGGAAATCCTTTCGTAACGAAGTAACGCCCGGCAACTTCATCTTTCGCACGCGCGAGTTTGAGCAGATGGAGATGGAATATTTCGTCCGGCCTGGTGAGGACGAAAAGGTGCATCAGGAGTGGATTGATGCCTGCCAGCAATGGTTCATCGATTTAGGGATAGCGCGCGAAAACCTGCGACTGTACGAACAGCCCAAGGCAGAGTTGGCCCACTATGCCAAGCGCACGGTCGATATTCAGTACCGGTTTTTCCCGGAGCGCACTGAAGAGGAAAAGCACTGGGACGAATTAATGGGCATTGCGAACCGCACAGACTTTGATCTGCGTACGCATTCGAAAAAGCCGGAGCACGCGGAAGGCAAACGGATCAACCCGGATACGACCGAGGACCTGTCCTACTTCGACGAGGCGACCAAAGAACGCTTCTACCCTTACGTGATTGAGCCGGCGGCGGGCGTGAATCGCACTGTGCTGGCGTTACTGATGGATGCTTACTCGGAAAAGACCACCGAAAAAGGCGAGACGCGCGTCATTCTCAAGCTGAAGCCTTCGATGGCCCCGATCAAAGCGGCGGTTTTGCCTCTGGCCAAGAACAAACCTGAGATTGTCGGCATGGCCAAAGCGATCAAGCGATCGTTGCAGCCTTTGTTGCGCGCTGTTTACGACGACACCGGCGGCATCGGCAAGCTGTACGCGCGGCAGGATGAAATAGGTACGCCCTTCTGCATTACGGTGGACCATCAGTCACTGGAAGACGAAGCCGTCACCGTGCGTGATCGGGACACATGGGAGCAGGAACGCGTAAAGGTGGCGGACCTGCCGGGACATTTGCAACAGAGGCTAGGGGCCAGGGGCTAGTAAGAGCTTAGGCAAAGCTCTAGTCTCTAGCCCCTAGTCTCTAGTCTCTCAAAAGTATGGCCATAGTTAAGAAGCGCAACGAGCAAACTGAATCCCGCTTGCTGCTCGAATCGAGCGAGCCGGTGGAACTACCACCGGCGGAAATCGCCGACAGCGCGATCCTGGTCCAGTTCGATAAATTCAAACCTTACATTCCCGAACTGCTGGAGGAATTGCGCGACGGCGTCCTCGCCGAACCGGTGGCAGTCATGAACGATGGCTCTACCTTTGCCATTCACGGCGACACCCGGACTTTCTGGGTAAAGCTTTGGCACGCGAACGGCAGTGAGATGACGAAGATCGAGCGGGCCCAGATCATCAGTTGCTTGCCTTCCACCCGCGGCGTGCAGATCAAGGTAGGAGAAGAGTAAACAGCTCGCTGGGAAAAAACTGTAGTATTTTCGAGGCGGGCATGGCCCGCCTCGATACGTAAGGGCGTCTGACCGTCTTCGCGCTACGCTTCGAAGCTTAAGAGTTCAGAATCCACCCATGGAAGTGCCTGAAAAAGTCCGATTACTTGCTGAAGCTGTCCGCGACGCTGGTGGCCGCGCCCTGCTGGTGGGCGGTTGTGTGCGCGACGTGTTGCTGGGCCAGAAGCCGAAGGACTGGGACGTCGAGGTTTACGGCGTCGAGCCGGCCAGCCTGCGCCAACTGTTGGAGACATTGGGCGAGGTAAACGTCGTCGGCGAAGCGTTCACTGTCTACAAACTGGGCGCCAACCTCGATGTGTCGCTGCCGCGCCGCGAGCGTCAGACGGGTCGTGGCCATCGCGCCTTTGTCATTGAAGGCGATCCCTCAATGAGCATCGAAGACGCGACGCGCCGGCGCGACTTCACCATTAACGCCGTTCTGCAGGACCCCTTGACCGGTGAGATCATCGATCCATTCAACGGCCGGGCTGATATCGAAAGCAGAACGCTGCGCGCAGTTTCAATTGAGACGTTTGCTGAGGACAGCCTGCGGGTGCTGCGGGCGGCGCAACTAGCCGCTCGCTTCGAGCTCAGAGTCCACCCTGACACCGCCGCCCTCTGCCGCACCATTGATCTTTCTGATCTACCCGGGGAAAGAATCTGGGGCGAAATGGAGAAGCTTCTGTTGCGGTCCCGGCAACCCTCGATTGGTTTTGGTTGGCTGCACGCCCTGGGGCCGCTCGATCAGCTGTTTCCTGAAATCAGAGCGCTGATCGATGTGCCACAGGATCCTGAATGGCATCCTGAAGGAGATGTTTTTGTTCATACTCGACTGGTCGTCGATCGCGCTCGCGAGTTGATAGATGATCTGCCCTATGGCAGGCAGGTAACGGTGATGCTGGCGGCCCTTTGTCACGATTTCGGCAAGCCGGCTACGACCGCATTCATCGACGGGCGATGGCGCTCGCGCGGACACGAGGAAGCTGGAGTTGAACCCACGGCCAGTTTTCTCGACCAACTGAATATCCATACGCTTGATGGTTATGATGTGCGGGCCCAGGTGATCGCCCTGGTGCACGATCACTTAAAGCCCGGCGAGTATTACAAGAAGCGCGCAGAGGTGGGCGACGGCGCCTTTCGCCGCTTAGCGCGAAAATGTGAACTGGATCTCTTATACCGGGTCGCGAAGGCAGACTCACTCGGACGCAATGCGCCATGGGTTCCCGCGGAGAAGTGGTACGACGCCGAAGCCATGGAGTGGTTCATCGCTCGCGCGCGCGAGTTGGAAGTGGCCGAGAAACCGCCGGCGCCCATCTTGCTGGGCCGGCATCTTTTGGAGCTGGGCCTCAAACCCGGCCCGCGTGTGGGCGAGATCACCCGCGCCGTTTACGAGATGCAGCTGGACGGCCGCGTGCGCACTCTCACCGATGCAAGAAAAGCCGCAAGAGAGCTTTTATCCGCAGATTTCACAGATATCGCAGATAAGGAGGGTTAGGGAGCAAAATGGAAACAGCAGGACATGACGGTAGCGAACCCTCTTCTGAAAGATCCCAGGACCTACGCTATTATCGGCGCGGCGATGGAGGTTCACCGGCAACTCGGTTGTGGCTTTCTGGAGCCCGTGTATCAGCAAGCGCTCGCCGTCGAATTTGAATTACGTGAAATACCCTTTTACAAGGAAGAACGGATACCTATTCATTACAAGGGGAGGCTCATTGAACACCGCTACAGCCCTGACTTCATTTGCTTCGACTCGATCGTGGTGGAGTTAAAAGCCCTGGCTCGCCTCAGTGGAACGGAGGAGGCGCAAGTAATCAACTATCTTAAAGCCACCGGCTGTGAGATAGGTCTATTGCTTAATTTCGGAAACCGCAGCCTCGAACATCGCCGGTTTGTCTTTTCTAAATCTGTGAAATCTGTGTAATCTGTGGATTATGATCGATTTTACGTTCACAGAAGACCATAAAGCACTGGTACAAACGGTGCGCGAGTTTGCGACCAAGGAAGTTGCCCCGCGCATCAAGGAGCTGGACGAGAAACAGATTTTTGATCGGTCCGTCATCGATAAGATGGCGGAGTTGAACCTGCTGGGCGTCTGCATTCCCGAGGAGTACGGCGGCGCCGGGTTTGACTACATCTCGCTGGGCCTGGTTTGCGAAGAGCTGGAGGCGGTTGACACGTTTATGCGCGTAGTCATGTCCGTCCACACCGGCCTGAATTCTTTGACGCTGTTGACCTGGGGCACAGAGGATCAGAAGCGCAAGTATCTGGTGCCGCAGGCTAAAGGTGAAAAGCTGGCCACCTATGGTTTGACTGAGCCCGGGGCAGGCTCGGACGTAGTAGGATCGCGTTCCACAGCGCGACGCGAAGGCGACGAATATGTGCTCAATGGCGAGAAGATGTGGATTAGCCTGGCCGATGTCGCGGACAACTTTCTCTTCTTCTGCTGGACCGATGAGGAGAAGAGACGCCAACGTGATCACTCGGGCATGTCATGCTTCATTGTCGAACGCACTATGAAGGGCTTCACTTCAGGGACGATTCACGGCAAGCTGGGCATCCGGGCCGGCAACACAGGGTACTTTTCGCTCACCGATGTGCGCGTGCCAAAGGAGAACCTGGTCGGCGAAGAAGGCGAAGGCTTTAAGATCGCGATGTTTGCCCTCGAACAGGGACGCTACACCGTTGCCTCGGGCGCCACCGGACTTATCCGCGCTTCACGCGACGCTTCGATCTCGTATGCGAACGAGCGCGAGACGTTCGGCACAAAGATCGCGAACCATCAGTTGGTAAAGCAGAAGATTGCCGAGATGGAAGCAGACTATCAGATGTGTCATCTGCTCTGGCTGCACGCCGGCTGGCTAAAAAACGAGGGACAGCCTAACGGTCGCGCTACCAGCCTGGCAAAATGGCAAGCCACCGTGCGCAGCGAGAAGGCGGCTTCCATGGCCATCGAAGTCCACGGCGCGAACGGCTATGCCAACGACTATCCGGTCGAGCGTTACCTGCGCAATTGCAAGGCAGCGATCATCTACGAAGGGACGCGCGACATACACACCCTGATGCAGGCCGACTGGGCACTGGGCTTGAAGAAAGAGAAGCCGGCGCGTAAGACCTTGCCACCCTGGCAAGGGGATGCATCAAGAGAGGCTGTTGCAGGCTAATTAGCGTCCGCTCGGTAGCTGCGCAAAACGCTTCTCAGAATAGTAGAGTTATGAAGCATTTTCTCATCCCCCTAATTGCCGCCGTGATCGGGCTCGCTTCTGTAGTCTCGGCCGCGCCCGCGAAGAGCAAGATTGAGAAAGATACCCTCCTCTTCGAGGGCAAGAAGCGCCCCTATTATATTTTTGTCCCGGAGGGCGTGAGCGACAAGACACCCGTGCCGCTCCTGGTGACGCTCCACGGCTCAGGGCGAAACGGATTGTCGCTGGTTGAGAAGTGGAAAGACCTGTCAGCTAGCGAGGGCTTCATCATCGCCGGACCGGATGCAGAGAATTCGCAAGGTTGGTATGTGCCGCAAGACGGTCCGGAGTTCCTGCACGCCCTGGTCGAGGCGCTCAAGTCTAAGTACTCAATTAACCCGCGCAGGGTTTACTTGTTCGGGCATTCGGGCGGAGCAGCCATGGCGCTGTACATGTCGCTGTACGAGTCGGAGTATTTCGCTGCCACCGCCGTGCACGCGGGAGCCCTGGGCCCGGACACCTATCCTCTCATCGCTTTCGCCAAACGAAAGATCCCGCTCTTTATCATCGTGGGTACCAACGATCGGTTCTTTCCGCTGGCAGACGTCCGCGCCACCAGGGACGAATTGAGGAAACACGGCCTCACGGTGCTACTAGCGGAAATGCCGAATCACGATCACTGGTACTATGATCTTGCGCCAAAGATCAATCGCAACGCCTGGGAGTTTCTGAAGGAACAGGAACTCTCAGCGGACCCCCGCTACGAACAGTACAAATTCAAAAAGTAAACTCGATGACGCGGCGCACACTAATTGCGCGCTTCGAAGATGCGATTAAAGGGCGTCTCGGTAGCGCGGCGAAACTCCTTAAAGCCCCCTGAAAGCACCACGTCTCTGATGGCTGATTCCGGTGCTACCGCGCCGAGAGCCGGTCCATTCAGCGCCAGCGAGTTCGACGTGCAGCAAAGTGTAGAAGCGCCAGAGAAGGTCCGGCCGATGATGTTGAAATTCTCCTCAACTGTGTTGCCGGCCATCGGTTCCACTATTAACGCGCTGCCGTCTGGAGCCAAAACCTCAGCCGCACGTTTGCACGCGCCGACTGGATCACATACGCGCGCAGGGGCCGAAGAGTTTTCAGCGATGTGCGGATCAAACCAACAAGCTGGCGGGGTGGTCGTGCGGTTTCACGCAAAGGCGCCAAGAAAGGAAAAGCCGAAGGCGCAAAGGGTTGAGTGCTGGTCTTTGCGCCTTATGTCTTTCCTTTTCTGGCGCCTTTGGGTGAAACCTCGACTAAACCCGCCCGAAGCCCAAAACTACAATTCCCGCCTGCGCTCTGCTACTATGTCGCGGCTTTCTTACCCATCCACTGGCAGAGCCGTTAATCACGTCAGGCACCTAATCAGGAGAAGACCACAATGCCGCCAGAGCTGAAGACAGAGCGCGAGCTGTCATTGGATTTCCTACGCGTGTGCGAAGCCGCTGCCATTGCCGCCGCCCGCACCATGGGCCAGGGCGATCGGAAATACTCCGATCACGTGGCGGTGGAGGCGATGCGCGAAGTTATGGACACGGTTCCCATGCGCGGCCGCATTGTGATCGGGGAAGGGGAGCGCGACGAGGCGCCGATGCTATACATCGGCGAAGAGGTAGGGGGCGGCTTCGGTGTGGGTGAAGAGATCGCCGCATCGTGTCCCGAGGTGGATATCGCCGTCGACCCCCTGGAGGGCACGAATCTTTGCGCCCTGGGAGGGAACAACGCCATCGCGGTGCTGGCCGCAGCAGAGCGCGGCGGGTTACTGAACGCCCCGGATATCTACATGGACAAAATCGTGGTCGGGCCTTCGTCGCGCGGTGTGGTGGACATTGACGCCCCGGTGAAAGAGAACTTGAAGAACATCGCCCGCCGGCTGGGGCGCGATATCGAAGACCTGACAGTCATCGCCCTCGATCGATCTCGGCACAAGAAATTGATTGACGACGTACGCGCTGCCGGCGCTCGCATACGGCTAATCTCTGACGGCGATCTTTCGGCCGGAATTGCCGCCGCGGTGGCGGGCACTAACATTCATGCGTTGATAGGAATCGGTGGCGCTCCGGAGGGTGTAATCACCGCGGCCGCGATGAAGTGCCTGAATGGTGAGATCCAGGCGCGGCTGGTTTTCGATCCGGAAGCTCTGGGCGTCGATAAAGACAAAGTGCCGCCGCGCGATCAGGTGCTTGAGCGTTTGAAGGAGATGGGAATAGATAATCCGGACAAGGTTTACGATACGGACGACCTGGCGCCGGGCAAGAAAATAATCTTTGCTGCCACCGGGGTGACCGACGGATCGCTACTCCGAGGAGTGCGTTTCTTTGGTTCCGGCAAACGCACCCATTCGCTGGTGATGACGACGGAAACCCACCACATACGGTTCGTTGACACAGTTCATGTTGAGGGTGGACCGGATGCAGTGATTAGATTCTAGGTTTGGATTTTTGATTTCAGATTCCGAAATGATCGAACCCGGTGGGGTGGCAACGATACGCAGTCGCAGCGCGTGGGCCCCGTTGCTGGTCTGGATGGGCATTGTGGCCATTGCCCTGGGACTTGTGGGATTGATTGTTAGTGCCCCTTTGGCTCGATCGGCCAATCACCAGGGCTTCGCGTTCACCATCTACCGCGCCTTCAGTTACGCCTGCCATCAGCTACCTGAGCGTTCCTTCTATCTGTCCGGGTATCAACTCGCCGTCTGCGCGCGTTGCACCGGATTGTATCTGGGTTTTGGCGCCGCTGCTTTGATCTATCCATTGGTCCGACCGTTAAGCCGAACAGACACGCCCGCACGGCGCTGGCTCTTGCTGGCGGCACTGCCGTTGGCGATCGATGTCGGTCTCGATTTGATCGGCCTCTGGAAAAACACGCACCTCTCCAGACTGTTCACAGGGTTGTTGCTGGGATCGGTCGCGGCTTTCTACGTGATCCCCGGATTGATCGATCTACTCCGGGTGGTAAGAAACAACCCGCGGGCCGATGTAGTTTGGCCGGCCGAATTGCGATAGCCTCGGTCCCGTGAAGTCAGTATTGTTTGTTTCGCGCTAACTGAATGATGGATTAGATGAGGTTTCACGCAAAGGCGCTAAGAAAGGAAGGACAGAAGGCGCGAAGAAGATAACTCAACCCTTTGCGCCTTCTGATTTTCCTTGCTTAGCGGCTTTGCGTGAAACCTCAACTTGAACGGACGCCAGCCGGGGGAAGGGCCCGCCGGCTCTCAGACAACGGGCAGGCGCTCAAACCGCATCAATAGCCTCCGCTTCACGGGTAGGAAGTGGGCCGGCGCTTAGGGTAGAATCCCCCGCGACAGTTTTCGCCACGGCTGACCTTTCATCGTTGTAATAATCCAGGAATAAAGCTAGATGTTCGTTCATATGATTTTTTCAGACCCAACCTCGTCCAGTGAATTTTGCCGGAGCTTTCCCTTCTTCTGCGAGCTGGTTGACAAGAACCATGCCAACATCAGTACGTTGTACCAGCTTGACGCTTTTGATTGGACCATTCTGATCCTCTACTTCTCTATCCTGACGGTGCTCGCTATTTATGGCGTCTATCGTATCAAGCAGGTGTTTGAATTCTGGCGCTACCGCAGCCTGCCACCAGTTCCCGCCGGACACTTCAATGACGAAGAGCTTCCGCGCATAACAGTTCAGCTACCGCTCTTCAATGAGATGTACGTGGTGAACCGATTGGTAAAGGCGGTCACTGAAATCGATTACCCGCGCGACCGGATCGAGATTCAGGTGCTGGATGATTCCACGGATGAAACGACCGGCATCGCCCGCGCTACGGTCGAGCAATATGCGCGCGAAGGCTTTGATATTCATTACATTCACCGTGCGGATCGCACCGGCTTCAAAGCCGGCGCCCTCGAGAACGGCATGAAGTCAGCCACCGGCGATCTGGTGGCGATCTTCGACGCCGACTTTGTTCCCAAGCCTGATTTTCTGCGCCAGCTCGTCGACTTCTTTACCGACCCACTGGTGGGCTGCGCGCAGATGCGCTGGGCGCATATCAACGGTGGTTACAACCTGCTGACGCGCCTGCAAACGATCATGCTGGACGGCCATTTTGTGGTGGAACAAACCACGCGCAACCGCACCGGCAGTTTCTTCAACTTCAACGGCACGGCCGGAGTCTGGCGGCGCAAAGCGATCGAGATGAGCGGCGGCTGGCAACACGACACGCTGACCGAGGACACCGATTTAAGTTTCCGCGCCCAGTTGATGGGCTGGCGCTTTGTTTACCTGCTGGATGAAGAGGCCCCGGCGGAAATCCCGGTTGAGATCAATGCTTTCAAAGCCCAGCAGCGACGTTGGGCCAAAGGTGTAATGCAGGTAGGGCTGAAACTCTATCGCCGCATCTGGAACTCGCCGCTTCCTCTGCGCGTGAAGTTGGAAATGTTCTTCCGCCTGACCGGAAACATTAGCTACCCGCTAATGATCGTGGCCAGCTTTCTGCAGTTTCCGTTGCTGCTGGTGCGCTACAACCAGGGTTATCAACAGTTGATGATCCTGGACGTGCCGTTGCTTTTCTTTTCCACGGTTTCGGTGGCGCTTTTCTACGGTACCGCGGTGTGGTACCTCGACAAAGATCGCGCTCCGCGTTTGTTGCATCTGCCGCTGGTGATGGGTCTGGGTATCGGCCTGGCTTTTTCAAACGCGCGGGCGGTGCTGGAAGCGCTGGCTGGAGTAAAGTCGGACTTCGTACGCACGCCGAAGTATCAGGTCGAGCAGACCAGCGACGAAACCTGGAAAAACAAAAAGTACAAACGGCGACATGGCTGGTTACCATTGCTGGAGCTTAGCTTTGCGGTGTACTTTCTGCTGGCCATCGCCTACGCGGTGCGGATGCACATGTGGGGGCCGATCGCTTTCCTGCTGCTCTTCTTTTTCGGCTATGGCTACATGGGCGTGATGAGCCTGATGCAAGCCGTCAGCGGCAGCCGGTTGCAGGGATTATGGCGGCGACCGGCGAAGGCGGGTTGAAGTTCAAACGCCGCGCATTTTCTCTATCGGCACAGGACTTCGGCGACAGTTTAGCCCGACTTCAAAGGAGGGCGTCCGGTCGAGAGATGGAGGCACGAGCCTTCCTCGGGTTAGTGCCTGCCGCAGAGCCGGAAAATAATTGTAACCGCCCGCAACCTTAGAGTGTCTGAGGAAGCGAAGGCTGCTCTCGTTCTTATCGCTCGCGCCGGCGAGTGCTTCACTAATTACTACAACTTTGGAGGTATGATTGATGAAAAAAGTATTGACGGTTTTGGGATTGATGATGGCTTTGGCCCTCGTGGCTTTGGCCGCGAGCGCAGTGGCGCCGGCGAGTTTCGCGGGCACCTGGAAGCTGGATAAGGAAAAAAGCCAGGGTCTGGACCCGAGAATGCAGAACGCCGAAAGCGTGGTATGGACCATCACGCAGGACGACAAGCAAATCACTGTTGATTCAAAAATGACTGCGGGACAGCCTCCGGCCGGTGCGCCAGCAGGCGGACCCGGTAGCGGCGGTCCCGGCGGCGGTGGTGGACGGGGCGGCGGCGGTATGGGCGGCCCGCGCACCTACACGCTCGACGGCAAGGAAGTCACTTCTGAAGCCGGCGGACAAATGGGTGGCAGTAACGCCATGAAGTCCAGCTGGTCAACCGACGGCAAGACTCTGGATCTGTCTTCAGTACGCAGCGGCAGCTTCAATGGCACTGACTTCAAGTCAACCTCAAGCGACAAGATGTCGCTTTCCGCCGACGGCAAAGTCTTGACCGTTGTCCGTCACAGCGAAAGCCCGCGCGGAACCCAGGATTCGACGTTGGTCTTCAACAAACAGTAAACGATCAGCGGTTAACGTGCGCCAAATAACAGAGCCGCGGGGCCCGTGCCCTGCGGCTCTGTCTTGATTTGGCGGTCGAAGCTGGCAGCCAGCCCGCAAATACCATGGGCGCTTCGATTGACGCCGAAGGGGTTCGCTAATTACCGCCCAGCTTAATACCCTGGCGAAATTTATTCCCCTCCCTGTGGGAGGGGTTAGGGGAGGGACGAAGTTAGCCACAAAACAAAGTACTCACCGCGCGGGCTTAAGCCCGCCCCTGGATGCTTGGGGCGTGCTCTGCCAACAAGCCCTCCCCTGACCCCTCCCAAAGTGGAGGGGGATTCATCTGTAAGTCTTCGCCCCCGGGGTGTTGCCCCGAGGCCGGTATGAACACGTTGTTCTCCTTCTACGGCGTATCACAAAGAGCTTCACCCGTATAAGACAACTCAGGGAAAACGTTTCATTGAAGGGGCGGCACTCCGTGGCCCCCCCTCATGAATGTCAGGTAGAATTTGCAGACGGAGGGAGGGGGGGGTTACCTGGAATTTGATCGAAGGAGAAGGGGCGGCCACGGAGTGCCGCCCCTACAAGCTCAGCGGCGGCCTTCGAGGTTGGCCCACTCGCCTGATTGAATGAAGTTGGCCCAGTAGAACGGATGGAGTTCTTTATTTCGTTTGAGCAGGTCCAGTTGCACTTGTCTGAGGGCTGGGCCGCGTCCCATGCCCAATTTTAGATTCCGGTAATAGTTGGTCATCAGAGTTCGGGTTGAGTAATCGCTGATGGGCCAAAGACTCATCACCAGCGACTCGGCGCCAGCCAAAACAAAGGCGCGGCGCAGTCCGTACACGCCTTCGCCGTTCTTCACCTCGCCCAGTCCGGTGTCACAGGCCGACAGAACCACGAGCTTCGTGCCCCAAAGATTTAACCCTGATGCTTCCAGCGCCGTTAGAATGCCATCCTGCTTTGCGCTATCGCCGCCCAGGTTTGCGCCCGCCATCGCCAGACCCGAACGCAACAGCGGGTTCTCGATCCTGGGAATCGACCCCGCACCGCGTCCTGCCGCCGGCACAGCGGCCGTTCCCGCGTCCTCAAGGAAAAAGCCGTGTGTGGCGATGTGCAGCAGGCGGGGCGCCGCCACCGCCTTAAGCGCAGATTCCGTGGCCGCGTCCCCCGTCAAAAGCTCGGCTTCGGGAAAGAGCGAGTGAATGGTATTCGCTTCCCGCGCTGTGCCGCTCAGCGGCGCAAAGTAAACTTCGGACAGGTCGCGCGCGGCGGTAACACTCCGGCGCCTGAGATTGGATGCCGCAGGTTTACTCGTGGCGTTGACTCTCGCTATCTGTTCCGGCGCCGGTTCCCCAAATGAGGGGTTAGCGACCACGATGGGCCTGCCTGCGCCGGCGCGGGGTACCTGCATCCGCAGCAGGTCACGCCCGCTCGTCAGGTAAGTGAAGGCATACCTTTGAACCAGGTAGCGATCCCGCTCATCGACCAGGGCCTCGAAGGGAATCAGATTCAAGGCCCCATCGGGAGAGATGAGCAGTTGGCGGGCGTCGCCCACCAGAAGGCGCACCGGCCGCATCACTTTCTCATCAACGGCGCGCGCGCGACTCTGCACATCTTTGCTGTGCGAATTGCCCAGCGCCTGACGCAGGCTATCAATCAATCGATCTATATCTGTTGCCGTGCCGAGCTCGGCCCAACGAACCTCGCCCTGGTTACGGATAACGTAAACTGCGTAACGCGGCTCGCCGTACGCTGTTTTGTTATCAATCGCCTTTGTGTCGAAGGGGCGATAGACGACAAACTCAACCAGGGCCGCATCGCCAGGAATGACCTGCCGCACCGCGCCCAGCGTGACTAACTGCGAGCTTTGGTAGAAACCCTGACTGCTGCGACTTACTTCACTTTCCAGGCGTTCCGCTTCTCGTTCGAGGGCATGAACCTGACTCTCGTGATCTGCCACAGTCATTTTTTGTCGGCCCCCGATGACCAGCCGGGAGAGCCGCGAGTTGACGTCATTCAACTGGTCGATCAACTTTTGATCTTTCGCACTAAATCGCTGCCTCAGACCCGACAGGTTGTTTGAGAGGGCGTCAAGGATGCGACCCTTGCGTCCCAGCACGGTGGCCGCCGCCAGGTCGCGCGCGTCGCCGTTATCCCGGGCCAGACGCAGGTGTAGCGAGACTATCCGGTCGGGCTTCTGCAACAGCGTCGTGAAGAAGGCAATTTTTTGACGCTCAGAACCCATCCCCAGACCCCACGAGATGTTCTTCTCCTCGATCGCTTCAACCCGCTTCTGGTATTCCACTGATCGAGTGATGTCGCCTTTCTCAGCATAAAGTCGGGCGAGCCGGTTGAGCGCCGAAGCAGTATCTGGATGGTTCGGTCCTAAAGCTTTTTCTACGATTTCCAGTTCACGCAAATGAAACGTCTCTGCGCGATCATAATCACCTTTCGCCCGATAGAGTATGCCGAGACTGCTGAGCGCCACTGACACCCGGATACTTTCTTTTCCCCATACTTTCTCCCACATCGCCAGCGCGCGCTGATAGTATTCTTCACCCTTCGCGTAGTTTCCCGTTTCCTTGTAGACGATTCCCAGATTGTGTAGAGCATTAGCTGCCGCATCGCTATCAGGTCCGGAAGCCTTTTCCGCGATATTCAGTGTCCGTGTGAAATAGCTCTCGGCTTTTTGATAGTCGCCCTTCTTCCATTCCAGCAGCCCCAGGTTATTGACCGTCGCGGCGATCAATGGATGGTTCGGGTCTAACGCCTTCTCCTTGATCGCCAGCGAACGCAGCAAAAGCGGTTCGGCGCTGGCGTAGTCGCCGATGGTGTAGTAGAGGAAGCCGAGATTGGTCTGTAACAAAGAGACATCGAGGTGATCCGCTCCCAGCAATTTCTCGCGTATCGCCAGTACGCGCAGGTACATTTGCTCGGCTTGCGGCAAGTCGCTCGTGACGCGATAGAGCAACCCCATGTTGATAAGGGAAAGAGCAACCGGCAGGCTCTCTGGTCCCATCACCTTTTCCCTGATTGCAAGCGCCTGCTTGTTTAGTTGATCCGACTGCGGGTATTCGTTTCGGCTAAATCTTAGTAGCGCGAGACTGTGGAGCACGTCCGCGTAAGCGAGGGCCTCTATCCCGGAAGTTTTGGCCGTCGCTTCCAGCGCCCGCTGAAGTAAGACTTCCGCTTGCGCCAAATCGTCTTTTCTCAAATACACGTTGCCGACCGCTCGTAATGAGGCGGCCACGTCCGGGTGCCCCGGTCCCAAAACTTTCTCGCGGATTTCCAGGGCGCGGTTGGCGGGTTCGAGTGCCTGACTGAATTTGCCGGCCGCGGCCAGTCGCAACGATTCGTAAAACTGCCGGCGGGCGTCGTGCAACCGTTTTTCATCGGCGGTTGCCACGCGCACCTCAGAGACTCGAATCGTGTATCTCCCGGCAGCAGCTTTTGGGATAACGGGCGCGATCTCGATTTTGTAATTGCCGGCCGCGTCTGCGACCAGCTCTATCGTTTCAGTTCCTCCCGATGTTCTCTCGGAATCAATGTCGGCCAGCACTTGCCCGTCGGCGGCGAACAGACGCGCGACAACGTCAATGCCGCGCTGGTCGACGGTCAGACTGGCATATTGCCCTGGGGCCAGCGCGACTTGATAAACGTGCTTCTGTCCGCCGGCCAGTTCGCCTTCGACTGGCTGGCCCGGTTGGAGGGTTGTGACCTCCGGACTTTGAGAAGGCAGTGTTGATTGAGTTTGAGTGGCGTGGCGACCCATTGCCTGTGTGTCAGGGCAATTCACCACTTGAAGCAAGAGGCTCAGGAGAAGACAGAGGAGACGCAGCTTTTTGCGCGAGAGGAAGTTTGGCTCCGACAGACCCTTTTTTGGTTCCAATTCACAGCACCCCTTTTCCTTGCTTTTGCGAGGCTCTCTTTTACCATCGAGTGGGCGAGGATGCTATTTCACCACCCTGGACGAATAATCACCACCTAATTCGTGCGAGTGCAGTTTGAATTTAACGCTGAAAGCGTTCGCTAATTTCAGCCCAGGGTTGCGC
>JBDTOI010000039.1:0-28150 GCA_039933315.1 Pyrinomonadaceae bacterium
GCGACGACAAGCTAAAGCATGTCGGACATTGATGAGCCAAGTATATTGTTACCCTAACTTGGACCAGATCATGTTGCAGATGCGTGCGGGTAACGGATTGTGGGCCGTGGGCAAAGGAATTGGGAGCAGCACTCTATATGCCTGGTCCAACGCCGCTCGAACTCCAAACAATAGCGGCATCAGGATAGCCGGCCCTCGTGGCCAGGCAGCAGTTTCTTAATTCAGGAGGTAAAAATGATGCGAAACGTGAGAATCAGATTCTGCATGGGTCTCTTGCTAGCGGTGGTCTTCGGTCTGGGTCTGGGTCTGGGTTCACACATGAACGCCCGGGCGCAAAAAGTCAAAGCAGCTTTTAAGAGCGATGCTGCGACTCAGCAGCCGCTATACACGGAATACAGAGGGGTGCGACTCGGCATGAGTGCCGAAGAAGCACGCGCCAAACTCGGCCCAACGGTGCTGAAAGCCGACGACCAGGACTTTTACGCGTTCTCTGAAAACGAGACGGCGCAGATTGTCTACGACACCGCTCGCCAGGTGGTCACCATTTCAGTCGATTACCTGAATGGAATCGGCGCGCCCGATTACAAAGCCGTGCTCGGCGGAAATCTGACAGACACGGCAGACGGATCACTCTACCGGCTCGTGCGCTACGAAAGCCTGGGCCTCTGGGTCTCCTATAACCGCACGGCTGGGCCGGTGGCGACTGTATCTGTGACAATACAAAAGCTGGTGGCAGGCTCTCTGAAATAGTTAAGATGAGCAGAACTTCAACAGCTGCGGAGGAGTCTTAGATGGTCGATCCGAAGTGTCCCGAATGTGGTGCCCTGGGAATAGATAAAATCGTGTCCCAGGACAGCGTCGCGAAATCCCAATCCGGGGATGAACGATTCAGTGTTGTTTATTGCAGCGAGTGTGATCACGTTTACGGAGTCGTCGCCAAGCACGTCATTAGCTATAGTCCGCCGGTTTGAGCGTCGGCGCATTATTTCATAATCTTATCCAAGCCTCTGATTAGCCCAACGTCGCTAGCACAATTTCCAAACTGAACCAGTACCCCCGGAAGTTCACTGCCTAGGGCGTGGATTGCAATCGTGCTATATTCAGCCACCCCTTAATTGAGCTTTGGAGCATTTGGCCGCGTTTACTATGCACAAGCGGTTTTTACCAACTACTGTCCTGGCAGTGGCTTTTCTTTTCGGTCAGGGAGGCAACTTCCTGATTGCCTCCTTCTGTCCGCATCTGGGGTCAGGCCTCGCGTCGTGTGAGATGCAGGTTATGCAACCCGCTGCCTCTGGCGAACACATGGGTCACAGGCAAATGGAGTCGATGGAGAGCGAATCGACCCCGGAACAGAATGCCGGCGGAAACGCTTTGGGTAAGCCAACTGAGCCGTGCAGGCATTGCGCGGTCCATTCGCGCTCCACGCCTGATGCCAGTTTGCTCCGGGAGATTGAAGCCGAAAAACGCTCAGGCCATTTGAACCTTCCGCTTATCGTCACTAGAGTCTTTTCAGTTCCCACATCTTTCGAACCAATATTAAGCGCCAGGGCGCATGGACCGCCTGGTGAGTTAACCCCCAGGCATATCCTCATTAACATCTTCCGCATTTAGTACCTTCCGACAATCACATTCGTGATGGTGACGCGGGCGTCAGCCTGTGTGTTCCTATTCATTCAGATCTTCAGCTAGAGAAACATCGCCAGAGTTCGTTTTGGCGAACCAGGTAGGGGGAAACCATGAACCGGCCCAGTAATTTGAGTATTGCGCTGCGAACAGTTAGCGCCCTGGCCTTAGTGTTTATGCTCGGCGTGAGTGCGTTGCCGCAGCATGAAGGACATGACATGTCCAAAATGAAACCGGCAGCTAAACCGAAGCCGAAGAGCGCGCCGAGGAAGAAGAGAACGGTTGCTCGCCCTAAACGCGCTCCCATCAGAAGAGTAACCAGGCCGAAACCTTCGCCTTCGCCGAGTCCACACGTAATGACACCCGGCATGCAGATGCCGTCGCCGTCGCCGAGTCCCGGGCATGTGATGACGCCCGGCATGCAAATGCCGACCGCATCGCCGTCGCCAAGTCCGGGTCATGTGATGATGCCGGGTATGCAGATGCCATCACCGAGTCCGGGGCATGTGATGACACCCGGCATGCAGATGCCGGCACAACCACCGGGGGAAATTGTCAGACCACGTCGAGAGGTCATTCCGGCTACTCCGATTCTGAGGCTGGAAGATCTGGAAGCGATGGCGATTCAAGGAAACCCCACGCTCGCGCAGGCTGCAGCTTCTATCCGCGCGGCAGAAGGACGGAGACGACAGGCCGGCATGTTTCCGAATCCGATCGCAGGCTACTTTCTTGAAGAATTCGCCTTCCGCTCCCCGGGCGAGACCATGGAGCAGGGTGCGTTCATTGAGCAGACCATTCCGCTTGGAGGAAAGCTCAGTAAGGCGCGGCGTGTGTTTGAGCGTGAGAAGGATCAGGCCGTGATCCTCGCTGACGCGCAGCGTCTTCGGGTTACCAATTCGGTTCGAGTGCTTTACTACGAAACGCTCGGAGCACAGAGACTGGTGGAATTGCGTGATGATCTCTCGCAGTTGGCGCGGGAAGCTGTGGAAATTACAAAGGAACTCTACAACGTGGGGCAGGCTGACCGTCCGGATCAGCTTGAGATAGAGATTGAGGCGGAGCGCTCCGAGATCGATTTCCTGCGAGCTCAAAACGACTGGCTGCGCTCATGGCGCACGCTTGCGGCTATGGTAGGCACTCCGGAGCTATCGCCTGCGCGACTTGCCGGCACCCCGGAAGACCAACTTGCGCCGCTAAACGAAGCGCAGATGCTGGAGACATTGCTCAGCCAAAGTCCAGAGACAAAGGTGGCGCTGGCAGGTGTCGAGCGTGCGCGTGCTGTACTTGCCAGCGCTCGCGCCCAACGAATACCCGATCTCTTTCTGCGGGGCGGTCTTGGTTACAACTATGAACGCTTCGACTCCGTGTTGCCGTCGGTCGCGGGGCAGCGCAAGGGAGCAGAAGGACGTCTGGAAGTTGGAATCAACGTCCCTATCTTCAATCGTAATCAGGGCGGCATCGCAGCCGCTGAAGCTGAACTGGCTATTGCTGAGCAGGATCTTCAGCGGTTGCAACTGGTGTTGCGGTCGCGGTTCGCTGCAAGTTTCCGCGAGTACCGCAACGCTCAGCAAATGGTCGAGCGGTATCGCACTCAGGTGGTGCCGCGTGCCCGACAAGCCTACGAGATGTATCTCGCCAGCTTCCGCCAGATGGCGGCGGCCTATCCGCAGGTGCTAATCGCTCAACGCACGCTATTCCAGGTTGAGGTCGAATATGCGAGAGCGCTGGTCCAGCTACGGCAGAACGCTGTTGGGCTGCGCGGCTTCCTCCTCGACGGCGGATTGGATGCCGTCGGGAGACCGGGCGAATCCGGCGAGCGAACCGAAGGCTTCAAGCTGAGGTCAGCGAGCGAAGCAACCGGCGATTCCGGGCCGTGAGACAGCTCGCAATGACCGCCAGAGATTTGCCACAGATATTATCAAAAGGTTTTCGGACAAATCAGAGGAGTAGGAAATGGATAACAGCAGACGCAGTTTCATGAGACGTTCATCGCTTTTTGGGGCCGCCGGCATACTGGCTGGTTCAAAGGTGGTTTCCGCCCAACACGAGGGGCACGTGATGCCTCAGCCTCAAGCCCCTCCCAGGACAGATAAGAAGCCGGACAACAGGTCCGCGGCTTCGGCCGGCCCGGGCCTGGTGCAGACTCCGGATGTGCCGAAGCTTCCCTGGACTATGGACAACGGGGTGAAGGTGTTTCGACTCGACCCTGAGGTAGTCAAGGTCCAGTTAATCCCCGGCAAGGAGATGTACGCCTGGGGGTACAGCGGCAGCGTGCCCGGCCCTACGGTCGAAGTAAATGAGGGTGACCGCGTGCGCTTCATCGTTACCAACAAATTGCCTGAAGCCACGACCATGCACTGGCACGGTCTTGAAGTGCCTCTCAATATGGATGGCGTGCCTTTCATCAGCCAGCCCCTCATTGAACCCGGCCAGACCTTCGTCTACGAATTCACGCTCCACCAGAACGGCACGTTCTTCTACCACTCGCACATGGCGATGCAGGAGATGATGGGCATGATCGGACTGTTCATCATTCACCCCAGGCAGGCCTACTCGCCGCGGGTGGATAAAGACTTCGGGCTCGTACTTCAGGAGTGGGCGCTACTGCCGAACAACCCCATCCCCAATTCGCTGGCGATGGAGTTCAACTGGCTCACCATCAACGGCAAGGCCGGCCCGGCCACCACGCCGATGATCGTGAAGCAAGGCGAGCGAGTGCGTCTGAGAATCGTTAACCTGGGCATGGACCACCACCCGATGCACATTCACGGAAATCAGTTTTACGTTACCGGTACCGAGGGCGGACGTGCTCCCGAGTCCACCTGGTTTCCCGGAAACACCGTGCTGGTCGGCGTGGCGCAAGCGCGCGATGTGGAATTCGACGCCGTGTTTCCCGGCGACTGGATGTTCCACTGCCACCTGCCGCACCACATGATGAATCAGATGGTGTCGATGGTGGGACCGATGGGTATGGCGGGACACGGTGCGACTAATAAGGGGATGGCAGAAGGCATGGGGATCGTAAAACAAGGCCACGCCTTGTCAGAAGATATGGCACCCGGGTTAGGACGCGGTATGGGCGATAGTGCTGAGAAGGAAAGAAACACTTCGAACATGGTGGGACCGAGCCCGCACCTGCAACAGAACACACTAAAGGAGACCGACAAGAAACGTGTGCCGGGCTATCCGCAGGACATGGTCATGATCATGGACCAGGAAGTCGCCAAGCCCGAAACCTATGGACTTCCTCCGGGGTGGACCGCATCGATGATGGGGATGATGACGTTGGTACGCGTGCTACCCGCAGACGTGTATGAAGAAGTCCAGCGAAGAATTCGAGAAGGCATTGCGGAGCCGCCGTCAGGCAAGCCGGTCCAGTCTCCGCACAAACATGGATCTTGAGCGGTAAACGAGATGAACTATTCAACCGGCGGCCACAGAGGATTACGCACCCGACTTCTACGCGTGATGTTTGGTGGGCTGCTGCTGATATTCCTGTCAGTTGCTGTTCTGGCGCACGCGAAGCTTGAGCGCTCAGAGCCCAAAAGCAACTCTATGTTGCAGCAAGCGCCGCAGCTAGTCGAACTATGGTTCAGCGAAGAGCTCGAGTCCGGCTTTAATTCGATCGAAGTAAAAGATCAACAGGGCAGACGGTTCGATCAAGGTGGGGTCAACCTGTCCGAGGGGAACAAGAAGGCGCAGATCGCACTGTCACCACTCGATGCCGGTACTTACACCGTAGTTTGGAAAGCTCTCTCGATGGACCAGCACGCTTTGCGCGGAGACTTCGCTTTTACGGTAACTCAAGCCGCCGGACCTGGCGCTGCAACGGCCTCTCCACCGCAGGGGGCGGGCTCACCGGTAGATTCCATGCCAATGGGAAAAAGCGAGGAAGGCTTTAAGATAACCCCCAGCCTAAGCGCGGTCCGGTGGGTCAGCTATCTGGCGATGATGATGCTTTTCGGTGGCTTTGCTCTTTACCTGCTGGTGCTGGCGCCTGCGATTCATCGGGCGAGTTTGGCAGAACCCGCACAAGTGGCCCAGGTAAGAAACGCAAGCGGTCGGCGCATAGTTAAATGGTCATGGATTAGCGTGGTATTGCTGCTGTTAACGTCCTCGGTCTCGCTCGTCTTTCAAGCCGCGGGAGTTTTCGACAAATCTTTAGCGGAGTCGCTATCGCCTTCGCTGCTGGGCCAGGTCGTTTCTAACACGGGATATGGTGGCCATTGGTTTTTGGAAATCCTTTCCCTAACCCTGCTCATCGTGATCCTGTTCGTCCTTTCCAGCAAGCTCAAGCACGCGCCTGCCGCAGCGCATAAAGGGCTGTGGTGGGCAGGGCTGTTCGCAGGTGCGGTGCTGCTCATAGCGCCAAGCTGGACTGGCCACGCGGTTGCGGCGGTTAAAGACTTTCGCCTGGCTGTAGTCACTGATTGGTTGCATTTGTTAGCGGGAGGATTTTGGGTTGGCGGACTGTTTCATCTCGCCATGACGTTACCAGCAGCTCTCGCGGGCGTTGACCAGACGTACCGCATCGGTTTGCTGGCTCAAGTTATTAAGCGGTTCACCAGAGTGGCGATGCCGAGCGTGGCGCTGCTTGTGCTTGCCGGTCTTTACAACACCTGGGTTCACGTGCCGAGTTTTAGTGGCTTTTGGCTGACACCCTATGGACAGACACTTCTGCTCAAGTTCTTCCTGGTTGGGTTGATGCTGTTTCTTGGTGGCTTGAACAATCTCCATTTCGGCAAACGGGTCGCGCGCCTGGCAAAGATGCAAGGCGAAACCGAAAACGATGCGGAGCGCATCCAGCTGGAGCGAGGCTTCGCTCGCTCAGTCGTTTTGGAGGCGGCCATCGGCGTCATAGTACTACTGGTTACGTCTGCTCTTGTTTTTATGATACCCGCGCGCAGCCATCCGGCGATGTCACCAGACGAACATCCGGCGATGTCATCTGCCGGAGGCGGGAAAGTGAGCCATCTTAGATGAAGCTAAATCATGTTGAGAAGGCGTTGATGAACAATCCTGTGCGCGCCCTGGTGCAGCGCCGTCATGAGGCTGCCTTAATGGAGCGGTTTGGGGGGCGCGTTGAAGGTGGTCGGGTGCTGGAAATCGGGTGTGGTCGTGGCGTCGGCACGGAAATCATCTTCGAGCGCTTTGGCGCGCGCGAAGTCCACGCGTTTGATGTCGACCCGGACATGATTGCGCGAGCGCGGGCGCGTCTCGGTGGGTATTCCGCCGATCGCCTCAGGATATTCATTGGTGATGCTGCGGCAATTGAGGCCGAGGACGGTTCTTATGACGCAGTATTCGACTTCGGCATCATCCATCACGTGCCGGCCTGGCAGCGCGCCGTCGCGGAAGTTGCGCGGGTGCTCAAGCCTGGCGGTAGGTTCTTTTTTGAAGAAGTGACTAAACGCGCGCTGGACCGTTGGTTGTACCGGACGTTTCTCGAGCATCCGAAGACAAACCGGTTCAGCGCCAGGGAGTTCATCGCCGAACTCGAAAGACAGGGAATTTTTGTCGAAGGAAATCAGGCCGAGTGGTTTTTTGGCGACTTCATTGTCGGCGTCGGCCGGCGTGTTTCAGGTGAACGAATTGCATTTAAGGAATCAAAGTACCCACCAGGAGGAGAATCATGAAGAGTCCAATTACATCAGTTAACGTCCGGGTCATTTTCATCGCTATGGTGGCCCTGACTCTGGTTGCAGGGCTTGGTCTTGTTTTCAAGTCGACCAATGCGGCGCAAGACCCGGCGGAGTACATACGAGAAGTCCTCAATCAGAACGCTGCCGCCTTCGCGCGCAGTGACATGGCGACGCTGGACAAAATATGGGCTAACGATGAGTCGGTCACGGTGTTCGAGCAGGGGCACGCCAATTACGGCTGGAAAGACTACCGCGACAACCACCTGGGTCCGGAGATGAAGGAGATGAAGAATACGAAATACTTGCTCTCGGATATCAAAGCAAAGGTGGCAGGCTCGACCGCCTGGGCTACCTTCAAGTACACCATCTCGGCCGACATCGGAGCGCGCCACGTTGACGGCGCCGGCCTCGGTACGGCGGTGCTGGAGAAGCGTGGGCAGCAGTGGCAGATTGTTCATTGGCACACGAGCGCGCCGCGTCGTGCCCCGGCGCCAGCGGCAACTACCGCGAAACCTTAGGAGGAATCACGCACTTGAGCGAGGCCTTATTACGTGAAATAGTTTAGTCATGAAACCAAGACAAATAGTTGGCATTGTTCTCGGAGTGGCTGGGGTTGTCATCAGCATCGGCCATCTGGTGTGGATGATGTTATTCAAGACGCGCGAGCCTTATCACGGTTTCGGCACGTGGGTGATGCTCGGAATCGGTCTCGTGGTTGTGGGTATCTTCCTGAGTCGTACAAAGAAACCGTAATCGTGGGGAGGCGCGGCACGGATTGCACGGGCGTGGGTTTGGGCTTTCGCGGAGAGATTGGAAAAAATGGGACGGCCCCGTGATTATCCCGGAATGTGATGATCTTTCGCTCACTTTGAAAGTTTGACGAGGAGTTTTGGATTGCGGCCCCCCAAACATGAACCCTTGATCCTGGATTGCACAATAGGAGGAAACGATATGAGACGAACCACAGGTTTTCTGATTTTGTTGGCCCTGGCTTTCGGCGCAGCTTGTAGCACCGCCGAGAATACGAACAGCAACACGAACACGACGGCTACCGCGTCGCCGAGCCCCGTTGCGACGCCCGCGGCAAACGCCAACGTGCATAACAACATGAACGCAAGCGAGCACGGGAACATGAACATGGGTGGTAACAAGAATGCCAATAAGAAACCGTAGTTAGCATTTGCGAGTTGGCCGGCTTTCTGATAACTGATTCGTTCGATTCGCTTACTCGAACGAGCGCATCGGCGTGTGTATATTTTGCGTCTTCGGAACTTCAAGTGTCCTGGCTGCGGCCAATTGTCTCTGATGTCTGATTTCTATTACGTCGCAACCCTTTAGGAGCCTTATGGAATCTGCTACCAGCCGACCAGAAGCTGACCGAACGGATAATCGCCTCGATGCGGAGGTCGCCAGGGATCCTGTTTGCGGAATGACTGTGGATCCAAGAAAAGCGGCGGGGTCTTTCGAGTATCAGGGTGAGACGCACTACTTCTGCAGTACCCACTGTCTACAAAGATTTCGTGAGGATCCGGAGCGCTTCCTGAACAAGGCGCCTGAACCGATGACAGTACCGTCGGTTAGCATTCAGCGCGCAGAGACTCCCACGGCATCGACAAACTCTCAAACCTATACCTGTCCGATGCATCCGGAAGTGCGTTCCGATAAGCCGGGCTCATGTCCTAAATGCGGCATGGCCCTGGAACCTCTTGCGCCGCAATTGCCTGCGGAAAAGATTGAATATACCTGCCCGATGCATCCGGAGATTGTGCGCGATGCTCCGGGCAATTGTCCTATCTGCGGTATGGCTCTCGAACCGCGCACAGTCACTCTTGCTGAGGAAGAGAATCACGAGCTAACGGATATGCGCCGGCGTTTCTGGGTGAGCGTCGTGCTTTCTATTCCGCTTTTCGTGATTGGAATGAGTGACCTTATTCCCGGTGGACCATTGCAGCGCCTGGTACCGCCAACCGTTCTGCCGTGGCTTCAACTGATGCTGGCTTCGCCAGTCGTTCTTTGGGGTGGCTGGCCCTTTTTTGTACGCGCCTGGCAGTCGCTGGTTAACCGCAGCTTGAACATGTTCACATTGATCGGGCTCGGCGTCGGAGTGGCGTATGGCTACAGCGTTGTCGGCACACTGTTTCCGGATATCTTTCCGCATTCATTTCGAGGTCACGGCGGTACGGTCCCGGTTTATTTCGAAGCCGCCGCGGTAATCACTACTCTCGTGCTGTTGGGCCAGGTGATGGAGCTTAAGGCGCGCAGCCAAACCAGTTCGGCGATCAAAGCGCTACTGGGCTTAGCGCCGAAAACAGCCCGGCGCGTTGCGCCAGACGGCAGCGAGCAGGATGTTCCGCTCGCCCAGGTGCAGGCCGGTGATCTTTTGCGGGTCCGCCCCGGCGAAAAGATTCCGGTCGATGGGGTTGTGGTTGAAGGCTCGAGTGCCGTGGACGAGGCGATGGTAACAGGCGAACCGATTCCGGTTGAGAAGCATGCCGGGGAGTCTGTTATCGGCGCGACTATTAACGGTACTGGAAGTCTGATCATAAAAGCCCAGCGAGTTGGTGCCGAAACTCTCCTGTCCCAGATTGTGCAAATGGTAGCCGAGGCCCAGCGCAGTCGCGCGCCTATTCAAAAACTTGCCGACGTCGTTGCGGCTTATTTCGTCCCCGCCGTGATTCTGGTTGCCGTAGTCACTTTCATCGTCTGGGCCACCATAGGACCAGAGCCCCGCATGGTCTACGCGCTCGTCAACGCCGTTGCAGTTCTGATAATTGCCTGTCCGTGTGCTCTGGGGCTGGCGACACCGATGTCGATTATGGTGGCTACAGGCAAAGGCGCGCAGGCAGGGGTGCTTTTTAAAAACGCCGAAGCAATCGAAATTCTGCGAGATGTTGACACCCTGGTGGTGGACAAGACGGGGACCCTCACGGAGGGGAAGCCCAAACTTGTGACGGTTGCTCCCGTCGGCGATGTGGACGAGCAGGACCTACTGCGCTTCGCTGCGAGCCTTGAGCGCGGAAGTGAACATCCCCTGGCGGCAGCAATTGTTTCAGGCGCGCAAGATCGGGGCGTGGAAGTTGTTAACACACAGTCGTTCGAGTCCATCACCGGCAAGGGGGTCAAAGGGCAAGTGGATGGGCACGCAATTGCTCTGGGAAACCGAGCCTTGTTGGATGATCTGGGAATCGATCCGGGTGAATTGGCTGGGCAGGCAGAAAAGTTTCGCACGGACGGCCAAACTGTGATGTTCGTCGCTATCGACGGCAAAGCTGCGGGACTTGTAGGCGTTGCTGATCCAATTAAGGAGAGTACGCCGGAAGCCATCAAGCAACTTCATGAAGATAGAATCCGCATCGTCATGCTGACAGGGGATAGCCGCACGACGGCTAACGCGGTCGCGGCAAAGCTGAATATCGACGAAGTTGTTGCCGAGGTGCTACCCAATCAGAAGGCGGAAATTGTTAAGCGCTTTCAGGCGGAAGGCCACAAGGTAGCGATGGCCGGCGATGGCATCAACGATGCGCCGGCGCTGGCTCAGGCCCAGGTCGGTATTGCCATGGGAACAGGAACGGATGTGGCGATGGAGAGCGCAGGCGTCACACTTGTTAAGGGTGATTTGCGTGGGATCGTCAGGGCACGGAAGTTAAGTCGCGCCACCATGGGTAACATCAAACAGAACCTCTTCTTTGCGTTTATCTACAACGTTTTGGGTGTGCCCATTGCCGCCGGGGTTCTTTATCCCTTTTTCGGACTATTGCTCAGTCCCATGATTGCGGCTGCGGCTATGAGCTTCAGTTCTGTATCCGTAATCGGCAACGCGCTGCGTCTGCGAAACGTCCGATTGTGAGCCAACCAGCGCGAGGTAAAAAGCAGATATGATTACAGGAGAAGAAGAGTTAAAGACGGCTGACGACTAACTCAACCTATCGCTAAGGGGGCGTTTAGAGTACCGACTTTAGTCGGGCACTCTGTTTGAAAAGAGCCCTCAGCTCTATGTAATAAGGGTCGGTCAGTGGACAGAAAATAAAGGCGAGGCACTTTGGGCCTCGCCTTATTCATACCAGTCGCCTCGACAGGGCGACTATTGTTGGTCGTAGCGGTGATCGCATTCGCGGCAGCGAGCTGCTGCTTCGACAGTCCAGAAGACGTGCGTTACCGTCTCAGATCCATCAGAGTTTACCCTGCCGTATTCTGAGCTGCGCCCACTCTTGGATTGTCTCATCAGTTGGCCCCAGGTTTCCGGTTTGTCCGTAACCTCTGAGCCCGTCGATGCCGCACTACTCGCCGCGATGGTAGTTGAGCTATCGAGGTGGCTGTAAATAGTTACCAACTGATCGTAGTCATGCGTGTTTGGGTGAGTGCTCAGCGTGCTATTGGCATTCGCGCCGGTATTGGAGAAATAGTCCATGCACGTATTGAGAGATGCGCCGCTGGTTGACTGGTGGTCAAGACCGAATGTGTGACCGATCTCCTGACACATTACGTGAAGTTTCTCATTCGGATTGTTATAGGTGGAGGTGTTGAAGTAAGTGTCATTCATCTTGGCCGACCCCTGGGTGATGTGCGTACCGCCGGTGATATTGATGGAGGCCAGGCCCAGCCAGCCATTGTTGCCATAGGTGCGGTTGCATATCTGTACAGTTCCGGCAACCATTTTGCAGTTCCGGCCTGCAGTACCAGCAATGGCTGTGAGATTCATGACGGAGGAATTGCTCCAATCCGCGATCGCAGTGTTGAAGTGGGTGGTCCAGGTGGAAGTCAGGTTATTACCGACCTTGAGCGTAAACGGGTTAGCGGTGCGTGCCCAATGATACCCGCCCCATGAATGGTTGGCATGAGAGACCGCTGCGAACATGGCCACCAAAGACAAGACCATAGCGGCAACCAGAGTAATTCGGCGCGAAGTTTTGAACATTAACTTTTTCCTTTCGGGTGTAAGGGTTAGTATCCGAAGTCCCGTACCGGACGATCCGTCTTCGACGAGAGACGGAGGATAGGACGTTGTTGGCGCGCTAACGATATTACCGCTCGGGCGGTCTGTCAATACTTTCGTAAAGCTTTTCTAAAGCCCCGACGCCGAAAGAGCAGTTCCGCGCTGCCTTTCCTGGCAAGTCTCACTTGCGGGGCATTGGGTATTGAAAGAAACAATGCGTAGATTGGTTCGACTGAATGTGAAAAAGCTGGAAACAAATACAGACCGGAGGTGAATGCTTTGTTATTGAAATTGATTGTTCTTTTTTTATTTACCGCCCCTCTAATCTTCGGACAGTCCGCTCGCCATCGGCACCGCAACAAAGCCCGGCCGGCTCGTACTCATTCATCCTCAAAAACCAAATCCGCTGAACTGGTTCGGCTCAGTGAAACAATTCGTGCTCACGACGGTACTGTCGCACTTACCCGGGAGAGAGTATCCCAGCCCTTTTTTTCCGTCGCCGGCCGAATCATTAATATCAATGGGGAAGCTTTGCAGGTGTTTGAGTACGCGACGCCTGCGGCGGCTAATGCTGAGGCAAGGCGAGTGAGTGCGGACGGCACTACCATCGGCACCAGCAAGCCTACCTGGATGGCAACTCCTCATTTCTTCAAGAGCGGAAAGTTGATCGTGCTCTATATCGGCGGCAATCAGACGATTTTGGACCTTCTCCGGAGAACTTCAGGTAATCAATTTGCTGGTGGGTAGACATCCGAAATATCACTGCGGGTGGTCTCTCTTTCTCGACTACGGCAAAGGTGACCTCAAACGCCTGCGTGTACTGAACCCGCATCGGTTATGGCTGCACCTTATGGGGCGTTAATAGCGCTGGGATCCTGCTTTAACAGCCTTTCTTAAGGGGTTAGCAGGTTATTAATCGCGGCATGGTCATTGCCAATAACAGATCGGTACAAGTAGGAAGCGGGCACGTTAAGACATTAGAGGGGGACACCGATGACATCAAGATTTACTAATTTGAAAATGGCAGTCAGCGCCCTTGGGTTAGGGGCCGGACTACTGCTCGGGGCGGGCGTCAGCGCAAACGCGCAGGGACAGTATGATCCTCATTATGGGCAGGGCACTTACAGTGGGCGCGACTACGGTCGGCATCAGAAGAACGAGAAGCGCGCCGATAAGCGGCACCAGAAGAATGAGAAGGAAGACCTCAAGGCCCATCAGCGTGACGAGCGCGACCAGTACGGCAATGATGGCGACTTGCGCGATCACCAACGGCAGGAGCGCGAGGAGCTAAAGCGTCACAAACAGGACGAGAAGAACGCTCGGAAGAGTCACCAGCGCAGTGAGCGCAACGGCGGCTATGATCGCAACGATGGTTACTACGGGAACGATGGCTACAACCGTAACGATGGCTATAACCGCAACGATGGTTACTACGGGAATGACGGGTATGGCTCGAATGTGAGCCAGGCCGCGTTGGATCGTGGCTATCAGGAAGGCTTACGCGCCGGCCAGGACGACCGCTATAACAACCGACGCTACGACTACCAGAATCGCAGCACCTACAGGGACGCCACCGCAGGCTATAACAGCCGCTATGGCGACGTTAACTCTTACCGCAATAGTTTCCGTAATGGTTTCCAACGCGGCTACGATGAGGGTTACAACAGTCGGAATTCCGGGCGCAGCCGAAATGGCGTCGGCAGTATCCTGGGAACCATCTTAGGAATTCCGCAGAGGTAATGTGAGATGTAGTCCGTCAACGCGTGCCAGGTTAGGAAGGCGCAAGCTTAGCAAGGCTTGCGCCTTTTCTATTAAGGCCCCTCGCGCGCAGGAATCGAATTCCGAAGATAGTCTAGTGATGGTGACGTTTGACTAGCAGCCTTGACAAGACTTACGCAGCTTCAATAGAGTTAACTCGATGGCTAAGTGGACTACCTCATTGCTCTTGATTCTGACGCTCGGCGCGAGTGTGATCTCCGGCATGCCGCTGCACTCCAACGAAGAGAAGTGCGCCATGCATGGCATGAGCGGCATGGATTGTTGCAGCACCGCGCAGGGTCATGGCAACGAAACGGAGGTAGCCGCTGCCCGAGTGTGCTGCGCGGTAAACTGTCCCCAATCAGGAACAAGCGGCCCGTCTGGCGTCCAATTGCCGAGGGGGGCAACGGTTCTGGCCGCTGTTTATCCGACACTTGTTCAGCCGCCAATGCCAACGCCGATTCCGTCTCTTGTCTCAAGCTGGGCGCATAGCCCGCCACCAAGCTCAAATCCCGCCTACATTCGTAATCTCGCACTCCTGATCTAGTTTCAACCAGGCCGAAGTGTGTCTTCTTGCCGCTCAACGTTCAGCGGTGGGAGGAATCGTGTACGTCTGCCTTCAGCAGATCAAGGCACGCTTCACTTCGGCCTGGCGTCTGTGTCCTATCGCACAGAGCAAGTTCGTGTTGCGGCGTATGCTGTGCCGCGGCACCGGGGGCCAGTTTGTTGCTGGCTATCATAACCGCCTATTGGCGGCAACTTCGGATGGAGGACGTGAAGCAATGAAGAAACTAACGATCGCATTCAGCCTGCTGGTGCTTGTAGTTCTCGCCCTTGCCTGTGGCTCGCAGGCCACACCCAGTGGAAAAGTTATCAAGAGCGCGCCCGCAGGAAACAACTTGACGGTAGCGTTGGCTACGAGTGACGGCGTTCTTAAGAAGGGCAAGACGGAGTTCACGCTTACGTTCGCAGATTCCTCAGGTAAGCCAGTGGATGTCGGCGCAGTAGCTTTAACGTTTCACATGCCGCAGATGGGGACGATGTCGGAGATGAACGATGCCGCCACCTTTACCACCACCGACACGCCGGGAATTTATCGCGGTCGGGCCGATATCGAGGTCGGAGGTGAGTGGCAGACGAAGATTACGTATGACGGTCCTGCCGGACGTGGTCAGTTTTCATTTCCTATAACCGCTCAGTAGCTGCGATGAGAACAGAAGCGTAAAGGACGGTGTTAACCAATCGTTGGATGTGTACCTTTTCGCGGGAAGTCGATCGCTGGCACGGAGGATGTAATGAGAATAAATACGCTCAGACGCTTAAGCATGACACTGTTTGTCGCGGTAACTTTGACTTTTCCTGTCTCGACGTTGGGGCAGAAGAGGAAGACAAGGCCCTCGCGGGAAAGAACATTAGTCGGCCACATCAGCGACGCGGCGTGTGGTCTTCAACATATGGCAGGCATGAATGATAAGGACTGCACGCTGATGTGTGCCAGGAACGGCAAGTTTGTTCTGGCTGACCGCGACCACAAGCTTGTTTACCGACTCGACAAAACCGGACAAGAAAGGGCCAGGGAGTTTGCCGGACAGAAGGTCAAGGTAAAGGGCCGAGTAACGGGCAAAACAATTCGCGTTACGGCAATTGAGACCGCCATCTAACCGATGATTAACCGTCTCATAGAATTCAGCTTAAAGAATCGCGGGATAGTCATCGTCCTCTACATCGCGCTCGCCGCATGGGGCTACTGGGCCTTGCTACGCACGCCAGTTGACGCCATCCCAGATCTCTCTGAGAACCAGGTAATTGTCTTCACCGACTGGCCCGGGCGTTCACCGCAGGAGGTTGAGGATCAGGTCACCTATCCACTGGTGACAAGTCTTCAGGGACTGCCCGGAGTGCGCGTGGTGCGCGCCAGCTCAGCCTTCAGCTTCTCGATGGTCAACATCATCTTCGAAGACAGCGTTGAACTCTACTGGGCCAGAACACGGGTTCTCGAACGGCTGAATCTCGTAACCAAGCAGCTTCCCGAAGGTGTCATTCCCACCCTTGGTCCTGATGCCACTGGGGTCGGCCAAATCTTCTGGTACACGCTCGAAAGTGACCAGATGAATCTGCGCGACCTGCGCACCCTTCAGGATTGGTTCGTGCGCTACCAACTCAATTCTGTTCCCGGCGTTGCGGAAGTTGCCTCAGTCGGCGGTTACGTCCAGCAGTATCAGGTGGATGTTGATCCAAATAAGCTGCGCGCCTATGCCATGCCGCTTTCGACTGTGGTTGAAGCTGTGCAGCGCTCCAACAACAATGTCGGCGGCAATGTCGTCGAGCAGGCTGGGCAGTGGGCCGTGGTGCGCGGGGTGGGGTTGATTGAATCGGGAGCTGATATTGAGAACGTTGTGATTGGCTCCTCAAACGGCACACCTATCTTCGTCCACAATGTGGCCGAGGTGAAGCTCGGGAACGCATTCCGCACCGGTGGGCTCGACAAGAATGGCAAGGAAGCTGTGGGGGGCGTGGTGATTGCCCGCTATGGCGTCAACACGCTTGAGGTCATCGACGCCGTCAAGCAAAAAATCAAAGACCTGCAAGCCGGCCTGCCCCAGGGCGTGCGGGTCGTGCCGTTTTACGATCGAACGCAACTGATCCTGCGCGCCACCAGCACCTTGAAATGGGCGCTGATTGAAGAACTGGTTCTGGTTACCCTGGCACACATCATCTTCCTCGCCCATTTTCGCTCAATTCTGATCGTGACGATTCCCCTGCCGATGGCGGTGTTGCTGGCGTTCCTGTTCATGCGCTACATGGGCATTAGTTCAAATCTGATGTCACTGTCAGGAATTGCGATTGCTATTGGCGTGCTGGTAGATGCCGGCATTGTAGTTACGGAAAACGCTTTTCGTTTTCTGGAAAAGAGAGCGGTAGATCCAAAAGACAGGTCTCTGGTCTGGCAAACGGTGCTCGATTCCACAAAGCTCGTCGGCCGGCCGGTCTTCTTCTCCATGGCGATCATTATTCTTGCGTTTATTCCGGTGTTCGCGCTGACGGGACAAGAAGGCAAACTCTTTCATCCACTTGCCTTCACCAAAACCTTCGCCATGGCCGGCGCGACAATAATCGCGGTCACCCTGGTGCCGGTCCTGTGCACCCTCCTGCTTGGTGGCAAGTTCCATTCGGAACGGTCAAACCCGGTGATGAGATTCCTGCAAGCGATTTATCGTCCCGCTCTCACTTTCGCCTTGCGCCATCGGCTGTTGACCGTTGCTGCTGCCGCTATTCTTTTCACGGGCGCGATTGTTCTGGCTAGCGGCATCGGCAACGAGTTCATGCCCCCACTCAACGAAGGCGACCTGATGTTTATGCCGGTCACTGATCCGGCAATCTCAATCGATGAAGCCCTCAGAATTACCAGCAAGCAAGACGAAATCCTGAAGAGCTTTCCGGAGATCGAATGGGCCGTCGGTAAAGCCGGCCGGGCCGAGAGCTCGACCGACCCTTCGCCGGTTAACATGACTGAAACGATTGTGCACTTGAAACCGCCTGGCCAATGGCGCCCGAACTTGACGCGGGAAAAGTTGATTGCCGAAATGGATGAAAAGCTGCGACTGCCGGGCGTAACAAACATCTGGACCCAGCCCATCATCAATCGCATCGACATGCTTACGACGGGCATCCGCTCGCAGGTTGGGATTAAGATCTTCGGCAATGACCTGAAGACACTCGAGCATCTATCCCGGCGCGTCGCCGAAGTGGTCAAGACGGTGCCCGGCTCAGTGGACGTTTATCCGGAGCAAATCAGTGGGGCGCCGTACATCGATATCCGGATCAATCGCATCGCCGCGGCTCGCTACGGCATTGAATCAGGAACGATCCAGGACGCTATCGAAAAAGGGATAGGCGAAACGAATCTCACAATCACGATTGAAGGCCGCCGGAGATTTCCCGTGCGCGTGCGTTACGCTCCGCAATTTCGCGGCAGTCCGGAAGCGCTGGCAGCGATTCCGATTACCTCTCCCACCGGCGCGCCAATCCCGTTGAGTCAACTGGCAGATATTCAAACGGTCCAGGGTCCGTCAATGATTTCGAGCGAGAACGGACTGCTGCGCGGCACGGTCCTCTTGAATGTCCGGGGACGCGACGTGGGCAGCTTTGTTGATGAAGCTAAGGATGTGATTGCGCGGCAGGTGCAGCTGCCAACGGGCTACTACGCTGACTGGAGCGGGCAATATGAGAACCAGCAGCGTGCTCGCCAGCGGCTTATGATCGTCGTGCCAATCGTGCTCATCATTATCTTTGGGCTGCTTTACATTATCTACCACTCAGCTTTGGAAGCGGCACACGTCCTGCTAGCCGTGCCTTTCGCGCTGACCGGAGGCATCTATCTTCTGTGGGCGCTTGGTTACAACTTTTCTGTCGCCGTGTGGGTTGGTTTCATCGCGCTTTTCGGCACGGCGGTGCAGACGGGCGTGGTCATGGTGATCTATCTCGAAGAAGCCGTGGAGCGGAAGAAACAGGAGGTGGGGACTTTAACGCGCAAAACTTTGCTGGAGGCCGTTATGGAAGGCGCCCTGCTACGGCTGCGACCAAAAGTGATGACGGTCTCCACCGTGGTTGCGGGCTTGCTGCCCATAATGTGGAGCACCAGCGCGGGTTCAGAGGTGATGAAGCCGCTGGCGACACCGGTGTTAGGCGGAATGGTTTCGAGTCTGCTGCACGTCCTGATCGTTACGCCGGTGATCTTTTATTCAATAAGAGCGCGGGGGCTGAGAAAACAAGAGACTGGTCCAGTGGTCCAGGCAGCGGAGTCAGAACGGCTTGAACGGGAGCAGTTGGGAAATGGAGAAGACAGTGACCGGCGCTGAATTTGTTATTTCGCGGAAGGCAGAGCGGAAAGGCGGAAGGCGCAGAGGCGTCTTGACTGCCATCGAGGACCTGTTTACAGGCGGCACTTGTAGCGTCCGTTTCAAAATATTCAGCGTGATCGTGGCTGTTGTTTTTCAATTGGCTATGCCTGCTGCTCCGCTAATGGCCCAGGAGTCCCCCACTGCCGGCGGCGCGGACAAGCCCGTTCAATCTCCACCTCAAGATCAGCAAACCTCGTTGCCGAAATATCTTGATCTTAACGACGGACTTACGGTTGATGCTCTGGTCGCCCATGCTCTGGCCCACAACGGTGAGTTGCTTGCGGCCCGTAAGGAGATCGAGGCGGCCCGTGCGCTCGTCAAGCAGGCCCGCTTGCGCGCTAATCCGGCGATGGAGGTAAATGGCAGCCGGCAGATTCCCGGCAAAGATAACACCCTCATGGTTACCGGCATGTTGCCCCTGGAGCTGGGCGGCAGACGTGCGGCCCGCATCACGGTTGCGGAACGTGAGCTGGAGCTGCGCGAAAGGGCAGTCGCCGATCGCGAGCGGATGCTGGCCGCGGAAGTTCGATCGAAGTTTGGCCAGAGCCTTGCCGAAATTCTAAAGCTGGGATTTACCGAAGAGTTGCTCACTAACAGCCGGCGCGGTTACCGGCTGATTGAGGCGCGTGTGGAGGAGGGTCGAACGGCGCCGCTTGAGCAGAACATGGTCCTGGTTGAAGTTAACCGTTTGAGATCGGTCCGTGAGATGAACGAAGGCAAAGTTGAAATCGCCCTGCTCGAATTGCGCAATCTGGTCGGCATGCCCCCCACTGAACCCCTCCGGCTTCGTGGTGATCTTACTAATCTGATCGCGCCTCTCAAGCCAATCGCTGAAGCTACTGAGCAAGCTTTGCATGCTCGTCCCGACCTGGAATTGGCGCGTGCAGTTGAAAGACTGGCGGAAGCGAGGATCGTAGAGGCGCGCACCGCCGGCAGGCCGGACGCCAGTATCAATGCCGGCTACCAGCGGATGAATTCAAGCTTTCCCGTTTTTGGGATCAATGACGCTAATCAGTTGCAGCCTGTTCAGGGCGTTTTCAACTTTCTTACTTTCGGAGTAACGATTAGCGTTCCGGTTTGGAATAAGAACCAGGGCGCGATTGCAGCAGCAGTTGCGGACGTGGATGCCGCCAGGCGACGCCGCGAGTTTACTGAGCTGACGATACGCCGCGAAGTGGCTGTCGCTTACGCGCAGTACGAACGGGCCGTGCGCGCAATGGAGATCTACCGGGTAGGTGTCAAAGAACAGGCGAGCACGAATCTGGACGTGATACGACAGACTTACGAACTCGGGTCGAAGACACTGCTCGATTACATCACCGAGCAACGCCGATACATCGAACTTGAAAATGAGTACATAGACGCTCTACTGGCGACTTACCTTGCCCGGGTAGACATCTCGCGAGCGTCAGCCTCGCCGGAGTTGATAACAAAATGAGTGACCCAGAAGGACTAAAAGTTCAAAGGGAGCCTACTGCCGAAGAGTTGGCGCACAAGCTTGAAGCGGGCGCTGTGCGGCGCAAGCATCTGCTAACCGTCACGGCTGTGCTCGCAGTTCTGATAGTTGCTGCGGTTGCCGCCTGGTTGTTTTTCGGACCAGGTAAGAGTGGCGCCGGTCGCCCCGTGCCAGCTCCACGCAATATCTCGCTGGAACAGCCGGATGCCGGTGCGCCGGCCGCTCCGGCCGAGACGATACTAACTCTCGCGCCTGAAATGGTTACTCGTGCAGGAATCAAAATCGAAGCGGTAGGCGAACAACTGGTAGGCGAGAGCACCGGTAATCAGATGGCCACGGGCACGGTTCGGGAAAACGCATATCGCACGACGCCGGTTGTCTCTCTGGTGGGGGGCATTTTGCGTCGCGTTAATGTCGAGTTGGGCGCAAACGTCAGGCGGGGTCAGCCTCTCGCGGTGGTATTCAGCAACGAACTGGCGATGGCCCAATCAAGTTACCTGGCGGCGCTTGCTGATTTGGAAGAACATCACAAGCATCATGTACGCACCATCCGGTTGCTGGAAATCGGCGCCGCCAGCCGGGAAGAGTTGGAACAGGCCACGACCAGGTTAAAAACAGCAGAGGCCGAAGTCGCTGCCCAGAGACAAAAGCTTCTATTGCTCGGTCTGAGCCGGCAGCAGGTGAGTGGGCTCAAATCATCATCGCAGATCAGCTCGGAGGTCTCGCTGCCTGCTCCCGGCACAGGAACGGTCATTGCCCGCTCTGCGAATCCGGGTGAAGTGGTGGAAGCGAACAAGGAGATCTTGCGTATTGCCGACCTTTCCAGCGTTTGGGTTGTGGGTCAGGTTTACGAGAAGGACCTGGGACGAATTAGGGTCGGGAGTGGCGCCAGCATTACCAGCGAAGCTTATCCCGGGCGGATCTTTCGTGGGCGGGTCTCATACGTGGATCCGACTCTCGATACGGCCACGCGCACAGGGCAGGTTCGCGTCGAACTGGCAAACCCCGGCCAGCAGCTGAAGATTGGCATGTACGTGAACGTGGCGTTTGCGACCGTGGGTGGGGCGGAGGCTACGGTGCCCACCGTGGCAAAGGTTGCAGTCCAGAACATCAACAACCAGCAGGTGGTGTTTGTGGCGACCAAAGAGCCAAACGTATTTGTAATGCGGCCAGTCCGACTTGGCCCTGAAGTCAACGGCCGCTACCCCGTCGTGGAAGGGTTGGCTGTAGGAGAGCGCATCGTCACCGAAGGCAGTTTTCTGTTGCGGGCCGAGTACCTGAAGTCAGCATCTGCCAACCATTCGCACTAAGTTCCGGAAGGTGTCACACCTATCGCCCCCGCGCTCGCGTCTTGATTTATCTCGTCGAGCGAACCATCGCGGCTTTTGTAGGGGCGTCCCTCCGTGGGCGCCCCTGGTCGCGGGTGAGCCCACCCTGGCGCGCCCCGGATAGGTGTGAAAGAGGGGCGCCCACGGAGTGGCGCCCCTACAAAGTGTAGTCACAGAATCTGCCTGGTGGGCTAGGAAACCAGGACGGCGTCGACTGCCGGTTCCATTTCCACCGCTCTGGGAAACAGAATGTTGTTCTCCAGGTGAATGTGCTGGTGGAGATCTTTCTCCAGCGCTGCCAGCGCGGTGTAGAGAGTCTGGTAACTCAGGCAGCCATCGGCGGGTGGAATGTAGTTTGAACTTAGGGCGCGGATCTCCTTCAGCAACTCTCCAGCGCGATCGTGTTCCAACATCATCATGCGCACCGGATTGGCGATGGTGACAAATGGTGGCCGGAACAAGGGTATTTGCTGCTTTGCCGCGGCCTCCATTCTGATGACGTAAGGGAAAAGCACTTGCTCTTCTTTCGTCATATGAGTTTCCAGATCGGCGCCCAACTCGCGGAACAACAGATTAATTCTCAAAAGCTCCGGATGATTTTCCCCGTGGGCCAGGCAAACCTTTTCCAGCAATGCCTTCAACCGGCCAATCTCAAGACGGGTAAAACTGTGATGTTTTGCCTCGATGTGGTCAATAAGCTCTACGAGGGTTGTTTTCTGAAAGTCTCGCTCGTCCGAGTCCGCAGTGGCAGCGTTTGTGAGTTCCAGCGACTTCTGCGCGTCTGCAAATGTTACGCCGGCGATTGTGCACGCATCGGCGAGCGACCGTTCACCGCCGCAGCAATAGTCGATGCCCATCTTTTCGAACACTCGGGTGGCGCCCGGAATCTCCAGAGCCAGCTCGCGCACCGTTTTAGTTGCTAATGAATTCATGATTAATCCTCCCAATTGAACCTGATACTCAAGATTTAGTCTTAACCTCCCCACTCCCTACTTGCAGTCAGGAAGGGGGCTTGCCCCCGCTCTTTCATGCGACTCAAATGGGGAAAAGAGCGGGGGCAAGCCCGCCTTCCTGACTGCAAGTCTTCCCAGTGACCTTCCAAAATCTTCCTCGCTAGTCATTCTTCGCCATCAAAGCAGTTGTAGCATTCTCGCTTGAAGGCTTCGTAGCTCAGCAGCTCGATCTCCGGGGCAAGGTAGTTGGCCTTCACCGGCTCTTCGCGAAGCAGATCGGTGCTGAGGTACTTCTTGTTGTCATCGGGAAATACAGTTGTAACCACAGCGTCGGCGCCGAGTTCGTTTTGCGCCATTAAGGCGCCCAGGAAGTTGGCTCCCGATGAAATTCCCACCGCCAAGCCCAGGCCGGCGGCGAGTTTCTGGGCCATCAGGATCGCATCCCCATCCGGCACACTGACCACCGGATCGAGTTCTGCAAGACTCAGAATGGCGGGAATGAATTCATCGGAGACTCCCTGAATCCTATGCCGGCCCACCTTGCGTCCAGTGGAGAGCGTCGGCGATTCGGCGGGCTCGAGCGGATAAATTTTGATCGCGGGATTGCGCTGCCGCAGGAATCTTCCCACGCCCATGACTGTGCCGCCGGTGCCGACGCCGGCGACAAAGGCATCGGGCGTGATCGAGTGCGAATACAGTTGCCACCAGATTTCCGGCCCGGTCGTGCGTTCGTGAGCTTCGACGTTTGCCACGTTGCCAAACTGTGCGGGCAGGAAAATATGTTGCTCGCGTTGAGCGAGCTCCTCGGTCATGCGGATACTGCCAAGAAACCCGCCTTCCTTACGACTAACCGGAACGATTGTCGCGCCCAGACTTCGGATTAAAGCTACCCGCTCCTGGCTCATCCAGTCGGGTATGAAGATGGCGACCTGATGGCCCAACGCCCGCCCTATGGCGGCGAAGGAAATCCCCGTGTTGCCGCTGGTGGCTTCGACGATCGTATCTCCGGGCCGTATCCGGCCCTCGCCGTAGGCCTTCTTCAGAATATGAAAAGCCATCCGATCCTTGATGCTGCCGGTCATATTCAGTTGTTCAGCCTTGGCATAGATGACACGCTCTTTCCCCCGGAACCTGAACCGAATGGCCAGCAGCGGTGTGTTGCCAATCATGTGCTTCAACTGTCTGAGCCGCGCCGGTGTCTTATGAGCAGAAGAATTTGCCGGTAGCAATGGAATGTGAGCGATTGTGATTTGGCTTTGCATTATCAGTGCCCTGCGGAGCAAGACCTATTCCGCGGGGAAAGGGCCAATAAACGCCTGAGTTAATGCTATGAAGGCGATTGCATCGGCCACCGACTGCGGAATATCCCGTGATGATTAGGGGATTATTCGCAGCTGCCGGCGTTGGATCACTGTAAATGGGCAGATTCACTGCGGCACAATCGTTGCTCAAGCAGTGTCAGGAGGCAGGGGGCAGCCAACCCTGGAACAGCTTTATGAAAATCGAGTGCATACTTTGTCCTACTGATCTCTCACCGGATTCCGACGAGGCCCTGCGTTATGCGATAGCCTTGTCGCGCGCATATGGCGCTGAGCTGATTCTTTTGCACTGTGAGCCGGGCGGCGATGGTTCGGCGGGGCTGGGTGCTCATGATGAATCGGCCCTGGCGATCAGAGAAGCGTTGCAGAAGCATTCGGGTTCCGTTGATCTGGTTGGCCTCGATTGGAAGAGTCTGGTCATTACCGGTGACGACGCCGGCGCGGCGATCGTGAACGAAGCCGCCCGCTATGGCGTTGACTTGATCGTCATGCGCTCGCGCCGCAGGCCGCATCGGGCCGCTCTGTTGGGCTCGACCGCGGAGTCTGTTTCCCGCACCGCACCCTGCCCGGTCCTGGTGATGCACACCGATGAACGAGATTGGGTCACAGGCCTGGACACCAGAATCGACCTCAAACGCATTCTGGTAGCTTACGACTTTTCCGACTATTCCGAGTTAGCGCTGAACTACGCGCTGTCGTTCGCCCAGGAGTACCAATCCGAGTTGCATTTACTTCACGTATTGCCCCCGTTCTCTCTACAGGAATCGGAAATTTCCTGGTATCCACTGGGACGCGAGGGGACTTATCACAAGGCGGCGCACCGCTTGCAGAGGGCGGTGCCGCCAGAGGCGCATCTATGGTGCAACGTCAAACACTCTGTCAGCGAAGGCCAACCTTATCGCGAAATTCTCAGTTACGCGGAAAAGAACAAGATTGATCTCATCTGCCTGGGGGCGCACGGGGCAGGTTTCGGGATGCAGGCCCTGTTCGGATCGAATGTGGATCGAGTATTACGCCAGGCGCCTTGCCCAGTACTGGTGACCCGGCCGCTTAAGCCGGCCATGTCCTGCTTCAGGGAACCTGAGAGTCAAGTAGCAATGATCGGATTGTAAGGCGCGGCGGAGCGACGAGAATATAAGCGGCGCGGCTTTGCACAGAAAAGTCGTCGGCCAGTTCGAAGCGGACCACTGAGACGCATAAGATCAGCATTGGTTCGTGTTGCTTCGTGAGATTTCGTGGATCGTGTGCTTAGGATTCGGAGCCACACGTTCCGCGAAATCACACTACCCACCCGAAAGAACACGAAATAAGAGTTTTTGTGCAAAGCACAGCGGCGCTGCTGCGAGGCTTGGAACACTTGCCTTGATTCTGCTATCCAATCTCAAGTCAAAACAAAGAGCTGACTGAAAGAAATTGCTTCCCGTCACAGTATGGGGCCCCAACCCCAACGGGGTTGTGTCCTCCAGCCCAGGGTTGCCGCCTCGGCTACCCTGGGTCACCACGCATGAACAGTTTCCAACCCCAACGGGGTTGTGCCGTTTTTCCGAGCGATGCCGGCTTAATCCAATCGAGCCCAACCTTGCTTCCCTCAGCTTTACACTCCCGAAGAATAGGCAAGCCACGGTGCGGCTGGCACAACCCCGTTGGGGTTGCGACCAATCAACAACTCGTTACCCAGGGTAGCCGCGGCGGCAACCCTGGGCTGGAGGTCACAACCCCGTTGGGGTTGCTATGCACATCGGGCGGCAAGGCTGCCCCGTTGGAGACGATAGGCTGCCCACGTCTTTAAGACTAACCGTCCATCAAGCCCAAATGGGCGCAAGTCTTTCGAGCACATTGGCAACCTCTTCAGCGAGCTCTTCCGGTTTGCTGGTGACATGGTTAGAGCTAACCATCGTAGTCAGCCCGGCAGGCGACACCACAGCAATATGGTAGGTACTGCCGGCGCCGAGCGCTGCCATCTGATCAGGAAGTGAGTCGGCCTGGAGGAGCATGGGAGCGCATGGTCCGTTAAGGAGTTTGCACAGCTTCTCGCTCTGGGGAACCGTTCCAGAGCGCCGTGCGCCGGCTAATATCCACGAGATTTCATGCCCGTTAATCTTTACTAACTATCAGAGTCGCGACATAAGTCTTCCTGTCGATTCCGGCATTCACCTTAGGGTGCGGCCTTAAGGCGGTTAGTTTGATTTCATAGCCCATGTAGGAAGTTTGTTGCGGGGTCACGCCTGTATTCAATTCAATTGAGGACGGCTTGGCGTTACCTTTCCGCAGCGTCAGCGCGATTTTCGCGTTACCGGCCCAGATGCACTGCGCACCCTCCGGGCAGCGCGAGTCCTCTGCTACCGACACGAAGTTAATCTTCAGCCGTTCGGCCCCGACCACAATGCTCTGACCCAACCTGAGATCAAACTCCTGTTTCAAAGGCGCCGCCGCCTTCTGATCGCAGGACGCCGGCGCCCACAAAACGAGCGCGAATAAAAATGAGAGTATTGTGAGATTCATACTTCTGACCTCCACCGGACTGTAGTGCCCGCACAATGCATGCCTACCTTAACGAATAACTGCCGGTAGCGCAGACTCTGACATAGGCGCCGGGGCGGAGCAAGCTTGCGCGCGATAGGCATTGGTTCGTGTGGCTTGGTGAGATTTGGTGTGATTTCGTGGATCGTGTGCCTTGGACTCGGAATCACACGATCAACGAAATCACACTAAACTACACGAACGCACACGAAATAATAGTTCTTGTGAGCACCTTATTACTGCTTAACCTTTTTCCTCACCTGAGTTAGTATCTCGTGACACTCCAGACTTATGGACCATGCAGGGCGGTCTCCCACAGTTGTCTGCGGCTAGGCTTGTTTTAAGTTTTCAGACTCCGGTTCAACCGGCCATCAAACTATTATGAAACGAATCCTGCTCGTCGTTGCTGTTATCGCTCTCTACGCTTTGCACCAGGACTTCTGGAACTGGCGCACGCCCTACCCACTGGTTTTTGGTTTCGTTCCCATAGGGCTTTTCTACCAGGCCTGCTTTTGCGTCGCAGCTTCACTGTTGCTGTGGGCCCTGGTCACCTTTGCCTGGCCCGCTCATCTCGAAACCGAGATAGAACAAACTAAACCAGAGGAGGACTCCGCCAAGTGATACCCGCCATCGTCGTCTTCATATACCTGGCTGTCGTCCTGTACATCGGCATCTTCGCTTTCCGTCGAGCCAAAGGTAAAGAAAAAGCGGAAGACTATTTCCTGGCCAGTCGCTCGCTCGGGCCTTTCGTATTTCTCTTCTCTCTTTTCGGCACCAACATGACTGCCTTCGCCATTCTGGGGTCGTCCGGCCATGCTTTTTCCAACGGCATCGTCACCTTCGGGCTGATGGCCTCGTCGTCGGCACTGGTTATCCCGCTCTCAATATTCTTTATCGGCACGCGCGTGTGGGCCCTGGGCAAGAAGCACGGGTTCATGACCCCGGTGCAGATGTTTCGCGATCGCTGGGAGTGTGGCCACATTGGCACCGTAATTTTTGTAGTGCAGGCCGTGTTGCTCATTCCCTACATCGTCATCGGCATTATGGGAGGCGGCACGACCCTGCACACCATCAGCGGCGGACTGGTGCCTTACTGGTTTGGCGGCGCCATCGTGGCCATGGTGGTGATGAGCTACGTCTTTTTTGGCGGCATGCGCGGGACGGCCTGGGTCAATACATTTCAGACCGTTCTCTTCCTGCTGTTTGGCGCCATCGCGCTAATTGTCATTGGCGCGGGCATGGGAGGATTTAAGACCGCGACGCAGGGTATGCTTGCGTCACCGGCTTTTTCGGCGCTCTTAACGCGGGAACGGATTTCGCCGCTCTATTTCTTTAGTTACACTTTCATTCCGCTCTCTGCCATCGCCTTCCCGCACATACTGATTTTCTGTCTCACGGCGCGGAAGATGAGCCAGTTCAAGAAGACTGTCATTTTCTATCCCCTCTGCATCATGGCTATCTGGCTGCCATGTGTGTTTTTGGGAGTGATGGCGAATCGGGTTACCGACGTGCCGCAGATAAAAGCCAAACAGGAAGCGCGCCGCGTGCTGGCGACACAAGGGAAAACGATGGCGCCTGAAGCGCGTGATGAGTTGCGCGAGAAAGCAGCCGGCGATGACGTGATCATGTTACTGCTGCAACGGTACGCACCCTTCTGGCTGGCGGGACTGCTTGGCGCCGGCATCATGGCGGCAGTGATGGCAAGTGATTCCCAGAT
>JBDTOI010000040.1:0-27894 GCA_039933315.1 Pyrinomonadaceae bacterium
CTGTTCTGGTTCTTTGGCCACCCCGAAGTTTACATCGCGATTCTGCCGGGTATGGGCGCGACCTCGCATATCCTTGCCACCTTTGCCCGGAAACCGGTATTCGGCTATCGGGCGATGGTGTTCGCGATCTTTGCCATTGGTGGCCTGGGCTTTTTCGTCTGGGGCCACCACATGTTCATAAGCGGCATGAGCCCCTACTCGGCGATCGCGTTCTCGATTCTCACGCTTTCCATTGGCGTCCCATCGGCCATCAAGACCTTTAACTGGCTGGGCACACTTTGGGGTGGCAGGATTCGCTTTACCACGGCAATGCTTTACGCCATCGGTTTTGTCTCGCTGTTTGTGGCGGGGGGCATTACCGGGCTGGTGTTGGGCCAGACCTCGCTCGACCTGCCCATGCATGACACCTACTTCGTGACGGCTCACTTCCACCTGGTGATGGGGGTGGCTTCAATCTTCGGTATGTTTGCCGCGACCTACTTCTGGTTCCCAAAGATGTTCGGCCGTTTCATGAACGAAGGTCTGGGCAAGTTTCATTTCTGGATTACCTTCGTTGGCGTGTACACCATCTTCGTGCCCATGCACATGATGGGTATCGTCGGCATGCCGCGACGCTACGCGCAGTTTACTGAATATGAGTTTCTGACAACTCTGCATCCGCTGGTGCTGTTGGTTTCCATCGCAGCCATTGTGACTGTGGCGGTGCAGTTTGTTTTCTTTTTCAATCTGTTCTGGAGCATGTTTAAGGGCAAGGTCGCCGGTCCAAATCCATGGGATGCAACGACGCTGGAGTGGATTACTGACTCGCCGCCGCCGCACGACAACTTTAAGGGGATTGCGCCGACGGTTTATCGCGGGCCATACGAGTTCGCGGTGCCCGGCGCGCCTAAGGACTTCACAATGCAAACGGAGCCTCCGACGGCTGAGGCGCCGGTTCACTCGCCGGGAGCAGGGGAGACAGGCGGTAATGGCCACGACGGTCACAAGCACTGAACGGGTAATCGACCAGCGAATCGGTGGTGGGCCGAGGCCTGGTAACGGTCACCGCAATGGCGGCGGCGCCAGGGGTGGCGCTGACCCTATGCGTTTCTACGCTGACCGTTATCGCCTGGGTATGTGGGTAGCGCTGGCCGGGATCGTGATGCTTTTTACTGCGTTGACCAGCGCGTACATCGTCCGGACAGCCTCGGCCAACGATTGGCGTCCGATTGCGATCCCGAACGTACTCTGGCTCAGCACGCTGGTCATCATAGTTAGCAGCGTGACTCTTGCAGGAGCCCGCCGGGCCTTGAAGCGGCAGCAGGACGATGGCTATGGACGATGGTTGATTGCCACCACGATACTCGGCCTGGCTTTCCTTGTTTCGCAGTTGTTGGCGTGGCGACAATTGGTAGGGCAGGGAATTTACCTCTCCAGTAATCCGCACAGCTCTTTCTTTTATCTGTTAACGGCGGTGCACGGCGTGCACTTGTTCGGCGGAATACTTGCCCTTGCTTATTTACTGCTGCGGACGCGCCGTCGCAGGAAAAACGTTGCTGAGGAATCAAAGCGGGTAGGGGCGGCCGGCGCGGTTTCGCTCTACTGGCATTTCATGGATGGGCTTTGGGTTTACCTTTTCTTGCTGCTGTTCTTTTGGCAATGAGTGGCACAGACTTCAGTCTGTGTTGCTGTGTAAATTAGAAAGACTTACTTCGTATTCAAGTCGAACCACAGACCGAAGTCTGTGCCACTTTCTGGAGGTGACAGGTGAGTACTGAAGCACGCGCGGATCTGGTAACAGGCGATTGGGGTGGCGGCATACTGCCGTATCGGGTAGGCCATAGAAAGCTCGGCATGTGGCTTTTTATTGTCTCTGACTCGCTGACGTTCTCCTCCCTGCTGATCGGATACGCGTATGTGCGCGCGTCAAACGTTTGGCCCACGCCTTTCCCTTTTGCTCCCAGCATAGTCTTTTCCTCGATCATGACTCTGTGCCTGCTCTCGTCGAGTTTGACGATGGTAATGGGCGTCTCTGCCTCAGCTCGCGGAGACCTGGAGAAAGCGCGCAAGTGGATTCTGCTGACTATTGTTTTCGGTCTGGCCTTCGTGATCCTGCACGGCATCGAGTGGAAGCACCTGATCGACGAAGGGCTGCGGCCGTTTGCGCTGCCTCACGAATGGGCGGAGCGGTGGCCCGGCGCCACCCCGCTATTTGGCGCCACGTTTTTCGGCATCACCGGCCTGCATATGTTTCACGTCATCACCGGCGCCGTATATCTTCTGGTAGTAGCCTTGCGCGTCAAAAAGCTCAAACATGAAGACATCGAGATTAGCGGGCTCTACTGGCACTTTGTCGATCTGGTATGGATGTTTGTCTTCCCGTTAATCTATCTGTTGTCGATTGATGTCGGAAAAGTAGCTCACTGAGCATCTAGCGGAAGCAGGAGGAGAAGAATGACCGCACATGCAACAGAGGCGGAGCATTTCGCCGGCAGCAACAAGCTCTTCATTTCAGTGTGGGTTTGGTTGCTGGTAATAACGGGAGTCGAGGTGTTCCTCGGCTATATTCATTTGCCACTCTTCTACATGTTGACGATACTGATGGGGCTGTCCATTGTTAAAGCGGCCCTGATCGTCGCGTACTTTATGCACTTGAGATTTGAACGGCTGACTCTGGTTCTAACTCTGGTGCCGGCGTTGGTAATATGCATTTGCTTGCTGGGGGTCTTTTTCCCCGACAGTTTCCGTTCAATGAACCTGCGGGTTCCGCTAAAAGAGACGCCGCCCGCAACGGAGGCCCCGCATTGAAGGTTCGCTTGCGCACTGTGAATGTGTTTTTAGTCATAACTGCGCTGGTGGCGGCCGTGTTGTTTACCGTCGCTCCGGTCGAGGCGCAGTGCGCGATGTGCCGGGCATCCGTGCAAAACAATGCTGCCTTCGTGCGGGGACTTAACCTTGGCGTGCTGATCCTGCTGACTCCGCCGGTGGCAATCTTTTGCTCCATATTCATTGTGGCCTACCGGTATCGCAAGGGCGGGAAAGACGATGTGATTGACGAATGACTACGGCGCTCATTGATGAGGAAAACCCGCTCGGCCTGGATATCGAGGTGCGCACCGTGCGCGGCCGAGCTTGCCCAAACTGCGGCGGCAAAATAATTCCCTCGAACCGTGCCGTCTATCAAGCCGCCGCCAACCAGGCCGATGCCTTCCCGGTCTGGCAGTGCGAGCGCTGCGGTTATGAAGAGATGTCTGAGCGTCGGCAGGCCGCGCCCAAGGGAAAACATTGAGGACCGTTGGCCGCAAGTTGACGGGCGACTAAAGAACGATGGACACAACAATGCAAGCGGACGATAACTCGATGCGCGGCACGAGGATCTTGAACCTGATCTGCGTGCTCATTGCCCTCGCCTTTATAGCCCTGGCTGTCTTGAACTTTTTGTCCGAAGGCAGTTTCTTTTCCACCGACAGCCTGTTCATAACTCTGGTGTGGCTGATGTTGGCGGGCTTGTTCCTGGCTGTTCCGGGATTGGACATGATGTCCCGCGGCGTTATTCGTGTTCCTTTCCGCGGGCGTGGCGCCGGCAAGGCGGGGGCGGCAGCGGCAGGAGACACAGGAGTGACCACGGATGCCAGAGGCAGAACGATGCCTCCCGATGTCAGGAGAATGGTCGCCGACATGAAGACGAAACCGAAGCAGTAAGGTTTGCCCAGCCAACAATCGCCGGCAATCCAGCGGGACACAGCACAGATTGGGCACGGATTGGAAAGTCTGCACAGTAAGGCCCATTCATGATCGGCGACATTTCAGTTTTGCCCCATCTCAATGCCTGCCTCAATACCACCAGCGCATTGTTTCTCCTGAGCGGCTACTACTTCATCAAGCGTCTGCGAGTACGAGCACACCGCAATTGTCAGGTGGCGGCGCTGATTACCTCGAGTGTGTTCCTGATCTCATATCTGACATATCACTACTACCACGGCGATACCCGCTTTCTGGGTCAGGGAATCGTGCGGCCTTTTTATTTTACAGTCCTGATTAGTCACATAGTCCTGGCCATCGCTATAGTCCCGCTGGTGTTGATTACCGCGTACCGCGCCGCCCGCGGAGACTTCGTCAGGCACAAAAGAATTGCCCGCTGGACTTTTCCCCTGTGGCTCTATGTGTCTGTGACCGGCGTCATCGTTTACTTCATGCTTTATCATGCCTACCCGTCACTCTGATTTTCCCGGCAATGGTTCCGGCGGGCCTGTGCTCATAGATGGCGCTTCTGCGGCGGAATCCATTTCCCCGCCTAAGGCGCGGCGGCGCTCGCCTCTTCCGCTAGCCATAGTTGCGGCCCTATTTATTATTGCGCCCTTCCTGGCGTGGTATTTCACATGGTTTGGACGCAACCTTTCGGACGATGACATCAGCAAATACCTGGCGGAGGAAAGTAGCCCGCGCCACGTGCAACACGCTCTCACGCAAATTGAAGCGCGCATTGAGGCGGGAGATCCCGGAGTTAAGCGTTGGTACCCGCAAATAGCCCACCTTGCCCAAAGCAAGACAATGGAGATAAGGCAAACTGCCGCCTGGGTGATGGGCCAGGACAATACGACGCAAGAATTTCACGCCGCGCTGGCCAGACTGCTGGAGGATTCCGAACCAATCGTGAGGCGCAATGCTGCTCTGGGCATCACCCGTTTCGGTGACGCCGGCGGCCGGCGTGAGCTGCTTGCCGTCCTCCAACCGTTCCAGGTCCTTGCTCCCATGGATGGCGTCCTGCAAAGCTCGTTGTCAACGGGCTCAACTGTCAGCGTGGGCACGTTGCTGGCCCGCATCGGAGGCGAGGGTGGCAGTCTTACGGAAGTGCGGTCTCCCTTGCCGGGGGCGATTGATAAGATTTTCACGCCGGAGGGCAAACAGGTTCGCGCAAACGAGCCCATCGTCTCGTTGGCTCCTGACGAACGTAGCGTTTCGGAGGCCTTGCTGGCGCTGAGATTTGTGGGTGGCCGCGAAGACGTGGTAGCGATAGCCGACTACACCAGGAACATGTCGGCAAAGATAAAAGCAGAAGCGGCTCTGACGGTTAAGACCATCCAGAGCCGCGTTGGCATCGCAAATTAATCTTGTGGTCAGACAGCAGGTGGCGCGGGCGGGGCATCCGGCAGGTTGATGCCGTGCATGGCCTCCCAGTCTTCTGTGGGCACCATCTCGATCGCATCCCAGGGACAACCGTCGAGGAACGCGCCGTCAGGTCCCTTGCTGGTGCATTTCTGGCAACCAATACAAAGGTAGGAATCAACCTCTATGCGCCCAAAGGGCGGATGGTCCTCATCGGGGACCCAAAACATGCAGGCCTCAATGGGGCAGTACTCGATGCAAGCGGGCGAGCCCGCGCAGCCAGTGCAGCAATCTGTCGTGATAGCCAGAATGCGAGGCTTCTTCTTTCGGGTCGCCTTGCCATCGCCTACTGACATGGGCCAATGTTTTTCTATGATATCGAACATGTTTTGTTTGAAAGACCGATGATGAATCTCTTGTCTATCGGGGGACACCTTAACATAGCCATGCTCTTTTTCTCAACGATTCGTGTCGAAGCCATAGAACGCTTGATAGTTAACACCTAAACGATCAAAACTGTGGGCCAAATTCTTCAGGAGGAATGACATGGAAACGATCGTGGGGATTTTCGATTCGCGCTCCGATGCGGAGCAGGCCTTAACCAGTTTGCAGGGAGCTGGTATTCCTTATGAAAAGCTAACACTGCTTGCTCCGGGTGCTTCCGATGAGCGGTTGGCTGAAGTACACACCACCGAAGGTGAGCAACCCGGCATGGGTAAGGCACTGGGCGCTACAGTGGGCGGAGCTCTGGGAGTTGCGGGAGGCGCCGAATTGGGGCTCATAGCTGCCAGCTTCTTTGTCCCTGGTGTCGGCCCGGTAATCGCCGCCGGACTGTTGGGCGCAGCGATTCTGGGCATTGGCGGCGCAGCGACAGGGGCCGTTGCGGGCCGAGCAATGGAAGGCCGGTTGGCGGACGGGTTGCCGCGCGACGAACTGTTCGTCTACGAAGACGCGTTAAGACGAGGACGCACAGTGGTGATTGGATTTGCTGAAGACGCCGACGTGGCTGAGCGCGGGCGTCATGTACTGGCCGACACGGGCGCGGAGAGCATCGATGCGGCGCGCGAAGAGTGGTGGATTGGATTGCGTAGCGCCGAAGAAGAAGAATACACCGGCCAGGGCAAAGACTTCAGCAAGGATGAACGCATCTACCGCCGGGGATTTGAGGCTGCCATACATCCGACCGTGCGCGACCGGGGCTACGACGAAGCGACTGAGACCTTACGCGAAAGACACGCTGATGACTACGCCCAGGAAAGTTTCAAAGCGGGCTATCAGCGCGGACAGAATTATTACCGCAGCGTGAAGGGCAAACACAAAGAGTGAAGGATACGCTGCTGAGTCTGGCAGTACTCGTCGCCATTCTCATTCCCAGTGCGCTCATAACCAACTGGTTCGCGCGCAATATGTATAATCGCTGCGGGACGTGCGGTACGTTGAATGCCAAACGTCGCGCAGCCTGCCGGCAGTGCCAGAGTAGCTTGCCGGGCCACAGCTAACTAAAACACCGGGCAGTTCAGATCTCAGCACACCTCGTCTAACGGAGAATAAAATGAATCACTGGCCCGTGTGCCGGCGGGGCTTTTTCCTGGCCTTGCTCGTCCTGGCGTGCTTGACTCTCGCGAGGTCACAAAGCGAGTCGAGTTTGGTGGCGGGCGAGTGGCTCACCTTCTCTGAAAGGACCGACTATCGCGAAACCCCTCGCTACAACGAGACGATTGCTTTTGCCCGCAAGCTCGACGCAGCCTCGCCGCTGATTCGCTTCACCAGCTTCGGCAAAAGCGGCGAAGGCCGCGAGTTACCACTCCTCATAGCCGCTAAGGGCGGAACATTCACACTATCGTCAGCTCGCAATGCCGGCAAGGCCATCATTCTTGTTCAGGCCTGCATTCACGCCGGCGAGTCTGATGGCAAGGATGCAGGGCTTGCACTGTTCCGAGATATCGGGATCACGAAAACGCGGGAAGCGCTGCTCGACCATGCGGTGATTCTGTTTATTCCGATTTACAACACGGACGGTCACGAACGCTTTGGGCCATACAACCGCATAAATCAGAACGGCCCGCGCGAGATGGGATGGCGCACCACCAGCACCAGGTTAAATCTCAATCGCGATTACATGAAAGCGGATGCGCCGGAAACGCGATCCTGGCTCCGGCTCTGGAATGAGTGGAACCCCGACTTGTTTGTGGATTGCCATGTTACCGATGGCGCGGATTTTCGTTACAACGTCACTTATCAATACGAACACCATCAGGGGGTGCCCGCTTCGATCCTCGAATGGGAAAGGGAAGCCATTGATCGTCGGGCTGTCGCGTCAGCCGAAAAAGAAGGCAATCTACTGTCGCTGTATCTTGAGTTTCGTGATAATCGCGACTTGACCAGGGGCGTGTCCGACTTTAGTGGCACGCCTCGCTTTTCCACAGCGTACGCCGCTATTCGCAATCGACCCGGGCTTCTGATCGAAACGCATATGCTCAAGGATTATCGATCACGCGTCCGCGGTACTTACGATTTTCTCGTGGGCTTACTGCAGGAGGTCAACCGCGATCCCGGCAGTCTCCGAGATGCGGCTCGAGCGGCCGATGATCAAACGATCGCAGAGGCCAGTATTTCCGGTTCCCGGCCACTGTATCCGCTGAACTTTGAATTAACTGACCAATCACGGCCCTACCCGTTGAAAGGTGTGAAGTACACGACCGAGATGAGTGACGTGTCAGGCGCGCTGAGAGTTATCTATGGAACGGAGCCTGTAGACATTACCGTGCCGCTTTATGATCAGTTTCGCGTCACGGCTTCAGTCGCCCCACCCCTCTACTACATTGTTCCCGTGCAATGGACCCCGGTGGTGGATGTGCTTAAGGCGCACGGCCTGAAGTTACAGCTCCTCGCCCGGGCATCTACGCTGGAGATAGAAACCTACCGCTTTAGTGAGGTCAAGTTTGCTTCCGCATCGTTTGAAGGGCGCATTCTTGCGAGTTTCAAGACAGAGCCGGTGCGGGAACGGCGGACGTTTCCCGCCGGGTCTATTGTCGTGCCAATGGCTCAACCGGCAGCTCGCGTGGCGGTGCATTTGCTCGAGCCTGGCGGGCCGGATTCATTGGTAGCCTGGGGATTCTTCAATGCCATTTTCGAACAAAAAGAGTTCGGTGAGAGTTATGTATTGGAAAAGATTGCGCGTGAGATGATGGCGAAGGATCCGCGCTTGCGAAAGGAATTCGAGCAGCGCCTGGCGAGTGATGCGAAATTTGCCGCCAGCCCGCGACAACGTCTCGAGTTCTTCTATACGCGCTCGCCATATCGAGACTCGCAACTCAACCTCTATCCGGTGGGTCGATTGAACACGACCCCCGCGAACCTAATGCAAACCCTAATGCAAACCGAGGAGCCGCCACGCAGGAAGGGTCGTTAAAAAAAAGAGGCACGAAGCTTTCGCTCCATGCCTCTTTGCTGTTGCCGGCAGTTAAAACCTATACCGTGCGTCGCCCGGATAGCAGATTGATCAAGAATACAACCAAAGCCACTACGAGCAGCAAGTGGATTAACGGGCCAACGTTGGCGATGGCACCGATGAGCCACAGTACCAAGAGAACCACTAAAATCGTCCACAACATGATTTGCTCTCCTTTCCAAGCGCCTCACGGCGCCCAGTCCTAACATCTCCACCATAGTTGGCAGCACGTCCAACCAGAAAAAGGGTGAGGACTGAAAATCAAATCGGTTAGCGAACCTTCAGCCTTCGCACGACCTGCCCGCTGCGGATCCATCTCGCGCGGCGTTGGGGTCTAGACCGTTCGCCGTCCCGTTAACAGATTAATAACAAGAACCACCAGAGCCACAACTAAAAGCAAATGAATCAGCGAGCCCCCCACGGAACCCAGAAACCCGAGTAGCCACAAAATCAGAAGAACTACGATTATTGTCCAAAGCATTGCGCTTCCTCCTTATACCTTCAGATATCGAAAATGTTGTCCACCAACTTCATTGTTCATTTGAGCAATGGCCGTGCCAGCCTTGGAACCGATGGTATAGGCGGTGCTAAGCGCATTTATTCTATTACTTAGTGGTAGAAGCTAATTCTGCAGCGCATGATTTTGCAATCTATTAGGCGCCTGCTTGTATGAAAACCTGCCACCGGATAAGCTCATAGCCTGTTTTGTTTTTAATCAAGCAATTCGCTGAATATTGGCTGGACTTCGCTCGTCACGGCTGGTAAATTTGTTCCCGGCCGCGTCGGCGCCACCCTCCCCTCGCCGGCATCAAACGTAAATTAAGATGACCCCGCGGGTTGCTTCCTTCCGTTGCTCCTCGCTTTTCCTTAACTTAACCGCCAGTCTCAATCGTGAGATCCCGTTTTTCCATTTGAAATGGAGTTCTAACATGCCATCCCCTCTGCCACGCCTAAGTCCCCTTTCACACAGAACAAGTATCGCTCTCGCTGCTGTACTCCTGCTGTTGCTGGCTACCAGTGCCGTCATTCTTTATCAGCGCGGTCGCCCGGTCGTGCAAACTATCAATTACACCCAATTGCACGCCCTGGGGGCGGCCTCGACGGTAGCGTCCCTGAATGTCGAAGGCGAAGTCATAACTGTCACCGCCACCAACGGTGCGATTTCACAGGCCGTGGTTACTAACCAGGCGGCCCAGCAGGAAATCGCGGAGACATTTCGCAAGAACAACGTGCCAGTCGAATTCCATCCTTCGCGTTCAGCGGCCGTGGCCGCTACGCTGAATTGGCTGATACCTGTTCTGACACTCTTTGCATTCGGACTCGTAGGATGGCGCGTATACGCCAGTATGAGTGGTCGAGGCGGTGGCTTCCGCCTCGTGGATGCGAACGGGAAGCAGGACGTCAACTTCGACGACGTAGCGGGTGTTGACGAAACCAAGGCAGAGCTGTCCGAAACGATCGAGTTCCTGCGGGATCCGGTAAGTTTCGGCCGCCTGGGTGGACGCGCTCCGCGCGGCATTCTGCTTTCCGGCCCGCCGGGCACCGGCAAGACGTTGCTGGCCCGAGCGGCGGCGAATGAGGCCGGAGTTCCCTTTCTCTCAGTTTCCGGATCGAGCTTCCAGGAGAAGTTTGCCGGATTGGGCGCCGCACGTGTACGCCGGCTGTTCGCAGAGGCACGCAAGCTGTCACCCTGCGTCGTGTTCATAGACGAGATCGACGCGCTGGGACGTCAACGAGGACGAGGCGGAGATTCCGCGTCAGCGGATCAGGACCAGACCCTAAATCAACTGCTTGTCGAACTGGATGGCTTTGACCGGTCGTGTGGGGTGGTGGTTATTGGATCCACCAATCGTCCGGACATACTAGACAATGCGCTGACGCGTCCCGGACGCTTCGACCGCGAAATAACGGTGAATCTGGCCGATGCGCGGGGGCGGGAAGCGATCTTAGACGTGCATGCGCGCGGACTCTGTCTGCAACCCGAGCTCGATCTCGCATGGATTGCCCGTGGCACTCCTGGCTTCTCGGGCGCCGATCTGGCAAACCTCTTGAACGAAGCCGCGATCGCGGCCACGCGAGATGGCTCTGACGCGATTGCGCGTAAGCATATCGAGTATGCTCGCGACAAAGTCTTGATGGGCGCTGAGCGCCAGGGCTTCCTGATGGACGAAGAAGAACGCTACGCAACGGCGGTGCATGAATCCGGACACGTGGCGGTTGGCCTCACGGTGAAGAATGCCGACCCCATCCATAAGGTAACAATCCTGCCGCGTGGTCGGGCCCTGGGTGTAACTCAGTCATTGCCGGAACGCGATCGCTGGATGAAGAAACGCGAGTATTTGGAAGATCAGATTGCCATGTTACTCGGCGGTCGGGCTGCGGAGGAGATTCTGCTTCAGACCATGACTGCGGGTGCCGCTAACGACATTGAGCGGGCCGTGGAAATAGCGCGCCGCATGGTCGCCGAGTTTGGCATGAGTCCGCTGGGGCCGATTCATCTGGGCAAACCGGACGAACCGCGCAGCCAGGCGCTGCTCGACCGCATCGAGAAAGCCACCAGTGAAATCGTCAACTACCAGATGAAACGAGCGTGCGATGCCGTCACGGAACGCCGTGCTTCGATACTGCTGCTGGTCGATGGCCTGATGAAGCGCGACACCCTGGATTCTGAAGAAATTCTGAACTGCTTTAACCAAGATAAAACCGCTGTTGCGGCCTAGGTTTGCGGCGTGCGCTTCGACCTTTTGTGGCTTAACCGAAAATCCAATTAGTGCCCCAGCGCCTCCGGATGTTCGGCTACTTGCTGGACCGTAGGATCGCGCCCGCGCCAGATGACAATGGCGACGCCCGCGAAAATGAGCAGGCAGGCGAGCCCGGTGCGTGCGCTCAAGGCCTCACCAAGGATCACCGGGGCCAGTGCAAAGGCAATCACCGGCTGAAGGTAAATGTAAGTGGCCACGGTGCTGGGCTCCACACGAGCCAGCGCCCAGGCATTTAGATAGTACGCGCCGACGGTGGGTACCAGGATGATGTAGATCAGCCCAAGCCAAACCTGCCAGCCCAGGTCAAGCAAGGGCGTTCGAGCCAGTGCCACAGCGCCGACAGGTGTAGTTATCAGACATCCCATCATGAACATCCAGGTTAGAACATTCAGGGCGCCGTAACGCTTCACCAGGTCTTTCGATAGCACGATGTACGCGCCGTAAGATAGGGAATTGGCTACGTTCAGCACATTCCCCAGAGTGGTGGCCTGCGAAAACTCGGCCCGAAACGGATCGATCAGGTAAATGACGCCCAGCCCGGCAGTGCCAATCCCAATTACCTTGCGCCAGGAGAGCCGGTCGTAACCCAACGCTGCACCCACCATTAGGGTAAAGACTGGAATAGTAGTAGCCAGAAGGGTGGAGTTAATGACAGTGGTTAATGATAGTGCCTTTAGGTAGAGCAGTTGATTGAGGACTACGCCCAGGACGCTGCATAGTGCCAACCAGCCCAGATCTTTCCGCGAGATCTTCCGCCTCTGGTTCGCAATCTTCTGCACGAGCGTGAGAGCAATGGCGGCGCCGGCGACTCTAATTGCCACCAGTCCGGTGCTGGGGATGGAGCGCAGGACCACCTTACCGACGAGGGGCCAGGTGCCAAACATAATCTGCACCATAATCAGGGCCAGGTGAGGTTTGGTGCCCCCTCTAATGGGTTCTTTGGCGGTGCCACTTGTCACTGCTTTGCCACTCCGGGATTATGAGTGAATCCCCAACGTCGTTTCATGAGTTCCATGCCCAACAAAAACGGATCGAGCAAGGGCCCGATCCGTCTTCTGTTTCCTCTAAGATTGATCGCACTCGCCGCAACGCAGTGTCAGTAGCCTGACGTCATCCTGCGTCGGGAACGACGAGGTAAAGCGGATTCTCCATCGCCTTCTTGAATGCTTGCAGAAATTCTGCCCCGACCGCGCCATCGATCACACGGTGATCGCAAGACATTGTCACGCGCATCATCTGTCGAATCGAGATCTCGTTGTTCTTTACCACCGCCTTCGGCGTCATTGCCCCCACTGCGAGAATTGCGCCTTCGGGCGGATTGATGACGGCCGTAAATTCGTCAATACCATACATTCCCAGATTGCTAACGGAGAAAGTTGCTCCGGTGTACTCGTCAGGTGTTAGTTTGCGGGCCCGCGCGCGTTCGGCCAATTCCCGGATTTCGCTGTTAATCTCGCTTATCGACTTCAGATCAGCAGAACGAATGACCGGAGTTATCAAACCGTTGTCAGTGGCCACGGCCACGCCGATGTCGGCGTGCTCGTAGTAGCGAATAACCTTGTCCTGAAAGGACGCGTTGACGTCAGGATTCTGAATCAGGGCCCAGGCTACAGCTTTAATGACAATGTCGTTAAGACTTATCTTTTGCTGCGGATAGACTTCCTTGAGCGCCTCGCGCAAGTCTGCGGAACGGTCCATCTCTATCTCTGTCGTAAGAAAGAAATGAGGTACTGGCCCGATAGAGGTTACCAGGCGGCGCGCGATAGTGCGGCGCATCTCGCTCATCGGGACGTCGCGAAACGGCGAGGCTCCCCTTATTACCGATTCCTCCGCAGGTGCGCCGCTCTTTACGGCCCGTGATTGGCGCTGGGGGCTGCCAGCTTCTGCCTTGCCCGCCGTTCCACCTGCTGATAACGCGGCTTCAACGTCACGCTTGATGATCCGTCCGCCTGGACCACTGCCCTTAACAGAACCGAGATTAATGCCGGACTCCGCCGCCATCCGGGCTGCGATCGGAGAGACGACCAGTCGCCCGCCACTTTCCGCGGGCGCGCTCGCCGGCGTCGCCTTGCCATCAGAGGAGGGGGGTTGAGTTGCCGGTGCGGACCCTGCAGCCTTAGTCGGAGCATCTGTTTGTTGCGGCTGAGTGGAAGGTTCTGGGGCCGGGGAAACGTCCGCGGCTTTTCCTCCACTCGCTGGAGCCCCTCCTTTGAGCATGGCCGAAATATCTTCGTCGGCTTCTCCTATGATCGCGATCAATTGACCGAGCGGCGCGCTCTCGCCTTCCTTGATTAGAATCTTGCGCAAAACGCCGTTACCGAGGGCCTGCATCTCCATCGTGGCTTTATCTGTATCAATCTCCGCGATGGGTTCACCCATGGAAACCGGATCGCCCTCTTTCTTCAGCCAACGCGATAGCTGGCCTTCCTCCATAGTGGGCGAAAGTTTTGGCATGACCACCTGAGTTGCCATTCAGTTTACCTTCCAGCGAAACAGTGCAGATCTAACATCCCGGATGGTTAGGTTAGTTCAGATAAGCGACTTCGCGCACCGCCGCGACAATTTGCGCAACGTCGGGAATAGCCAGGTTCTCGAGATTCTTTGCATAAGGCATCGGCACATCCACGCCCGAAACACGGCGTACCGGGGCATCGAGGTAGTCGAAAGCACGTTCCGAGATCTCCGCGCTAATCTCGGCGCCTACGCCACAAAAAGGATGAGACTCTTCAGCTACGACCACGCGGTTCGTTTTCTTAACCGATTCGATGATGGTGTCTATGTCCAGTGGCCGAATTGTCCTGGGATCGATGACCTCGCAAGAGAGGCCTTGTTTTTCCAATTCTTCCGCCGCCTTCAGAGCCAGCGGTACCATCAGTGACCTGGCTACGATTGTGGCGCCGCTTCCTTCGCGCTTTATGTCGGCTTTGCCCAGGGGAATAGTCAGCTCAGGATCATCCGGTACCTCGCCCTTCATGCCATACATGCGCTCCTGCTCGATAAAGATCACGGGATTATTGTCTCTGATCGAGCTTTTCAGCAGGCCCTTGGCATCTGCTGGTGTGGAAGGCATAACCACCTTTAGGCCAGGGAAGTACGCATACCAGGATTCCAACGCTTGCGAGTGCTGTGACGAGACTTGAAAGGCTGATCCTCCTGGTCCACGAAAGACAATGGGTATCTTGAACTGCCCTCCGGACATGTAAAGCATTTTTGCCGCTGAGTTGATTATCTGATCCGTCGCCAGGATGGAAAAATTGAATGTCATAAACTCGACTATCGGGCGTAGACCTGCCATGGCGGCGCCCACTCCCAGGCCTGCGAAACCCAATTCAGTGATGGGCGTATCAATTACGCGCTTGTCACCAAATTCTTGAAGCAGCCCGCGCGTGACCTTATAGGCACCCTGATAGGCGGCAACTTCTTCGCCCATCAGGAAAACATTTTCATCACGTTGCAGTTCTTCGCGGAGCGCCTGGTTCAGCGCGTCGCGCATCGTCATAACAGCCATTAAACCCTCATCGTGCCAGAATATATTCTTGGAAAACTAAAGAGCTTGATGTCTCAGTCGTTCGCATACACGTCGTTGTAGAGTTCGCTGGGGTCCGGCTCAGGACTTTCTTCGGCAAAGCGTACGGCGTTTTCGACTTCAGCCTTTACTTCCTCCTCGATCGCAGCGAATTCCTTGTCACCAAGAATTTTCTCTTCTTCCAAAGTGGAACGGAATAACTTCAACGGATCGCGTTCCTGATGCTTTTCGATTTCCAGACGCGTCCGGTAATTCCCGGGGTCAGACATCGAATGTCCCATAAAGCGATAGGTGCGGAATTCGATCAGGGTCGGAAGCGATTGCGCGCGCGCGCGCTCAACTGCGCGTTTAGTGGCCTGGAGCACAGCGAGGACATCCATGCCATCCACGAACTCAGACGCCATGTCATACGCGCAAGCTTTCTGCGCCACATCCTGAAGAGACATAGCGCGCGCTAGTGAAGTACCCATGCCGTACTGGTTGTTTTCGCAGATATAGACGCAGGGAAGTTTCCATAGCTGGGCCATGTTTAATGATTCATGAAACGCCCCTTGATTCACAGCGGCCTCGCCAAAGAAACAGAGGGTTACCTGATCGGTACCTTTGTACTTGGAAGCAAAAGCAACGCCTGTTGCCAGAGGAATCTGCCCGCCGACAATGGCATGCCCCCCGAGGAAATTCAGGCTGGCATCGAACATGTGCATTGAGCCGCCTTTGCCGTGGGAGCATCCGGTGGCCTTACCGTATAACTCGGCCATCACCGCATTTGGCGAAATTCCTTTGGCAATCGCGTGCGCATGCTCGCGATAGCTGGTAAGGACGTAATCATCCGGCCGCAGGGCCGCCAGGGCGCCGATGGCTACGGCCTCCTGCCCAATGTACAAATGGCAGAACCCGCCGATCTTACCCAGGCTATACGATTCGGCGGCCTTCTCCTCAAACCGCCGCGCGAGCAGCATTTGACGATACAGGCTGATTAACAAGTCGCGATCGGTTTCTTCTACGCGACGCGTCTGCTCCCGTTTAAGTTCTCTGGACTCTTCCGCCGCTGGCGTAGATGGTGAGGCGTTCGACTCTTCTTCTACACGGCCGGCGCCGCTTCTTTCAGCGGCGCCCGTCCGCGATTGTGTCTCTGTAGTTCCATTGCTCATGAGTGATGCTTGTTTGGACAGATTCCGTAACCATGGCTCCGCAGTTTGGAGCGTATCCCTGGAGTTTTGCTTGAAATCGCAATGGGCGCGATTATACGCGAGCGGGCTAGCGCGCGCAAAACTCAGCGCCCGCAAAAGGAACGGCGCACATTGCTGAGACAATGAGCGCCGTCGGTAGATGGGTCTTTGAGCGTGCTTACCGGAAGTGATCAACTGAGGACGCCGAAGGCATGGTCGCCAGCGTGATCAGGTTCTTGCGCGAATGCTTATCCTGCTGCATATTTCGTGCTGCGGCAGTAAGCAACTCTTCTGTTGTCTCACCGTCGGCCGGAAAACAGGAGATGCCCACACTCACGGTTACTTCGGTCGTCTTTCCGGTTCTTACTGAGAACTTGTGAGCCGCCACTGCGATTCGAATCCGATCTGCCACCGAAGCCGCCATGGGGTGCGAGGCCATCGGCATGATCGCAACGAACTCGTCGCCGGCATAGCGCGTCAGAATATCCATCTGACGCAATTCCTTGCGAATGACCTTGGCGATGCTGGCCAGCAGCCGATCGCCGACAGCGTGACCATAGTCATCATTGATCTTCTTGAAGTTATCCACGTCCATACTGATGACGGATAGAGGTTCACGATTCAGACGCTGGCATTCTGCCACTCGCTGTTCCAGCATCATGTAGAAGCCGCGCGCGTTGGGCAAGTCGGTAAGTGGATCGGTGAGTGCGCTTTCTTTCGTCTTCTCAAAGGTCATCGCGTTGTTTAAAGCGGAAGAAGCATGCTGGCAAACTGACTCCAGCAGCCGAACATGCTCTGACGTGTAGGAAGTGCGGCTCTTGGAATAAAGAGTGATCGAACCGAAGGCGCCGTCTTCACGCACCAGGGGAGACACGAGGACGCCCCGATAGTTCTTGGCTATTTCTTCCGGCAGACCGACCAGGTCCAGCTCGGGAGAAGCATTACACATGGAACGCGCGTTCGCGATCACCCAGCCGGTTATGCCGTCGCCGATGCTCATTCGACGGCGGGCGAAAACGTCAGCGTGATCTCCGGCTGTGTGAACGGCGGTCGCTTTGCCGGACTTCTCGTCAACAACGAAGATGATGCAACTATCAAACGGCACGATCGCGCGCAACTTGTTCGAGACCAGCGCTACCGTATCGTGCATGTTGAGCGAGGAACCTATCGTTTGGGCAATCTCATGTAGCGCGAAAACTTCGCGTTGCGCTTCTGTGATTGAACGGAAGCCCGAAGAGTTGTCGGGTACGCCCATAATGTCCGAAGCCAGGCCGGCATCAGGCTTTGCAGTGGTCACCAGATCAATATTTTCGGAAGCGACTTGTTCCCGGATGTCCTGTTGGCCGATGAGATTATCAAACTCAGTGACATGCAGGCTGAACATGTCAACTACCTTTGGATCAAAAGCTGAGCCGGCCATTTTGTGTAAAAGCGCCAGCGAATCTTCGCGTTTCATTCCCTTACGATACGGCCGGTCACAGCGGGTGGCATCATAGAAGTCCACCACTGAGATAATTCGCGCCACCAGCGGTATGCCATTGCTCTTGAGCCCCTTCGGATATCCACTGCCATCCCATTTTTCATGGTGGTAACGCACGATGTCCTCCACCGGGTAAGGAAAATTCACTCGCTTGAGAATGTCTCCGCCAACGGTAGGGTGAATCTTCATCTTTGCGAATTCAGATTCGGTGAGTTTTCCTGGCTTATTCAGAATGTATTCCGGTACCGCGAGTTTTCCTATGTCGTGCAAGAGAGCGCCGGCCACCAGAGCCTGCAGTTCATTCTCGGTAACCTTGAGCAACTTGCCCATCTCCGTGGCATAAATCTGTGTCCGGCGGACGTGTCCGTGAGTGGTCTGATCCTTCGCATCAATGGCAATGGCGAGCGATTCGATAGTGTTCATGTGCAGTCTTGCCATCTCTTTGATGTGACGCGACTTTTCCTCCTCGGCATGCCTTACTTCATTGACCCGTTTCTCATTGAAGCGATACAGCAAATGCACGAGCCCAATGATAAGCACACCGATGAACACAAAGGGTATCCCGCCCCCACGCAGAGCTGAATAAAAAAGCGCAGCCGCCGCCACGCCTGAAATTTGAGTGATCAGGGTCCAAACAAGACTCTCCTGTGAAAGGGAGGGCCGCGTCTGGCCAGAACTAAATCCGGTAAAAACTGCAGTCGCAAAAGTGCTGAGGAAATACTGAGTAATGGCGAATACGCAAAGCGGTAATAGCAGTATGTCGAATGAAAGCGCGCTGCCCGCTGCTGCGGCGCCACCAGCGAAGACAAACACCAAGATTCTGTAGAAGAACGACGCGATAAATGTCGAGGTGATAGCAGCGGCAGTTGTAAAAATAACCGACTGGCGTTCAGCCGAGCGGAAGGTTGAGCAGAATCCGACAACCGCTGCCAACAACATAGCCGGCCCGAAGTTCATGGCTGGTGGCAAGGCGTACATCATTACCGCCAGAAATATGAAGGCGTCGGCAACCGATTTCTGGCTTTGCAGGACACCGGCAGCGTTGGTTACTGGCACCGTGAAGCGACTGGCGGCCACTGTTAGAATCAGCAAGGCCACGAAGGGGCCCAGACCGGTCCAGCCTGAGAAGGGGAGACTCAGAGTGGCCACAACCCCGGTTACCAGTAATAAGCCTCCGACAAGCGTGACTGCGGCGAGAAGACTCAGGCTCTTCCAATTTCCTTTTGGCATCATCAGTGGTGTTCCCTTTACTCGAAAAGCAGTGAAGACGTGAATGCGTAACAGGCACCGTCCGTCTTGATTCGATTTTTTTGATTTGTTGGCGACGGGCTGTTTACCCATCGCTAGGAGCAGGGAAGGTTTAAACCTTCTGGAGGAGTGCCAACGACGTTTGACACTGCGAGAGAGAATAACCGTTAGAAGCCTTACCAGTCAACTCAATTTTACGGCGAACGAGAGGATTTCGATCTGAGTTTTCCATGAGTTGGCTCGGTTTCAGGTCGGGAGAGGTCGTGACACCATCCTCCTCGACTTTTCGCTGGCTTAAACCCCCATTTGGTCGGTTTTGGCGCGGCGGACGGCCAGAAGGGAAGAAAGCTCCGAGGGATTGTTTACAGGCGGTAGACAGGTGTAATTCTCGCAAACATACGCCGTCGCCTGACCCCCGTTTCGGGGGCGCTCCCTCAGCAGAGGGATAAGCTTGCATGCTTTAGCGTCGCCTTCCTGGGCGCAGGCGACGACCTTGTTAGGCACGAATAGGTCCCAAATGGCGTTCATGAGACCTGAAGTGTCCGTCGAGTCCCGATTCCCAATGACTGCAATTTCCCTGGGTGACGAGAGATAGAAGTCCATGGCGCAAAGCAGCCGGCCGAAGGCAGAGGGGTAACGTATGAGAGCGTCGCTCTGAAGACGAAGTACCGTTACGGCGTGACGCGCATAACCTTCATTGCCAGTCAGCCGGGCCAGTCGCAGAAGGGATTCTGCTGCGACGGAGTTTCCGGAAGGAGTGGCATTATCCATGAAGTCCTTCAAACGGACGATTAGCTGTTCATGGGCCTTGCCGGTGTAAAAGAAACCACCGTCTTCCCCATCCCAGAATTCCTCGATCATCTTGTCAGCCAGCGAAACAGCCTGCTCAAGCCAATGCAGGGTGCCCGTTACCTCAAACAGGATCACGAGTCCATCCACAAAGCATGCGTAATCCTCGAGGTAAGCATTGAGTTTTGCTGTGCCGTCCTTGTAGGTCCTGAGTAACAAGCCTTCACGTTTCATATTACCCAGGACAAACTCAGCGTTGCGAACAGCGGCTTCGCGAAAGTCATCGCGACCGAGGATGACGGAGGCTTCGGCAAGACTCGCCAACATTAGTCCATTCCACGAGGTTAATATCTTTTCGTCGCGCCCGGGTTTAACTCTTTGCTCGCGAATCTCAAAAAGAATCTTACGTCCCCGCTCCAGAACCTCGCCTAATCTCTCAACCGAAATGTTGAACTGAGCAGCGACTTCTTTGGCCGAGCGGGTGACATGCAGAATGTTCGAGCCTTCGAAATTTCCAGCGTCAGTGACGTCGTAATAAGAACAGATTACTTCAGCGTCGGCGGATCCCAATGCTTCGGCAATTTCTTCGCGAGACCAGACAAAGAACTTGCCTTCATGACCTTCGGAATCGGCGTCCTGCGAGGAGTAGAATCCGCCGCCCGGATCTGTCATTTCTCGCAGGACATACTCGAGGGTTTCCTCGGCTATGCGCCGCGCAAAGTCATCATGGGTTACTTGATAGAGGTGGAGGTAAAGACGAGAAAGAAGTGCATTGTCGTAAAGCATTTTTTCGAAGTGCGGAACCAGCCATTTAGCGTCAGTCGAATAACGATGAAACCCACCTCCCAACTGATCATAGATGCCTCCATGGGCCATTTTAAGGCAGGTTTCCTGAACCATAGCGAGCGTTTCGGAATTGGACGTGCGGTGATGCATGTGCAAAAAGAACTCCAGCGTCATTGCCGGGGGAAACTTGGGCGCGCCGCCAAAGCCGCCGTTCGCTTTGTCGTAGGAGCGCGCAACTCTGGCATACGCCTGGTGAAGAAGTTCGTCCGTCAGCAGTTCTTTTGATTCTGACGCCTTGCCGATTCGCGCCAGTTCCTCACGCAGGGTCTGGGAGGTTTGGATGATGTCCGCCTGACGCTGGCTGTAAGCATCGGCCATGCTTTCCAGGACGCGCCGAAACCCGGGCATCTGATACCGGTCTTCCGGGGGAAAGTAGGTGCCGCCGAAAAATGGAACGCCTTCGGGTGTAAGAAACACTGTCATTGGCCAGCCGCCATGGCCCGTCATCATCTGCACTGCATTCATGTAAATCTGATCCAGGTCGGGCCGCTCTTCCCGATCGACTTTGATGCTGACAAAATATTCATTCATCACGCTGGCAATCTCTTCGTTTTCAAAAGACTCATGCTCCATCACATGGCACCAGTGGCAAGCTGAATAGCCGATGCTGAGGAGGATCGGCTTATTCTCCGCTCGCGCTTTCTCCAGCGCTTCGGCTCCCCATGCATACCAGTTGACTGGATTGTGCGCATGTTGCAGGAGATAAGGGCTGGTTTCGTTGATCAGGCTGTTTGTGTGTGGGTGGTCCATGTATTTCTCGCGCGTGGAACGTCAATTACGTTTTCATTCGCAGCATTTGCACTTTTGAGATTGCAGCCGGAGTGTACACAGTCTCAGGCGCGAAGAAAAGTTGACCCAATCCCGCGGCTCTTCACGTGCGGCCACACCTTTTTGCTATACTTCGGAAACTGAATGGTCATTCATTTCTATCTCCCGACGAGCGGATAGCGGGGCTACCGGGGCCGCTGGGGAGGCATAGTGAGGAGTCTGATGAATCGAGAAACCCTGGATATGGATGTGGTGTTTGTTGGCGCCGGTCCGGCAAACCTGAGCGGAGCACTGCATCTGGCGCGCCTGATCGCTGCTCATAACGAAGCGGTGGCGGGCGGCAAGCATGCGGGACCCGCGCTCGGTGACGTCGAAATCGGGGTCATAGAAAAGGGCGCATCAGTAGGTTCCCACATTCTGTCCGGAGCCGTTATGGATCCGAAGGCGCTAGCGGAGTTGATTCCCGAATTCGTCGAACAGGGCGCGCCTCTCGAGTCACCCGTAAAAGAAGATCATTTTCTCTACTTAACAAAGTCCCGGGCGATTCGTTCGCCGTTGACACCGCCGCCGCTGATGAACCACGGCTATTACATTGTTTCACTGAACCGGCTTACCGCCTGGCTGGGAGAAAAATGTGAAGCAGCCGGGGTCAACATCTTTCCTGAGTTTCCCGGCGCGGAAATGCTCTACGACGAGAACGATCGTGTGGTGGGGGTTCGCACGGGCGACAAAGGCATTGACCGGGAAGGGAAGCGTAAAGCTAACTTCGAACCCGGGGTCGATTTGCATGCCAGGATCACTGTGCTCGGTGAAGGCGTGCGCGGGTCGCTAACCAAGAAGCTGATTCAGCGTTTGGGTCTGGACGAAGGTCGCGAGCCGCAGGTTTACAGTCTCGGCGTCAAAGAGCTTTGGGAACTCCCTGACGATCGTTACCCGGCGGGACGAGTTACGCACACGCTGGGGTTTCCCTCTGACGCGTGGACTTACGGGGGCGGCTGGATCTATGGAATGCAGAATCGCATTCTCAATATTGGCTATGTCACAGGCCTGGACTATCGCGATCCTTTGCTTGACCCGCACGCCGAGTTCCAGCGATTGAAACAACATCCGTTTGTGGCCAAGCTGCTGGAAGGCGGCAAGATGATTCGTTACGGCGCCAAGGCAATCGCTGCCGGAGGGATGCACGCGATGCCGCGGCTGTATGGTGATGGCTTCTTGCTGGTGGGCGATTGCGCAGGCTTTTTGAATTCAGCGCGGTTAAAAGGAATTCACACTGCGATCAAGAGTGGCATGCTGGCTGCGGAAACGATTTTCGAGGCTTTGGTCGCGGGAGATTCTTCCGCCGCCAGCCTTAGTAGTTACGAGAAACGGGTAAAGGAAAGTTGGATCACTCCCGAGTTGAGGAAGTTTAGAAACTTTCACGCTGGATTTCGTCACGGTCGCTGGCTGGGAATGGTCAACGCGGGTTTGCAATTCGTTACCGGGGGGCGCGCCTGGGGCCTGTTCGATCGCGACCATACTGAACCCGGCCACGCGGCGATGCAAAAGCTTTCCGCCTATGGCTATCATGGCGACGATACGTCGCAGCGTTATAACGGCCTCCGCTTTGACGGCAAACTCACCTTCAACAAGGTAACAGACGTCTACCACGCCGCCGTCGGTCACGACGAAGACCAACCGGCCCACCTCCATGTTCTTGATCGGAACGTCTGCGCCACCCGCTGCGCCGAAGAGTATGGCAATCCCTGCCAGCGGTTTTGTCCCGCAGCCGTTTATGAAATGGTGGAGGACGGATCGGATGCCGCGGGAGCCGGAGCGAACGGCTCGGCTGAAGCGACCGCGGCCTCCGCGTCAAAGCCAAAGCGCCATTTGCAGATCAACTTCTCAAACTGCGTCCACTGCAAGACCTGCGACATCATGGATCCTTACCAGATCATCAACTGGGTTACCCCCGAAGGCGGCGGCGGGCCTGATTACAAGGGGATGTAATCCCTCAAAAGCTTTGGCCAGACTTATTGGGCGACAGGACATTCCAGACAGACCCCTCCCTAAGCGCCAGGAAGCGTCCTTTAGTAAGTCCGTAACCCTCTCTCGGAACAGCATCCGCTGCAGGCAGAAAGGCCCCTACCAGCCCCGAATGGAAAGTCCCTAGAAAGACAACAAGTTAAGAATAGTCAAAACGATCGTCAGTTCAGCGCTGGGTTCCTGACCTCTGCGGTCATCATTCGGCACATTAGCAGGCACTGTCGAAGGTATTGTTTGAGTTGTGTTCCCAGGTTCAGGTGGAGCGTACCCCCCAGTTGGCATCTCACCAGCAAAAGCCGAGCAAGACACGATGCAACCCAGAGCGATTGTAATCACGAAGCGTTTCATGGAGTTCTCCTCTTAGGATTAGCGATGCAAGACTTCTTACATGGGAAAGAATAGAACAGTTTCCAGATAATCTTGAAATGTGTGCATTCACGGCCTAATATCCCTACCCGAACGCTGCAAGGTCTCTTACACTCACGTTGAAAGGTTTATGCCTCATGACCATAGCCTCACATAAGCTGAATACATCTAACCTAGGCGTTAACGAGGAAGCACTACTTCGATGCCAGACCGCTTTGGAATTGAAGGACAGAGAGGACTATCAGGGAGCGCAGGAAGTAATGCGTCCGCTGTGGAAACATGTGGGTGAGCGGCCTAATACGACCGGACTTTATTCTTCCGTCGTGGCCGAGTTGCTGCTCTGTGTAGGGGTCTTGACTGGGTGGATTGGAAATAAGAATGAGATCGACGAAGCTCAAGAAAAGGCGAAGAATCTCATAACAGAAAGCATCGCTCTCTATGAGTCTCTAAGCGATGTGAACAAAGTTGCTGCCGCGCGAGCAGAGCTCGCTTACTGCTATTTACGAGAGGGAGCTTTGGAAGAGGCGCGAATCATGTTCAATGAAGCTCTCCAGAAACTGACCACAAGAGGAAATACGCGAGCGCGTGCTCTTTTGAGATTAGCAATTGTTGAGTGGTCAGCGGCCCGATACGGTGAAGCTTTAAGAATACTTGAGGAAAACTCTGTATTGTTCAAAACGATTACGAACCATGCGCTTAGGGGGACATATCATAATCAACTTGCCCTTGTGATACGCAACCTCGCTACTGGGGAGAATGAGACTGAGTATTTTCAACGCGCGATTAGGGAATATGAAGAGGCCGACGAGCACTTCCGGATTGCTCACAACATCATTTTCAGGGCACATGTAAAAAACAACCTTGGGTTTCTCCTTTACAAGCTCTCGCGATTCAAACCCGCCCACCATTGGCTTGACCAAGCTCGACGCTTAACGCTTAGTGTCAGGGACAAAGTTCGAACCGCACAAGTTGATGAAACGAGAGCCCAAGTCCTAATCGCCGAGAAGAAATTCAAGGAAGCGGAGTCGGTAGCTCGTGGTGCGGTGGCGGTCCTTGAGAAAAGTGGGCAGCAGTGTCTTCTCACGGATGCCCTGATCACGCATGGTATCGCCCTTGCTCGCCTGCACAAGACCGATCATGCTCAATACACCTTTCAAAGGGCCATCGAAGTCGCGCATCAGGTGGGCGCGCTCAATAAAGCGGGTCTCGCTGCACTCACTTTGATTGAAGAGCTGGACCAGCTGCCGCCGGACCTTTTGTATGCGGCCTACGACCGCGCCAGTCAGTGGTTGGCTGAGTCTCAGAGTCAGGATCTCCTGCTGAGATTGAATGAGGCAGCGCGTCTGGTCTTCCTCATCTTGCGCGGTGAACTAAAGGGCGATGACGCCGAAGACATTTTTATCAAGCCTATAAACCTCCAGGAACAAATCCTGAAATTTGAAGGCGCCTTGATTCGGCAGGCGCTGGCCAAAGCAGATGGCAGCGTTACGCGCGCCGCAACTCTCTTAAGCATGAGCTACCAGGGACTTGCCTACACCATCGAGGCCCGGCATAAGGATTTGCTAAAGGCCCGCTCCCCCATCCGCCGTCGCGCACGCAAGATTTCGGAAGAAGCTCGATGACAGGCTAGTTCGGTTTTCCTAACGATCGGAGATGCATTCCACTGGGCAACAATGCATCTCGATTAGCAGCCACCTTCATCCCGGCTGGGAACTGAAAGTGCTGCGAAGGCGCCACGTGACAGAATCGACGTGGTGTAACAAGGCCGGCACGACTCCGAACGTGCCGGCTTTATTTTCTTGGCTTTTCTTGCTCGGAATTGGGAAACGGCTGGATTGAGGTAAACGAGGTAAGGGGGCTGTTCACTCTTCCTCGTCTATGGTGAAATTCACTTTGCCGCGAATTACTTCTTCCAGCGCTACGCGGGTGGGTTTATGTTTGGTTGGATCTATTTCAATACGCGGGCGCGCGCCGCGTTGCAGCTGTTTGCTGCGTTTGGCGGCGACGATGATCATTCGATATTTGGAATCCATTTCAGGTGTTGTGCTCTCCTCAAGAAGTTCGCCGGAGCCGTTTTTCGTTTCCGCCATAAGGGCAATCCCTTCTGCTAATTATTATTGGCTGGCTATTCTATTCAATCCTGCTCATAGATCAAGGAAATCAGGAGCTGCCACGCTGGTTTGAGAGGCTCAGACGTTAAAGTGAGCTCGGATTGCAGTGGGAGTGTGTTGGATCACACCGCCCCTGAAGCCCTGGGAAAATTCTCCAACACTTGTTTCAAGTTTTCTTCCTGTCGTTCACAGCGGGCGCGTTCGGCATAAATGATTGCCGCCAGCTGTGCCGCCGCCCGCTCGATGTCGTCGTTGATAACGACGTACTGGAACTCTTTGTAGTGCTCGACCTCCGCCGGTGCGCCGCGGAGACGCCGCTCGAGATCCTCAGGCGGGTCTGTGCCTCGAGTAACCAGGCGCTGCCGTAGAACTTCAAATGACGGCGGTAGAATAAAGATGCAAACAGCGCCGGCTATCAGGCCCCGAACTGACTGCGCTCCCTGCACGTCGATTTCGAGAATAATGTCGCAGCCTTCAGCCAGCTCGCTCATAACCTGATCGCGGCTGGTGCCATAAAGATTGCCATGCACCCAGGCCCACTCCAGCAACTTCTCAGTCGCGATCAGCTCTTCAAACTCGGCCCGCGAAACGAAGAAGTACTCACGGCCGTTGACTTCACCAGCCCGCGGCGGGCGGGTGGTGTACGAGACCGAGTAACTAAGGTTGGGCACGCTCTTGCGGGCGCGATCTATCAGCGTTCCCTTACCGCCGCCGGAAGGGGAACTGACCACGATTAGCATGCCGCGACCGCCTGCGGCTATGGAAAGCTGTTCCGGTTCATTCGACATTTTGCACTTGTTCGCGGAGTTTCTCGATTTCGCCCTTGATAACCAGAGCGGCGTCTTTGATGTTGATGTCAGTAGATTTAGATAAAACAGTGTTCGCTTCGCGGTTCAGCTCCTGCAAAAGAAAGTCCAGGCGCTTGCCAATCTCGGTTTCCAGATCAAGGGCCTCGCGGAATTGATCGAGGTGGCTGCGCAACCTGACAGTCTCTTCGCTGATATCGCTCTTGTCAGCCAGGTAGGCCACCTCCTGCGCCAGCCGGGCCGGGTCAACTTCGACCGGTGCGCCGCTGCGCGAGAGCAACTCACCAATTCTTTTTTGCAAACGCGTCCGGTAGGCATCTACGAGATTCGCAGCAGCAGCTTCGATGATTGGTATCTCGGCCTCGATCTTGGCGATGCGCATACGCATCTCAGTCAGCAAGGCGCCGGCTTCACTGGCGCGCATTTGCTCGAGGTCATCAAGCGCGTTATCAAGCGCCAGAGTAATGCCGGCAATCATGCGATCGTCCAGATCTTCACGCATGGGCTGCAGCGCACCGGGGAGGCGCACCAGCGACGTGATGTCGGGCTCGCCGCTGAGGTTGAATTCCTTTTGAATGGTGCGCAGGGCCGTCAGATAGCGGGCAATAACAGTCCGATCGAGCTCGTAAGAAGATTCGCCGGTCCGCTCAAACATGATGTTGATGTCCACTCGGCCGCGCGAGAGGCGGGCGCCGACGCGACGCTTGATCATCACTTCGAGGGCGGACAATTCCTGCCCGGTGCGTAGGTGCACGTCGAGGAAACGATTGTTTACGGTCTTAATTTCAACCGCGGCGCTGAAGTTGTCGCCGGCCGCGTTGCCGCGGCCAAATCCCGTCATTGATTTCATAGTAGTAAGCAGTAAGCAGTAAGCAGTAAGCAGTAATTCAGAAAACAGCTTACTAAAGTGATTTTCGGAGCCCGTAGGTCAGGGCCAAGCACTCGTCAACCAGGGCTTCTGCGTCTTCGAATGCACTCGGGTCGAGATAGCCAATTCGCAAAGATATCTCAAGCTGGGTTTCAAGTTCGTTGAGTGATCCCATGGCAACGCTGAGATAGTTTCGAAACTGCACGACCGACCGGCCAGCGGCACCTTCGGCTATGTTGGAGGGCACTGATACGGCCGCGCGGCGAACTTGTGAAGTTAATCCGTGGATTTCCTCCCTGGGAAATCTCCTGCTTATTTCATAAACCCTTTCAACCAGATCCATGCTCTTTCGCCAGGCAATAAGCTTTTTGTGAGGTTTGCTCATGTCGATTCCTTTCCTGCTAAAGTTAGGGTCAAGTTGGGATGCTTACTGCTCACTGCTCACTGCTCACTGCCTACTGCTCACTGCTCACTGCTCACTAGAAGATCTTCCTCTTCATCAGCAAACTGGAGCTCGTACAAGCGGCGGTACTGGCCGTTCTTTTCCAGCAACTCCATGTGGCTGCCGATTTCCGTGACGCGCCCGCGTTCCAG
>JBDTOI010000041.1:0-26926 GCA_039933315.1 Pyrinomonadaceae bacterium
ATTCCGGCGGTGACTCACGTGGATTATTCCGCGCGTATCCAGACAGTGCGACGCGAGGACAATCCGCTTTACTACGATCTGATCGAAGCCTTCGGGCGCCTGACGGACTGCCCTGTGCTGGTTAATACCTCCTTCAACGTTCGCGGGGAACCAATCGTTTGCACTCCGGAGCAGGCCTACACGTGCTTCATGCGGACTGAGATGGACTGCCTTGTAATGGAAGATTGCATAGTTTTGAAAGATGACCAGGAGGAAGGTTCGTTTGTTGATGACACGGCGTGGCAGGAGGAGTTCCAGCTGGATTAAGTTTCGCGCTGCTGCTCCCGCTGAACCAAGGCCAGCGGCAAGAAAGCCACTAATGGTTAATAGTTCGCAGGTATCTAACAAACAGGCTCGCAACACGGCACTTATTGTGTCCGGCGTGCTGCTGTCGGTGACTGCCTGGAATTACTACCGTGGCCGAATGAATGTCGCAGCTATTCTCGCGTTCGCCGGCTTCTCGCTTTTGTTAATCGGCTTATTCCTGCCGCCACTGGCGCGTCGATTTCATGTGGCATGGATGACTTTGGCGAGCGTTCTCGGCTACGTCAACAGTCGCATATTGCTGTTTCTCCTTTTTTATCTTCTTTTCACCCCCTATAGCTTAATCTCGCGGTTATTTCGGCGGGATCCTTTGAATCGTCGGGGGAAGGCCAGGGAAACCTACTGGATTCCGCGGAAGACGTCTCGGCAGAGTCGGGAACAGTTTGAACGCTCATTTTGAAGGAGTATCATCCAGCGCCGAGAGGCTGCTGAACTAAGAATCCCACAATGACCCTCCTAAAAGAGATATGGATGTTCCTGCGCGAGCGGAAAAAGTTTTGGCTTCTTCCCATCATCATAGTCATGCTGCTGTTCGGCGCTTTGATGATTTTTGCGCAGAGTTCGGCCCTGGCCCCTTTCATTTACACCCTGTTCTAAATAAGCGCAGTTCCAGGTGCTTCAAAACGGAGACTGCTTGCTTGCGACCTGGCATTCGTCTGCCTCCTGAGTTTCCCAGGAAAAGCCGGGATCTTCTAGAAAACCCAACCCATTAAGCCTTTACCCACCTTGGCGATTACTTGAGTCGCCGCCGCAATGTTCTACTCCCGCTTGTAAAGTTGCCCTTTGCAGCGAGAGGCCAGCGAAAACCACATGAGTGCCATCAACGGGCGTAGCCTTTACCAGCCTTTCCTAATTTCCCTGGCTCTTGCATTTCTCTATGCGACGGTGCTGTCGAAGCTCGCTCGCGATTGGTGGAATGACGAGAACTACTCCCACGGGCTTCTGATTCCGTTCATTATTGGTTACATCCTGTGGACCCAGCGCGAGCGCCTGGCAGCTTTTGCCGCACGTGCTTCGTTTGGCTGGGGTGCTGCTATGGTATTGATGGGCCTTGTCGGCTTGTGGGGCGGCACAGCAGGAGCCGAGCTTTTTGTGCAACGCACATCTTTGGTGCTGATGCTCGCCGGCATTGTGGTTTATTTTTGGGGCTTCAAGCTCCTGCGGCTCGTTTCGGTCCCTCTTGCCTTATTGTTCCTGGCAATTCCTATCCCGGCCATCGTTCTCAACAAGATTGCTTTTCCCCTTCAGCTGCTTGCTTCCCGTTGTGCCGTTTCTGCGATTGCAGCCTTCAATATTCCGGTGTTGCGGCAGGGAAACGTGATTGAGCTAATGCCGCTTGGCGCCACTCAACCCAAAAGATTGGAAGTTGTCGAGGCTTGCAGCGGTATTCGGTCGCTGATGACGCTGATCACCCTGGCAGTTGTCTTTGCCTATTTCACCCATCCCCGAGGCGATGATGCCGGCCCCCGGGACGGCGGTAGCGGTCCGGGAAGGCGATTAAAATCGTTTGCACTGTGGCGTTCGGTTCTTATCGTCCTATCGGCTATTCCGATTGCGATCCTGACGAATGTCTTGCGCGTGAGCGGCACGGGCGTGCTAGCCCGCTTCTACGGTACGAAGGTCGCCGATGGATTCTTTCATTCCTTCTCGGGCTGGGTGATGTATATCGCCGCCTTCCTGATGCTATTTGGTGTTGGTTGGCTTATCGATCGGTTTAGTCCCGATAGGAAGAAAGTCGATAAGGCTGCCCGCCGACGAAGATCGAACTCTGGTTCGAGCGGGGGTCACGAAATAGTAGTTGGCAGCGAACCTTCCCTGGTGAAGGGGACGGATTAACGGAACTCGAGATGACCAAGAGACGAAAAGACACTTTCCGATTTGTGCTGTTACTGGCCCTGTTAATTGCCGGTGGGTTAGTTATCACCGTTTGGGAGCGGGCCGGAGAAGCGCACGTTGAGCGACGGTCTTTGGCAGATTTCCCTACGCAGCTGGGCGCCTGGCGACAGGTGGGTGGTGATGAACGTTTCGATCAAGTAACTGAATCCGTCCTGCGCGCAGATGACTATCTTTCACGCAACTTCATGAGGGTGGACGGCAGCGCCGGCTCATTCTATGTCGGTTACTACGCCACGCAGCGAAATGGTGCGACTTATCACAGCCCCCTGAATTGTTTGCCCGGCGCCGGCTGGACAATGAGTAACCCAGCCATCATCAGCATCATGCCTGCGGCCGGCGGCCAACCCTTTGAAGCTAACCGTTACATCATTCAAAACGGTGCGAGACGTGAAGTCCTGGTCTACTGGTACCAGGGCCGCGGACGAGTTGTAGCCAACGAATATTGGGGAAAGATCTACACGGTAATTGACAGCGTGCGCCAACGCCGGTCTGACGGCGCCATGGTGCGGGTGATGGTTTCCGTCGGAAAGTCAGAATCGGATGCGCTGGCTACAGCCGTCGATCTGGCATCACTCGCGGCGCCCGCGCTACCGGCGTTTGTGCCGAATTGAGTTTTCGGGAAGAAACAGCTGATTGCCTGTTTTTTTCCTATTGCCAGGAAGGTATTTGAGATGCCCACGCGTTACTAAAAGAATACGGATGGGCTGCCCTTAACAAACTTCGCCAGAGCGCACGGTCCCGCCTTTGCCCGCCGGACCATCCGCAACAGCGAAAAACCCGCGGTGCCCGAACCTATTGCTCAGGTTGCGGACCACCCGATGGAGACAGGTAACAATGAAAATCAAAGAGTGCTGCCGCTACAGCCATATCTTTCTTCTCCTCTTCGTCCTGCTCGCCGTCGCCTTGTCGATGGGCGCCTGCACCAGTCCCGCAAAAGCTAAAGCTCAATATCTCAGTCGCGGTGAAGCTTTGCTGAAAGAGAAAAAGTTTCAGGAAGCCTCGATCGAGTTTCGCAACGCATTGCAACTGGACGAGCGTCTGGCTGGCGCGCACTGGGGCCTCGCCCAGGCCTATGAGGGTTTGCAGCGGTACCAGGAAGCGTTTGAGGAAATGAGGAAAACGGCTGAGCTGGACGCTAACAATCTCGACGTCCGCGTAAAAATGGGCGGCTACTACCTTGCCGGCGGTAAGCAATCGGCTGCGGCACTCTCGGAAGCTGAGCGACTGGCGAAAGATGTACTGCAGAAGGATCCAAAACACATTGAAGGCCACATCCTGATGGGCAGCGTGCTATTCGCGCAAAACCGTCACGATGAGGCGCTGGCGGAATTGAACCACGCCATCCAGCTGGATACGAAGCGCGTGGAATCGTACCTGAGCCTGGCGCGCTTCTACGTCTCAAGCAAAGACGCCGGAAAAGCGGAAGAAACATTTCAACTTGCCATTCGAGTAAACGAAACATCCGCGCTGGCGCATTCCGAGTACGGAAAGTTCCTGGCCCAGGCGAGCCGGCTCGAGGCCGCCGAAGCGGAGTTCGTCAAGGCGACCCAGCTTGAACCCGCAAACCGTGATGCGCGCTTTGTGCTGGCAAGTTTCTATCTGGTCAACAAACAGTTTGATAAAGCTGAAGCGGCTTACAAGGCGCTGGCCGAGTTTGATAAAGACAAACCGGAAGGCCGGGCTGTGCTGGCTGACTACTATGCTTCAGTGGGACGCCCGGACGAGGCCATTAGCATTTACAAGGAGATAGTAACGAACGCTCCCGACTTCACCCAGGGTCGATACCGGCTGACGGAGATCATGCTTATGCGCGGTGACGTCACCGGCGCGTCAACGCAAATTGATGAAGTGCTGAAGAAGGACGCACACGATCGCCAGGCGCTAATGCTGCGCGCCCGCGTCCGCATGCAGAACGCGCAGGCCAACGAGTTGAAAGCGGCCGTTGAGGATCTCAAGGAAGTACTCAAGCAAGAGCCAAATTCGCGCCCGGGTCTCTACTTCATGGCCGAAGCGAACTTTCGACTAGGGCTTGTCGATCAGGCGCGCGTCTTTGCGGGAGACCTGGAAAGAAATTATCCGGAATACCTTCCCGGCAAACTAATGCAGGTGCAAATCAATCTGGCAGCTGGCGATGCTAAAGCCGCGATGCGGCTGTCCGCTGAGTTGCTTGATAAGCTTCAGAAATCTGTGCCTGACAGAGAAACATCACCGCAGATGTTGGCCCAACTGCGGGCCAAGACACTGCTGGCACACGGATCGGCAGCTATTCAAACCGGGGACGCGAAGAAAGCACGACTTGATTTCATGGCTGCTAAGGAGGCTGCGCCCGGTGAAACCGAGCCGCACGTCAATCTCGCCGCAGTGGCGTTAATGGAAAGAAAGCCAGATGAAGCGATTGCTTCTTACCAGAACGCGTTGTCGATAGATGGAGCAAACTACAACGCTCTGAACGGCTTGATCAATATTTACGTCAGCCAGGGCCATCCCGAACAGGCGCATGCCCGGGTGGATCAGGCACTCGGTAGCCAATCCAACAATGCCTCGCTGCATTTCCTGAAGGCCCAGGTTTATGGTTTTGAAAAGAATGCCCAGGGCGCAGAAAGCGAACTGCGGCGCGCTCTGGAAATAGATGCAAACTATCTGCCGGCGTATTCCGCGCTGGGGGCCCTTTTCGTCAACACCAGTCAACGCGATCGAGCGATAGCGGAATATCAGAAGATCGTGGAGCGCAAGCCCGATAGCGCGGCTGCTTACACGCTGATCGGAATGCTCGAATTCAGCCGTCAGAATTACGATGCGGCGGCCGACAACTATCGCAAGGCGTTGGCCCAGGATCAGAACGCGACTTTCGCCGCCAATAATCTGGCCTGGCTCTACGCGGCCTATGACAAAGGGAACCTCGACGAAGCAACGCGACTGGCCCAGCAGGTCGTGCAAACGAATCCGAACGTGCCAAGTTTCGCAGATACGCTCGGCTGGGTTTACTACAAGAAGGGCCTGTATGCCGCCGCCGCTGATCAATTGCGCAAGGCGGTCGCCGTCGATGAAGCCAATGCCCGGCGCAACAACTCGTTGCCCAGCCCCGGCTTTCGCTTCCATCTCGGTATGGCTTTGAAAGCGAAAGGTGACCGAGCTGGCGCCCGTCGCGAACTTGAAGCGGCTCTCCGGCTGAACGAGAAAGTAAATTTCGCCGATGCCGATGAAGCGCGCAAGGCCCTGGCCACGCTTTAGATTTCCGCAGTCCCAACAGGGATTCAACGACACGAGCAGTCGCTGTGCCGACTAACGAGGAGTGCTGAACATGAGTGTAGAGTTTCGCCAACGAAGGTTGGGTGAGTACGCCCGCATTGCGTGGAAGCGCAAGTGGCTCATTATTCTTCCGACCATCGCTGTGACCATCGCTGTGGGCCTGGTCGTCTTTAAACTGCCCAGCGTGTACGAGTCAGTTACCCTGATCGTGGTCAAGCCCTCCACCTTGCCCGACTCGGTCGTGCCGACCACCACTGATGAAACCCTGACGCGCGAACTGACCAGCATTACTCAGGTGGTAACCAGTCGCAGTTCGCTGCAGCCGCTGCTGGAGAAGTATGACCTCTACCAGACCGAGAAAGAGCGCGGCGACGCTATGGAAGTGTTGATCGCACGGATGCGCAAGGATATTGACGTAAAAGTGAATACCAGCCGCAACGACATCACCAATGGGTTCAACATCACGTATCGCGGTCGGGATCCCAAGACAACGCAGGCAGTGACGGCCGAGCTGGCCAGCAAATACGTCAACGAGCAAACCAAGGGAACGATTAACGCGGGTACTTCCGCCAAACAATTCATCGAGCAGCAAGTCAACCAGGCAAAGGAAGAACTGGACGCTACGGCTGTGCAACGACTGGACTGGATGCAGAAGAACATCTCCAATCTGCCTTCGCAGTCGCAAGCACTCGTGGGCCGGCTATCGGGGCTGCACGAAGAACAAAAGGCCCGCATAGCTGAAATCGGACGGCTGCGTGACCTGGGCGCCGCATATCGAACTCAACTGGGCGATCTGGCGAAGCAATACGATCAGGAGATCATCCAGGTCGCTGAGAACACAACCGATCCAAAAACCACACTGGCCTGGGCCCAACTCGCGGGCCGCAAGTCGGATCTCGAAGCCGAACTGCAGAGACTATCCACCGAGTACCGGCCTAAGCACCCCGACATCATTTCCAAGCAGTCACAGATTGATTCAGTGCAGAGGGAGCAGGACCTGCTGGTAGCCGAATGGAAAGAACGCATCGCGGACAAGAAGGAAAAGCTATCCAAGCTCTCCGACCCCCGCGTCTTAACGCTAAGGACCAACCTCGGGCTGATCGACGGCGACATCTCGCGCCAGCAAAGTCTGCTTAACGCCACCACTGCGCAAATTGCGGACCTGGATGGTCGTATCAACGAGATTCCTACGGCGGAAGTAGGGCTTGAAGCTTTGGATCGCGACTATCAAACGAAGAAACTCAATTACGATCAATTGCTGGCCCAGCAACAGAAAATCTCAATCGGCGCGGAGGCAGCCAGCCAACAACAAGGGGAAGGGATTCAGGTTGTTGACGCCGCGAACCTGCCGGAACAGCCAGTGGCCCCGAAACGATGGGCCATGTTGGGAATGGCGCTCGTCGTAGGACTGTCTCTGGGTTTGTTGCTGGCAGGGTTGGTAGAAGTCCCGCGCTTGTTCACTATCCAGACGCTGGATGACGCCAAGCACTACACGGGCTTGCCGGTCCTGATCACCATACCCGAACTGTTGACCGCTCATGAGGCGCGTGCAATTCCGCGTCGTCGCAAACTGGCGCTGGCGGCCGGCATAGCGGGAACCATTATCAGCATTCCCGCGCTGGCGCTGGCACTTAATTTAACTCACGTTTTCGAACGCTATCTCTTATGATGCGACCGTAGTGTCAACTTCAAGGAATCGCGTCATTGCCCGGCGCGGTCAGGAGGGTATTAATGTACGCCGAGTATTACGGACTTAAAGAGTTGCCATTCGCGCTGACACCGGATCCGCGTTACATCTACTTCACGCCGTCGCACACGGAAGTGATGGCCAATCTCCATTACGGCATTGAAAGCGGCAAGGGCCTGATTGTAGTTACTGGGGAGGTCGGCACCGGCAAAACCACGATTCTGCGCTGGATGATGCAGCGTCTGGATCGAACGGTGCTGGTCGCTTACATTTTCAATCCGCGTTTATCAGTTCCGGAGTTCTACCAGCACGTGGCCTCGCTGCTTGATGTGCAGGAATGGGAAACTAAATCCGACCTGCTAATCGCCCTGGGGAGGATTCTCGAGTCTCGTCATAGCCGCGGCCTGCGGACAGTCCTGATAGTTGACGAATCTCAAGGCCTATCACCCTTTGTGCTGGAAGAGATACGACTGCTCTCAAACTTCGAATCAGACACGGCCAAGCATTTACAGATTGTTTTGACGGGGCAACCGGAGCTTCGCACAGTGCTTAACTACCCGGACCTGCGCCAGTTGAAACAACGCGTAGCCTTGCGCTGCACCATCAAGCCGCTGCCGAACGTAGACGAAACAGCTCATTACATAACTTCCCGACTGCTGGTGGCCGGTGCTGAACGGACCGATATCTTTTCACCCGGAGCAATCGATTACATCTTTCGTTGCTCGGAAGGTATTCCGCGCAATATCAATAACCTCTGCGACAACGCTCTGCTCGCCGGCTTTGCCGCCGGCCAAACCACGATTAGCCGCAGCATTATCGAAGAAGTAGCAGAGACCTTCGATATGTTGCCCCGCGTCGAGCGAGGGATGCAGAGTGGGGAAGAGCGCGAAGCGCCGGCCAGAATCTTTTCGGCCTCCGGTCGCGCGGAATTGTGGGCGGCAGGCACCGGCGAGAAGGCCGCGCCTGGCGAAAGCAGCACGCCGCGCCCAGCCAGCGAAACAACCGAACAGCCGGCCTACTCTTCAGCGAGTCAGAATTATTCCTCAAGCAACTTGAATCAATCGGCGACGACACTGGACGAGCTAGGGGCGGCTTTTAGTCAATCCGGTCTTGCGAGGGAAAGCAATGGGTAGAGTTTACGACGCGCTTATGCGCGCAAAAGGGCCGGAGTCAAACGGCCACAAGCACAAATCAAACTTTTCAGAACGCCGTAACGGCGGCGCGCATAAAAGCGCGTCCAACGGATCGAACAACGGGCACGATCACCCCTGGGATCGCGCACCGCTCTTCTCCGTGCCGTCAACGGCGCACGATTCAGCGTCCACTGCACACACTGCGAATGCAACCGGCGGGTCGGCACTCCCCGGCGGATCGGCTTCACGTGCTGTTGGGGCAACTTTGGACGCTGCTGGGCCGGCGCGCGCTGTTCAATTCGTCTCACGAGACGTATCGGCAGCGCGCGTCGAGCCTCACCTTGTGGCGGTAACTCAACCGCGTTCTCCGGTCTGTGAACAATTTCGGGCTTTACGAACGCGCATTCTGCAGGCTGGCGAGCGGCAGAAGATGTCCGCCTTCGTCATCACCAGCGCCGGCGTCAGCGAAGGGAAGACTTTGACGGCATTGAACCTGTCGTGGTTGCTGGCCCAGACTGACGGCGTCAAGGCCCTGATAATTGATGCTGATTTGCGTCAGCCATGCGCCACTGACTACCTCGGAATTGAAGCTCCCTACGGACTCTCCGAAGTACTCGCCGGCACGGCAACGCTTACAGAGTCGATCGTCAAACTCAACCCATCCGGCCTCCATCTACTGCCGGGTGGCGAGGCGCGAGACGACGTAGCCGAACTTCTGTCCGGACCAAGGTTCGCGCGCGTGCTGGCTGATGCCCGTCGCATGTTTGACTACATCATCATTGATGCGCCGCCTCTGGGAATCTTCACGGACGCAAACCTGCTGATTAACCGGGCAGATGGCGCACTGCTGGTCGTCCGCTCCGGTAAGACACGATTTGGCTCCCTGGATCGTTTGCTGGAGCAATTGCCGCGGGAAAGGATTCTGGGCGTGGTCCTGAATCGCACTGAAGAACAGCCGTCGGATAACTCTTACTACTATCAACGACGCTACTACCGGCCGGACGCTGAAGCACAGGAGTCCGAGGTTGAATTCGCCGAAGACGATCGGGAAATGATCTTTATTGAACAAGAGGAGGACGCAGCAGTCTCTTGAGCCCTTCACGCCTCAATCAGCGCACGGTACTACTCCTCCTGTCGGAAGCAATGTTGCTCTTCGGCGGGATGGTCGTAGCTATGTACCTGCGGCTGGGGGTGGTGGATTCCGAGTATGAACTGATTGTGCGTCATGGGTTTTACAAGGCAGGGCTCGCCACAGTTTTCTGTCTGGCCGCTTTTTACCTTTATGACCTGTACGACTTTATAGTAATGCACGATCGGCGCGAGCTGGTCTTGCGTTTAGTGCAGGCATTGGGACTAGCCTGGATTGCGCTAGCTATAGCGTTCTACGCATTGCCGCAACTAATGATGGGCCGTGGAGTTTTCATACTGGCCCTGCCGCTGGCTCTGGCGGTCATGGTCGGATGGCGTTTAAGCATCCATTGGCTGCTGGGTCATCCGCAACTCGGCGAGCGCATCCTGATAGTCGGTTCAGGTGAGCTGGCGATTGATGTGGCCCGCGAAACGCTGGAGCGGCCCGATGCCGGTTTTCGCATTGTTGGTTTTGTTGATGATGATCCGGCGCTGTTGGGCAAGAGTTTGATCAATCCGCGAGTTATCGGTCTGACTTCCGAGCTGGCGACCCTCGTCCAGCGGGAAAATATCGATCGCATAGTGGTGGCGATAGGGGATCGTCGCGGGCAGTTTCCCACGCAACAACTGCTGCGCTTGAGTTTGTCCGGGAACGTCTCTATTGAGGAATGCGCTTCGTTCTACGAACGACTCACCGGCCGCGTTTCTTTGGATATGGTCCGGCCGTCGTGGTTGATCTTTTCCGGACGTGGACGTCAGGCCCCAATGAACATGGTTCTGCGATCCATCATGCATCGGGCGACGGCGCTGATTGGGGCAATACTTTCCCTCCCGATTGCTATCCTGACCGCATTTCTAATCAAGCTGGACTCCCGCGGCCCAGTTCTTTACAAGCAGGAACGCGTGGGCCAGAACGGGCGTCCGTTTGTCCTGATGAAGTTCCGCTCAATGCGCACTGATGCGGAAAAAGACGGTCCCGTATGGGCCAAGAGCGTGGATGGTCGCACAACGCGTGTGGGTCGCCTGATTCGCAAGATTCGCGTTGATGAAATCCCGCAATTCTGGAACATCCTGCGTGGTGACATGAACTTTGTGGGTCCACGACCGGAGCGGCCGCACTTTGTTGCCCAACTGGCCCAGGAGATTCCCTTCTACGAACAGCGTCATCTAATTGCACCGGGACTAACCGGCTGGGCCCAGATTAAGTATCCCTACGCGGCCTCGATTGAAGATGCGCGACAGAAGCTCGAGTATGACCTTTTCTATGTCAAGAACCAGGGGCTGGCTCTGGATGCAGCAATTCTCTTTGAAACGATCAAGACGATCCTACTGAGTCGGGGATCACGTTAGCCCTCTCAGTATGGAGTGGGTATGTTCGGAGGTTGAAACGATGAAAAAGTTTTTAACTTATACGATGTCACTGGCGATGGCCCTGGCCATTACTGCAGTTGCGGCGGCGCAAGAGCCGGCGAAGGCCACACGGCAACGGCGAATCGCGCCCGAAGCCACCAAAGCTGACAATCCACCGACATCGTCGGTGGTGGGCGAGAAGACCAGGACCACACCGGTCCAAGTATTCGTTGGCGACGATCCTCAATCGGGAACGCCGACCGACCCTAAGGCGACAGCGTCCCCGGCGCCCTCCGACATCCCTGCGGATACTGCCGCAAATCGCCACGAGCACGCCTCGGAAGAGGCCGCGATCGTGCCTTACTACAACAACTTTTTCTCCACCTATCGCCTCGGTCCCGAAGATGTAATTTCTGTGACGGTGTTTGGCCAGGACCGTTACTCGAAAAGTGGAATAACAGTTCCCCCGAGCGGGCGCATCTCGTTGGCGTTGATTCCGGATGGAATCTTCGTTGACGGCAAGACCGTCGAACAGGTTTCCGAGTTGATTAAGAAACGTTACGACGAATACATCATCAATCCACAGGTTTCCGTTTCGCTCGACAAGGCCGGTTCGTATCGCTACAGCGTGATCGGCGACGTAGCCGCACCTGGAATCAGGCCCATGACCCGGCGCATGTCTGTCACCGAAGCGATTGCTGAGGCCGGCGGAGTGCTGCAAACGGGCGACCGCAGCAAGGTGTATGTGCTGCGCAAACAGGCGAGCGGACATCTGGCGCCTATTCCGGTGAACGTGTCGGCTATCTACAAGGGCAAGGCGCCGGATTCAGTCTATCTGGTGCCCGGCGATCAAGTCATCGTACCGGGAAACACCTTCAAGAAGGTTAAGTCGGTTATGGACATGCTTCCGATACTGAGCTTCGCCCGCATCTTCACCGGCGGCCTGTTCTAAGCAGTAGGCAGTAGGCAGTAGGCAGACGGCAGTAGGCAGGAAACCGGAATCAGGGAGTCACTGCGTTCGCGGCTCCGCCACTTGATGTGCAGAAGGGCTTGCCCTTCCGTTAGATCTTCCAAAACTTCTCGGAGGGCTCCGCCCTCATCTGAAACAATGATGAAGCCATTCGAACTCGGGGACCGTGACCGCCGATATTCCCAACCAATCGCTTCTTACTGGTCCCTACTCACTGTTCTTGTCCTGCTGCTAACCCTCCACTGCTCAGTCTTAACGGCTTCAGCCGCCTGGACGCGCCAGCAATCCGGCACGATGGCCTGGCTCCACTCCGTCTATTTTCTTAATCAGAAGACGGGCTGGGTCGCCGGCAGCAACGGCACGCTCCTATTCACCAACGACAGCGGCCAGACCTGGCACAAGATGCGCCGCCCGACCGAAGACTCGCTGCAGGACGTTTATTTCTCTGACGAACAGAACGGGTGGCTGGTCTGTGATAGAGCCGTCTTTAAACTCAAAACAGAAAATGAGCCCCAGGCCTACCTGCTTCGCACAAGTGACGGAGGAGCTACCTGGAGCCGCATCGATCTCAGCGACAGCAGTGCTCGCGTGACGCGCGCCGTGTTTCGAGCTGATGGCCGGGGTTGGACCTTCGGTGAAGCCGGCGCTTTGTACGCCACCAATGACGGTGGTTCAAGTTGGGTGCGGCAAGTCGTACCCACGAAACATCTCTTACTCGGGGGCGTGTTTCTCGATAATGGCCAAGGCTGGCTGGTAGGCGCAGGCGCGACGATTTTGCAAACAAGTGACGGCGGCGAAACCTGGCGCAGCAGTTTGGTCCGTGGTGAACGCGACCTGAGATTTACGGCTGCATCTTTCGTGGAGAGAAGGCTGGGTTGGGCCGTGGGGGCGGCGGGCCACGTCTTTGCGACGACTGATGGCGGCCGCTTATGGTTCCCACAGGCCTCCGGCGTTTCTACGGATTTGCTTGACGTTAAATTTCTCAGCGCCGCTGAAGGCTGGGCCGCCGGTTCCGAGGGCACCTTGCTCCATACCAACGATGGCGGCGGACATTGGATCAGCGAAGGCAGCCGCACTCCTCATCTGCTCGAGCGCCTCTTCTTCACCGATCGCGCGCACGGCTGGGCAGTTGGATTCGGCGGCACAATTCTCAGCTACTCGGCAAACCCGGACCGTCCAGTGCTCCGCGATTAACCGTCAAGCCCGGTTCCCGGCATTGTAGGGGTGGCACTCCGTGGCCACCCCTTTCTGTGTCTGAATGTTGGATGGAACGGCGGAAGAGGGGCGGCCACGGAGTGCCGCCCCTACATTACAACCTGCAACTCTGTCGCTTTGGCGTCATGGGTTGGCGTTACGAAGCAAGACTGATGGGCGAGTTTTCGCTAAGATGCCGCTCACGCAAGGCAAAGCTACCGCTTTTCGCTAACGCAGACGGGGAGGTAATCCATGATCAAGACCTGCGGCTTAACCCACATACACCTGGTTGTTAAAGACCTACGGCGTTCGCTCGATTTCTACAAGGCGGTATTTGGAATGCAGGAGAAGTTCTGGGCCGGGGAGAGTCTGGTCTTTCTCAATACGCCGGGTTCGAACGACCTGATCGCGTTGCACCAATCGAGTGAGGGTCAGCCGACGGGATCCAGCGGCAGCATTCTTCATTTTGGATTTCAACTGGAGAACCGGGCGGAACTCGAGGATGCTATTGCGCAGGTTGTGGCTGCGGGAGGGGCTTTGAAAAAGCGCGGTGAATTTACCCCTGGGATGCCGTTCGCGTATGTGTCCGATCCGGATGGGTACGAGATAGAGCTTTGATCGCTCGACGCTTCTATTCAGCGGCTGGTCCTTCGCTCCTGCGTTCCGGACGCATGTGGGGGAAGAGGATCACGTCGCGGATTGAGTGTTGGTTTGTCAGCAGCATGACCAGCCGGTCGATGCCGATACCGATCCCAGCGGCCGGCGGCATGCCATAGGCCAGCGCGCGAATGTAGTCTTCATCCATTACCATCGCTTCTTCATCGCCGCCTTCGCGCTGCTGCGCTTGATCTCTGAAGCGCTGGTATTGCTCTTCCGGATCGTTCAGTTCGGAGAAGCCATTGCCACACTCCAGCCCTCCTGCGAAGAATTCGAAACGCTCGGCGATTGAGGGATCTGCAGGCGAGGCCTTTGAGAGTGGAGAGATTGCTTTGGGAAAATCTGAAATAAATGTAGGCTGGATTAGGTTAGGTTGCACGTATTGATCAAATAACTCGAGCATGTCCTCTCCGGCGCCGGGAGGCGCAAACTTCTCGACAGCCTCTTTCATTGTTAGATGCTGAAAGGGTTGGGAGAAATCCACTTCCTGACCTTGATAGCTAACATGCGCATCGCCCAGGGCCGACAGGACCGTGGCGCGTAGCATTGCCTCACAAAAATTCATCATCCCGTTCACGTCCATGTAGGCGCAGTAGAATTCCAGCATAGTGAACTCGGGATTGTGCGTTCTATCGATGCCTTCGTTGCGGAAGTTGCGATTCAACTCGAACACTTTTTCAAAACCGCCGACGACCAGGCGCTTCAGATACAATTCCGGCGCGATGCGCGCATACAGATCGATATCGAGGGCGTTGTGATGTGTCTTGAAAGGCTTTGCCAGGGCGCCGGTGGCTTTTGGCGTCAGCATGGGAGTCTCAACCTCGACGTAACCATGGTTCTCCAGGAAGCGGCGCATCTCGCGGATAATCGCCGAACGGGCTTGAAAGACTTCGCGCGGCGTAAGCTCGCCTTCCTCCCGCTCCAGTTTCAAACTGCCGGCAATTAGATCCGCGTAGCGCTGGCGCTGGCGAATTTCCGGATCATTTATCCCATGCATCTTGTCCGGCATCGGCAACAGAGCTTTAGCCAGAAACTGCATCTGCTGCACATGAAGCGACAATTCGCCTGTTTTGGTGACAAAGAGGTAGCCCGCGACGCCAATGAAATCGCCGTGATCGAGCAGAGCGAAGAGGTCCCAGCCTTTGCCATCCCCTTCCAGAGGAGCGCCGGTGTCGTTGCTAATGGCCTGGACGTCCGCCTTGCGCACGTAAATCTGCAAACGTGACACGCCGTCGGAAAGATGAACGAACGCAGCCTTGCCCATCACGCGCGGCGGCGAGGCAATGCGTCCGCTGACGCGCACCTGGATCTGGTTCAGCTTTTCGTTAACTGTCTGTAGCGCTTCCGGCGAAGGTTTTTCACCGGCTGCGGCTGCGCGCGTCAATGAGCCCAGGACCTCCGCAAACGAATCATCGGCGACAATCCTGGCAATCGTACTCACGTTGGCGAGATCGCTAATCGTGTCCTCGCCGCCCGGGTTTTGCGAGACGTTGCTGCGGGCGAACTTGTTGGGATAGGCGTTGCCGACCAGCGATCGCAAGGCATCGAGGTGATCTCGGCGCGCCTGAGTCTGATCGTTTTCTTCGATGAAGGGGATAGACAATGTTCCGGCTCCAGACGTAAAGCGCTGATTATAGAGAGCGAGGCAAGTGAGCGCAAACAAGGTGGCACAGACTTCAGTCTGTGATCGTCTATGCAAGCAAGACCACAGAGTCGAAGATCTGCCCGACGTTTGGGATTCTGTCTGGGCAATCACAGACTGAAGTCTGTGCCACTCGGCAAACCTTTCCGGCTCATGGTAGATTGTCACTGATCGATGACCCAAAAGATTCTGAGCCCCGTCGAACTGCTCGGAGTGCGCCAAACTCTGCGCGCCGAGGGCCGGAGGCTCGTTTTTACCAACGGCGTTTTCGATATTCTTCATGTGGGTCATGTTCGCTACCTGGAACAGGCGCGGACCCTGGGGGACGTTCTGCTGGTCGCGATCAACAGTGACCGCACCGTGCGTCCGCTGAAAGGTGAAGGCCGACCATTGATCACTGAGAGTGAGCGTGCGGAAATACTGGCGGCGATGCGCGCGGTAACATATGTGACGGTTTTTGATGAGGTGTCTCCGCGTGCTTTGATCCGAGAGTTGTTGCCGGACGTACTGGTAAAGGGCGGCGATTACGCCCTGGATGAAATCCATGGCCGGGAAGAAGTAGAAGCAGCGGGTGGCAAAGTGGTGGCGCTGCCGTTCATCGCCGGCGCATCTACCAGCAAGATCATCGAGCAAATGAAGAAGAGCGGCTAGATTTGTAGGGGCGTCACTCCGTGGGCGCCCCTCGTCGGTTGAACCAGTTTTCGAGAGTTTAAGGAGACGGGGAGAGGGGCGGCCACGGAGTGCCGCCCCTACAAATGCCGCTCGGAACTTCGACGATAATGAGTAGCACAGTCGAAAAAACTCTGGAACTACAAAGCGCATTGCGTCGCATTGCGGACACCTCTGAGTTTCGCCAGCTCCTGGCCGAGATCGAGGGCGGCCGTCGCGTCATCTCGATCAGTGGCTTAGTGATAGGTTCTGCCAGGGCGCTGGTGCTGGCGGCTTTACAGCGCGAAACAGGGAAGCCTTTCGCCGTGGTCGTGCCTGCGAACCGGGATCTGGAAGCGTGGGAACGTGACGTTCGTTTCTGGTATTGCGCTCTGCACGGTCTGGGCGACTGTGCAGAAACTGTTCTGACTCTGCCGTCTTCAGAGAGCGATCCTTATGCCGGTGCGTCGCCACATGCCGAAACTCTCGAGCAAAGAGCATTGACGCTCTGGCGCCTCGCGCGGCAGAAGCAGGATTTTGTCCTCTTGACCTCGCGAGCTCTGGCGCGCCGCACGGTGACGCCGGAACAGATTCGGGAAACCGGAGTCTTGCTTCATCGCGACGAAGAAAGTTCTCCTGAAGAGTTAGTGCAGAAGCTGATCGCCTGTGGCTATGTGCGCCAGGACCCGGTCAATGCCGTTGGCGAGTTTTCCATTCGCGGCGGCATTCTCGATGTCTGGTCCCCGGGCCGAGACGCGCCGGTGCGGGTGGAATTCTTCGGTGACACGGTTGACTCAATCCGTGAGTTCGATCCTGACACGCAGCTCTCGATCGCGCAGTTACCCGCGGCTCAGCTCGCTCCCATGCGCGAACAGGCGGTAACCAGCGCAGATTTTCGCGAATGGGCAAAAGCGGCGCGCGAGCGCTGGAGCGACGAGCGATTCGCGCGGGCGCTGCAGGACCGCACGATCTTTGCTGATGAAGGCGAGACTTTCCCGGGGTGGGAGTGGCTACTGCCCATCATTCGCCCGGGAACCGCCACGGTGTTTGATTATCTGGAAGATGCCGTGATGGTGATCGATGAGCCCAGCCCGGTGGAGAACTACCTGGCGAGCGTGTTTCAGACGCTCGAAGAACGTTACGCCCAGACTGACGCCGTTGATGACCTGGGACTGGCGCCCCAGGAGTTGTACTTATCCGGCGAGGAATTGCGTAGCCGGCTTGATGCCAGTCAACGGATAGAGTTGCGTGCCCTGGGCCGCGCCGCCGGCGCCCTTGATCAGGGCATCGCTCTTGAAGCTGAAGAACCAAAAGCTTCCTTTGGCCGCACCCGCGCTCCCCGCAAGCCTCTGTTCCTGTTTCCCGTTGCCGAAAAGAATGCAGATACGAAGGCCGGACTCCCTGCCGAAGTGGATTGGAACGCGCAATCGGTAATGCGATATCACGGCCGGCTGGCCGAGCTGGCAACTGCAGTTCGGCGGGCACGGGTTGATAAAGAAACTGCGACCCTTTTTGTAATGCCGAGTCACGGCGTGGCAGAGCGAGTCAGTGAGATTCTCCGAGACTACGACGTCGATGCTCGCCTGGCACTTCCGGAAGATACTGGAGAAAGCCCCAGGCCTTCGACGGCGGGAGATGCGGCGGACGCAATTGTCACAGTCGGAAAGCTCACCGCGGGGTTCGAGCTGCCATCGGCCAGGCTGGTGGTTCACGTCGAAACTGATCTCTTTGACGAGGCCGCTGATACTGCCCTGGAAAGGCGTGGCACGGCGCCGGATGGCAGAAGGCAGCGCACAGACGGCAAGAAAAGAAAATCAAAGGCAGCGGCTTTTCTTTCAGATTTCCGCGACCTGAAAGTTGATGACTACGTGGTGCACATCGACCACGGCATCGCCCGTTTTGGCGGCTTACAGACTTTGGATCTGGGGACTGGAGGCTTGCCGGCAGGGCAAGGCGCCAGGAGCCGGGAGTTCATGCTGCTGTTCTACGCCGACGATGCCAAGTTATACGTTCCAGTTGAGCGGCTTGACCTGGTCCAACGCTATTCCAGCGCCGAGGGACATCAACCCCAACTTGATCGCCTGGGCGGCCTGGGATGGCATAAGACGAAGGCGAAAGCCCGCCGCGCAATGCGCGACATGGCGGACGAGCTGCTGCGACTTTACGCCGAACGAAAGCTGGTGCGCGGACACGCCTTCGCGCCCGACTCTCCATGGCAACGCGAATTTGAGCAGGGATTTGAATTCGATTTAACTGTCGATCAGGAAACCGCCGTCGAAGATGTCAAACGCGATATGGAGCAGCCCACGCCGATGGATCGCCTGCTGTGCGGCGACGTCGGATATGGCAAGACCGAAGTAGCCATGCGCGCTGCATTCAAAGCTGTCATGGAAGGCAAGCAGGCGGCAGTGCTGACGCCCACTACCGTACTGGCCTATCAGCATTTCGATACCTTCCGCTCGAGGTTTGCTCCCTTTCCCATGAAGATTGAACTGCTCTCGCGTTTTCGTTCGCCCAAAGAGCAGAAAGAAGTTACCAAGCGGGTAGAGTCAGGCGATCTCGACGTGGTTATCGGGACGCACCGCATGCTTTCCAAAGACGTACGTTTCCGCGACCTGGGTCTGGTGGTGGTTGATGAAGAGCAGCGCTTTGGAGTGGCCCACAAGGAAAGATTGAAGCAGTTGAAGAAGCGCGTTGACGTGCTGACGCTTTCGGCGACGCCGATTCCGCGCACCCTCAACATGTCCCTCAGCGGCCTGCGGGACATGTCAGTTATTGAAACTCCACCCCGCGATCGCCTGGCAATTCAAACTCAGGTGGTGCAGTTCTCCGAACCGGTAATTAAGTCTGCAATCGAGCTGGAGCTGGGACGTGGCGGTCAGGTCTTTTTCATCCATAACCGGGTGGAGTCGATTGAGACGGTAGCGGCGCTGGTTAAGCGCCTGGTGCCGCAATCCCGTATCGCTGTGGGTCACGGGCAGATGAACGAAAAAGAGATGGAGCGGGTGATGCTCGATTTCGTCGATTACAAGTACGACGTGCTGGTGGCCACGACGATCATCGAAAACGGGATAGACATCCCCCGCGCTAACACGATCATCATAAACCGCGCCGACGCTTATGGTCTTTCACAGCTGTACCAGCTTCGCGGCCGAGTGGGACGTTCCAGCCGCCGCGCTTATGCTTACCTTTTAATCCCGACGGAACAGGGTTTGTCGCCCATTGCGCGCCGGCGTTTGGCGGCGATCCGCGAGTTTTCGGACCTTGGCGCAGGCTTTCGCATTGCAGCTCTCGACCTGGAATTGAGGGGCGCCGGCAACTTACTCGGCGGGCAGCAATCGGGCCACATGGACGCGCTCGGCTTTGATCTTTATACCCAGATGCTCGAGCGCACCGTGGCTGAGTTACGCGGCGAAACGGTCGAAGACGAGACCAGCGTGGCAATCAGTCTGGGCGTGGATGTGGCCATTCCTGATGACTATATCCAGGACATGGGCCAGCGGCTGCGGACTTACAAGCGGGTCTCCTCCGCCCGCGACGAAGAGACGCTGCGGGCCATTCGGACCGAGACCGAAGACCGCTATGGACGCATACCCGGGACAGTCGAGAATCTTTTTGAGTATGCGCGGTTACGCTTGCTGGCCGAGGAGATTGGCGTCATCTCCATTGACCGCACCGCCGACGGGGTGGCCCTAAAACTAAGCGAGAAAGCCCGGGTGGAGCCGGATAAACTGATGGATCTGGTAAGCAAAAGCCCGGGAGCAACCTTCACTCCCAGCGGTGTTTTGAAGCTGGCCCTTACCGAGGACGAAGTCGATCGCCTGATGGAAACCATTCGCGGCATGTTGCTGCAAATTCGTGCCAGCGATTAGAATGAACCTCATTTTTCAAAACGGTACGAGTCGGATTTTAGTTAAGGAGTATTTTGTGAAATTCAAACTATCTAAACTTGCATTCCCAGCCACGCTGGCGCTCGCACTTTTTTTGACCCCACTTGCGGTTAGCGCCCAGGAGGGCGAGCCGGTTGTGGTTGACGAAGTGATCGCCCAGGTAAATGACGGAGTGATCACGCTCTCGATGCTACGTCGCGAGACTAAGGAAAGCATTGAGGCGCTAAAGCAGCAGAAGGGTTTGACGGAACAGCAAGCCACCGAACAGATGGCAAAGCGCCAGGCCGAACTGATTGCCACGCTGATTAACGAGCAGCTGCTGGTGCAAAGAGGTAAGGAACTGGACCTCATCAATGATGTCGAGGCCGCTGTAAATCGCCGCATGCTGGACATTGCCAAGGAACAGAACATTACTTCCATGGAAAAGCTGGAGGAGGCGATGCGGGCGAGCGGGGTCTCTCCGGAGGCCGTGCGCCAGACGATGCGCACGGAGATGATGAAGCAGGCAGTCATCCAACGCGAGGTTGACGCAAAGATTTTCTACGGCTCGACCATAGACGAGTTGCGCCGCTACTTTGACGCGCACAAGGAGATGTTTCGCAAGCCGGAGAGTGTGGAGCTTTCCGAGATATTCCTGAGCCTGGCCGGAAAGCCGGAGAGCGATGTTAAAGCCCGTGCCAACCAAATAGTGACCCAGGTGCGAGGGGGAGCGGACTTTGGCACCCTGGCGGCCACTTATTCGGAACGGGAAATCAACGGGGTTCGCTCGGCAGTCCAGAACAAGGGCAAGGTGGGCCTGTTCGAAGTACCTAATCTCAGGGCGGACATAGCGACGGCAATAAAGAATGTAAAAGTGGCCGGAGTGACAGACCCGCTCCTGTCGGACGATGGTTATCAAATCCTGCGCGTGGACGCGCGCAATGCCGGCAGTGACGTCCCTACCTTTAACGAAGATCGGGTGCGGGAAGCGATCACGGGCGAGCGCTCGCCGAAAGAGCGGGAGGTGTACCTGCAGAATCTTCGTAACGATGCGTTCATTAAGATCTCGGAAAGCTACCGTGCGAGCGTTGAGCCATTGTTGAAGATAACGCCTCCCAAGACGGTTAAGGCTTCGGAACAGAAGAAGGACAAGGAGAAGAACGGTAAACCGTAAGCTGCGGTAAACGCTGAGCCTTTTGTGCGTCTCGACCTTTTCCTGAAAATCAGCCGCTTGTGCCCGCGTCGCCCAGTTGCCCAACAGCTGTGTGACGCGGGCTTTGTTTTGCTCAACGGCCGGGCGGCTAAATCGGCCCACCTTGTCAAAGCCAATGACGAGATCACATTGCGCTGGCGTGACCGGCTCCTGGTTGCGCGAGTGTTGTTGGTCCCTGCCGGAGGCCAGATCTCACGCAGGGAATCAGCGACACTAGTCGAGATTGTCAGCGAGACTGAAATTCCTTGAAGCCCACAGGCCATCCTGACGGATGATTGTAGGGGCGGCACTCCGTGGCCGCCCCTCCGCTGTCACGGTTGAAGACAGAGTGATCAAAGGAAAGGAGGGGGTGGCCACGGAGTGCCACCCCTACAAGTCCACCCCTTCTCCTCCAGGCCTGTCCTATTTGCGTTCGCTTTTGGGGCGTCCAATCCCACATCGAGAACCCAAAGTCGTTTCAGAAGCAGACTCATTGCCCAGCAATCCAGCATTCTCGGGTCATTTCACCCCGCTATCTGGGACATCTCAAATTGACCCGAAACTGGCATGTGGCTTGCTATTGAACATTTCCTATTTAGTAAGCAAACGCGATTGTCAGCAAAACGCAGTTGGTAGTGCCTTTCAGGGGAGATTTAGAAATGAAGATTCTAAGCGGATTTTTTACGGACGAACTGGCGGTGGATCTTGGCACAGTAAATACACTTATTTACGCGCCGAATCAGGGGATTATCCTCAATGAACCGTCAGCAGTGGCTATTCAAAAATATACCGGGGAAGTGGTTTCGATCGGATCCCAGGCATTAAAGCTCCTGGGACGAGAGCCTCATGACATCGAAGTGCATCGGCCCATTCGCGGCGGCACTATCGATAATTTCGAGATAACGCAAAAACTGTTGCGGGGCTTTCTGCAGAAGGCCCATGGCAGCCATCCCAGGCGGAGCCACCTGGTGGTAGGCGTGCCGGGTTCGGCCACCCCCGTGGAAAGAAAAGCGGTTCGTGACGCCGCTCGTGATGCTCGGGCCGGTCGGGTCGATCTACTGGATGAGGGACTGGCGGCCGCATTCGGAGCAGGACTTGATTTCGAGGACGAGCACGCTCACCTCGTTGTGGACATCGGCGGCGGTACTACGAACATCGCTATCATCGCGTCCGGAGGAATTGTCAACTCCGTGAGCCTGCAGGCAGCCGGCAACGCCATGGATGAAGCGGTGAGAGACTATGTTCGCGTCAAGCACTCCATTCAGATTGGCGAGCGCACGGCGGAACGATTGAAAATTGAGCTAGGTGCGGCCTGTGACGGCGAAGGTGTGCCCTGCGAAAAAACCGAAATCGTTGGCAAGCAGCTGATAAACGGATCGGCCCTGCCCGTAGACATTGGCGCCGATGAGGTGCGAGTGGCATTGGAGCCAGTCCTTTCACAGATTTCCGCAGCGGTCCGCAGAGTAGTCGAAGATGCGAAGCCTGAGGTTACCGCGGACATCTATTACTCGGGAGTCGTTCTTACCGGTGGCGGCGCACTGCTGCGAGGCATGTCAGAGCGTTTACAGCATGATTTGAGCTTGCATGTAGCTACCCCTGACGACCCGCTGACTGCGGTAGCAATGGGAGCGGGACGCTTGATGGCTGACCCGGAAAAATTAAGTCGAGCCTCAATCCGGCAAGACAGTCCGGTTTGGGAAGATACGGAAAAACTCGTGGCCAACTGGTAGCTTCGGGTTAGACCGCTCCACGCTGGAGAGCTAAACGTTAACTCTGGTTCAGGGTATTATGTCCTGGTGAGCAAACTCGCCGGGACATTCTTCGTTCTGCTCCTGTCTGTTAGCGCGCTGGTTTGTTATCCCTGTAGATCGCCGTCAGCTTCATGGCAAACTGCGGCGAGTCATAACCAGTTCTTCCTCTTAAAACCTGCCTTAAATAAGCCGAGCATCGTCGTGAAAAAAGCACAGCGGCAGCTGTTGCTGTTTTCCGATGGCAAGATTGCGCGCACATACCGCATCGGCCTTGGCCTCAGTCCGGTGGGAGATAAGGTTCGCGCCGGCGATCGGCGCACGCCCGAAGGCACCTTCTACGTCTTTACCAGGAATCCGAAGAGCGCTTTTTACCTTTCACTGGGCTTAAGTTATCCCAATGCCGAACATGCCCAGCGCGGCTTGCGGGATGGCTTAATCACCCGCATCCAGTACGACAGGATCATCAGCGCCATAAAGAGAAAAGCCACTCCGCCGCAGAACACGGCGCTGGGCGGTGACATTTACATTCACGGAAACGGATCGCGCAACGATTGGACCTGGGGCTGCGTGGCACTCGACGACGGGGAGATGCGGGAACTCTACGAAGCGGTTGAGGTGGGCACGCCGGTAACTATCGAGCCTTGACAGCCATTCGACGAAGCTATGCAGAAGACTTTCAAGTACGGAGTTTTGGTTGCGATTATCATCGCCGCTTGGGTAGCCCTGAAGCACCTGGTCCTCCATATCGATCCGGCGCGAGCCGCCATCTTCGACACAATCGTCTTTAACGCCGCCGGCATTCTGGGCTTGTTCCTGGGAATTAGCGCTGAGAAGGCTCGGAATGGCGGGGCGCTGAGTTTTGGGGCCGGCGTGAAGACAGGCTTTTTCGTAGCACTCAACTATGCAGTGCTGACGGCGATCTACTTTGCCGTACTGCTTTTGATCATTGGACCAAAGCTCATGCAACAAGCTGGAGAAGCCGGGCCGGGTGGTGAGGTGACCGCGCTAATAGTCGCTCAAGCCTTCGCCGGTGTCCTTATCGGTCTGACTCTGACAGGGACAATCCTCTCACTAATCATCTCGCTTATTCTGAGGAAGCGGCCTGCCTAACTGGTATCCTTTGCGCCTTCTGCTTTTCCTCTCTTAGCGCCTTTGCGTGAAACCTCAACTTGAAACTCATCCGACTGGCAGTTTTCACGCAAAGCGCAAAGAAACGAAAGACGGAGGCGCAAAGAAAAAGAACTCATGCCCCCTGATCTTGCTCGGGTTTTACCAGCTCTATCTGTCTCTCGGTCAACGCTTCACGCACGGTAAAGCGATCCTGCGGCGAAAGCTTCGCATATCCCTCAAGCAACTGCTGCGTATCCACGTCCCGGAGTGCGTGCGGCGTGGGAGTCAATAACGCCAGACCCGCTACGTAGAGAGCCAGGGCAAAAAACGAAATGTACCCCGTGGCTGGAGCAAAAGCTGGAACATCGATTGTGCCGAGTGAAACACCCTCCAGCAATGCTCCAGCAAGACGTTTCAACCAACCCCCCTCGGGGGCATAAAGACCGGCCAGCAGCAGGTGCTTAAGAACAAAGGCGGTGCCAAACAATACTGCCAGGCTGCGAACCAAACGGCGGGCGTCGAAAGAGGCAAACTGGTTGTTCCACAGCGTCCAGAGGAAGAAAAAAGAGAAGAGCCAGTGAAACAACCCGCGCTCAGGCAAGACTGAATTGAACGCCTGGGCCGAGGCAAAGAATACTGATAACAGGGTCAGTATGTGGGAGATGTTTGTCAGCGTAGGTTGATCGCTGGTAATCCAGGCACGCAAATTGAGAGCGCCCGCGCGCACGAATAGAGCGACCAACAGCGCTGCCAGCAACAGCGTGATCAACGGCGGCGCCAGAAAGATTAGACCCCGCGCCTCCGCGCTGACCCGGACTCCGCCGAGCAATGCTACCGACAGAAAAATTGTCGGCAGGACAATGAAGCGGACCAGGGCACGGTTGCGGGAAATGTAATCGGTCATTTACGTTTGCGGAAAACTTCAACCGGATTGAGATCCCCCCAGCTTCGTTCGGCGCCTTGCTCCAGCTCGGCTTTCAACTCGGCCGCGGTGTGCAACTGCAAATCGGGATCGTCAACGGTGAGCGTCTGATTGGGGGCGAGACTGATGGCCCGGTTCACCGTCTCCAGGCCTTGTTTGAACAATACGTCGTCGTCATAGAGCCGGCCCCAACCCTCGCGATAGAAGGTATAGGCGATATAGAACTGCGTGCGTGGGTCCTGAGCTCCAGGATCGGCGCGGCCCCATTCGTCGCGCGCGGCCCGAAACTGCTCGCGATGAAACATCTCGAGGGCGTTTTTGAACTTCTCTTGATCGACCTGGTAGGTGCCGGCGACTACCTGCGTATTGGTAGCCATCTCGCGGAGCGTGCGGGGCTCCGTCGCGTAGATCCATACAACAAATGCGGCATAGACAATAGTCCACACGATTCCGCCACTTTGTATGAGCTTCAGTTGCATTTGCTATAATGGGGAAGCTAATTGATGCTTTTGCCCATTGTCAACAGATCTAATTGGGGCACACCATGAGCAAAATGATTGAAGCCACATTTGACGGTAAAGTACTTCGCGTGGATGAACCGCTGGATTTCGAACCCAACACCCGAGTGTGGGTCACCATTGAACCCATGGCTCAGCCGATGAACGGTACGGAGTCCTTTCTGGATACAGCGCTTTCTTTAAACCTGGAGGGGCCTCCAGACTGGTCGGCTCGTGTTGATGATTACCTCCATGGAAACGATGGCGACTAAGGTTTTCCTCGACTCATCCTATGCGATAGCGCTTGCCGCTTCTAGTGATCAATATCACGAGGAAGCTAAAAGACTTGCGCATGAGCTGAAGTCCAGTGCGAGGCTCCTTATTACCACCCGAGCTGTGGTTCTGGAAATTGGGAACGTTCTTTCAAAGCTTCGTTATCGAAAGGCGGGGTACGATTGTTGAACTCGCTTGAGAACGATCCTACTGTTGCAATAATACCTCTCTCCGAACAGTTATACCTCCGTGCTCTGGCCCTATTTCAAGACCGGATGGATAAAGAATGGAGCATCACTGATTGCATGTCCTTTGTGGTAATGCGGGATGCTGCTCTAACTGAAGCGTTAACAGCGGACGAACACTTTCAGCAAGCGGGGTTTCGGGCACTACTGGGGTAAGGCATGCTCAAGTCGTTCCGCATTCGTGATATCGAGATCAGCCCGCCGCTAATCCTTTCGCCCATGGCGGGTGTAACCGACATTTCATTTCGCCGCCTGGTGAAGAGCCGCGGCGGAGTCGGCCTCACTGTGTCGGAGTTCATTTCCGTCGAAGGCCTGACGCGTAACAACCCCAAATCAAAACGGCAGATGCGCTTCTACGAAGACGAGCGGCCTTTCGCGGTGCAGATCTTCGGGGGCCAGCCTGAGCGTATGCGCATGGCGGCGGAGATGGCCGAAGAGATCGGCGCCGACATACTAGATGTGAACTGCGGCTGTCCCGCGCCAAAGGTAGTGAAGCACGGCGGCGGCTCGGGACTCTTGAAGGATCACGAACGCCTGGAAAGTATTCTGAAGGAAATCAAGAGGGCCATCACCATCCCGCTGACGGTCAAGATTCGCGCAGGCTTCTACGACAACAACATTAATGCCGTCGAAACGGCCAGGCTGGCCGAGGCGTGTGGCGCCGAGCACATCGCGCTGCACGGCCGCACCAAAGAGCAGGGATATCGAGGCCTGGCTAATTGGGATCTGGTGCGGCAAATCAAAGAGGTCGTGAGTGTGCCGGTGTCAGGCAGCGGAGATGTCACTACCATTGAGCAGGCGTTTGCGCGCTTTAACGAGACCCACTGCAATGGCGTGTTGATTGGCCGGGGCGCGATGGCTAACCCGTGGATCTTTCGTCAGATTGAAGATGCCATTCACGGGCGCGAGATCTTTCAACCTACGCTCGATGACAAGCGAAACCTGCTGCTGGAATACTTCGATATGTTGCGGGAGGACATGCCTGAGTTGGCTGCCATTGGTCGCATGAAGCAACTGGCGGGGCAATTCACCCGTGGGCTTCAGGGCGGCGCGCTGTTTCGCACCGCGGTTTACCATTCACATTCAGTTGATGAAATCCTCGGCCGCATTACGGAATACTTCGAAGCGATTGCCGCCGGCCGAAAGTACT
>JBDTOI010000042.1:0-26823 GCA_039933315.1 Pyrinomonadaceae bacterium
TGGTAGGAGTGCCGGCGCTGCCAATACGACCGGCCTTAACAACTCCTTCTTCGGCTCATCTGCCGGAGTAGTGAACACGGGCTCTTTCAACTCCTTTTTCGGCAAGAGCGCCGGGGCTGCCAACACGACCGGTTTTGAAAACTCATTCTTTGGTAGTCATGCCGGAACCGCCAACACATCGGGTAGCAGTAATACCTTCATTGGCAGGAACGCCGGCGCCGCTAACACCACGGCCGGCGACAATTCATTCTTCGGCAAGAATGCCGGAGCCGGCAACACGACCGGCGCGAGCAATTCCTTCTTCGGCAAGAGCGCCGGTTCCGCTAACACGACGGCCAGCAACAATTCATTCTTCGGCAACTCAGCCGGCGCCGCCAACACGACCGGCGCCAGCAATACTTTCGTCGGCAAGAGCGCCGGTGCCGCTAACACGACGGCCAGCAACAATTCATTCTTCGGCGACTCAGCCGGCGCCGTCAACACAACGGGCACCAGCAACTCCTTCTTCGGCAAGAGCGCCGGTTCCGCTAACACGACGGCCAGCAGCAATTCATTCTTTGGCTCCAGTGCCGGCGCCGCAAGCACAGGCACCTTCAACGCATTTTTCGGCGCAAACGCGGGATCATTCAACGCGACGGGCAGCAACAACTCCTTCTTCGGCGGCTTTGCTGGTGTGCTTAACTTTACCGGCACCAGCAATTCCTTCTTCGGCAAGAGCGCCGGTGCCGCTAACGGCACCGCCAGCAACAATTCATTCTTCGGCGAGTCTGCCGGAGCCGGAAACACGACCGGCGCCAACAATTCCTTTTTCGGCAGGGGCGCCGGAATCGGTAACACAACCGGCGGCGACAATTCATTTTTCGGGGAGTCTACCGGAGCCTCAAACACGACCGGCGCGGGCAATTCCTTCTTCGGCAAGGAGGCCGGCGTGCAAAACACGACCGGCGGAAGCAATGCATTCTTCGGCAACTCTGCCGGCGCCTCCAACACCACGGGTTCTTCCAACTCCATGTTTGGCGGTAATGCCGGCGACTCGAATACGACCGGCGACAACAACTCATTATTTGGGCACCTGGCCGGCGCCGGGAACACGACGGGCGCTCACAACTCTTTTTTCGGCAGTTCTGCCGGCTTCGCTAACACGAGCGGTACCCTGAATTCCTTCTTTGGCAGCGCCGCTGGTCTCGCTAACACGACCGGGGTCAGCAACTCCTTTTTCGGCAAGAGCGCCGGGGCCGCCAACACGAGCGCCAGCGAGAATTCATTCTTCGGCGACTCTGCCGGCGCTGCCAACACGACCGGCACAAACAACTCCTTTTTTGGCAGGAGCGCCGGCGCCGATAACACGACCGGCCATAACAATTCTTTCTTCGGTGAGTCCAGCGGCGCCAACAATACCGTGGGCCTCAACAACGCCTCCTTTGGCCAGAATGCCGGCGCCAACAATACGGTTGGTGGTAACAACGCTTTCTTCGGCTCGGCTGCCGGCCTGGCTAACACGACGGCAAGTTTCAATGCATTCTTCGGTTCGTCTGCCGGAGCGACCAATACAACTGGCGCGAACAACTCGTTTTTCGGTAAAGGCGCCGGCACGGCTAACACGACGGGCGCAAGCAACGCCTTCGTCGGCTATAGCGCCGGCGATGCCAACACAACGGGCAGCACCAATACGTTCGTGGGCGTCAGCGCCGGGCTCTCAAACACAACCGAGGACGAAAACACCTTCATCGGCGCGAGCTCCAACGGCGCCGCGGGGATCACCAACGCCACCGCGGTCGGCGCGAACGCCATTGTGTCGCAGAGCGATTCGCTGGTGCTCGGCAGCGGCGTCAAGGTCGGCATCGGCAGCTCGTCGCCGGCTGAGAAGCTGCATGTCGTCGGCAACGTCTTCATCGGCGGCAATCCCGCTGCCGGATCCAACGGTCTGATCCTGAAATCCCCGAACGGCGCCACCTGCGCCAAGCTGACGATCGACAACGCGGGCGCGCTGGTCACGGCGGTTGTCGTCTGCCCGTAAGCGGGCAAAGACATCTGGATTATCAATGAACTTATGCATAGGGAACTATGCTGAAAGGAAAGCGAAAATGAAAAAACTAATTCCATCGCTGCTTGCGTTTGCCACTGTCATGATCGCGCTGTTTCCGGCCGTGATCGCCGGCCAACGTCGTCGCGTGGTGGTCCGCCCGGCGCGAGTGGTGGTGCGCCATCCTGTGCGTCGCACCGCGGTCGTTGTCCACCGAGGTCATCCCCTGCGCCGCGTTCTGCCTGCCGCGGTCGTCGTCAGGCCGGCTCGCCGGGCGGTCGTGGTCGGGGCGCCACTTGTGTACTTGCCAAGCCTGGTGTGGAGGCCAACGTTAGTCTTATTACCGGCGGGCGACCGGCTGGTGTGGCAGGACAGTGAGAGCATCACGCGCTACGAAGATTGGGTGGATACCAACTTCGGCGTCGATTCTCACGGTAACGCTCTATTTCTGGATATCAATGGCAAAGCCAGGCTCAACTTCGCTGAGATCACTTTTGCCAATGGCAATGTGCAAGTGATGGATTTCAACGAGCGGACGCACAGCACAGGAGTCTACAGGTTGCTTGACTTTGCCGACGGCCGCCACGTGAAGACAGTGCGCATGCTGGCAAAGTCTGAATCAGATGAGACGAAGCTGGCGGTCTACCTGAGCAAATAGGCGGCAAGCATAGAATTCAGTCGGGGAAAAACGGTCGCTGTTCGCCTAGGTGTTCTCGTGTCCCCGTGGTGCATGTTTTCTTATTGTTATCAACGGTGCGCCACTGGGATCACTGGCCAAGCTTGGTTTCAAATGAAGAAGGAAAGAAGAAAATGTTGAGTCGCTGGTCCAATCACTCCCTTGCTCGCCGGGCATTTCTGCTTTGGTTGTTGCTCGCCGGAATCTGTATGGCACGCCCGGCAATGGCGATCGAAAAGTACGGTGCTGTTTCGCTGCCCGACGACGGACTGGGCAGTGCGACGCGGGGCCTGACCAAAGTTGGTGCCGGAACCCTCCTGTTCGGTGTCGTCGGATCCAAGCAGAAAAGCGACGGTACTGTTGGAGCCATGTATTGGAGCATCGCTGTCGATCCCAGCGATCCGAGCGGAAACACCGTCTTCGCCACCGAACTGCCGAAGCCGCCCGGAATGAGTGCGTGGGCGACGGGAATCGCCTTTCCGGGGGGCAACCCGGACCGGCCAATCATCTGTGGTTTCATCGGCACGGATGTAACTGGCACAGCCGATCTTGCACGAGCGGTTATCTGGAGGCGTGATGGGTCAGGGCAGTTCAGCGACACAATTTTTGACGATGAGGCCGCGGTCGCGAATGGCATCGCGATTCGTGACACACCGCTTGGACTAATCATTGTGGTCTGCGGAAAGTTTCGACTTCCCAATGGCGACTGGCACGCCGCCGTGTGGAAGATAATGAGCGGTATTGAGCGCGCTGATTTGGGGACCCTGGGCGGTCGGAACAGCGAAGCGAGAGCTGCTTCAATCATCGACGACCTGGTGGGCTGGAATATCGTGGGCAGCGCGGAGAGACCGAATGGCCGCACTCTCGCCACTTGCTGGACCGTTCGCCTGACGGGAGACGGAGGCCTGGATTGGTTCCTCAGAGCATTGCCGACCCCGCCCGGCGCCGAAAGCAATGCCGTCTATGTTGGCAGCGCGAACGGAGGGGTCTGGAAAACCAGCGGCTGGATTAGGGAGCCAAACGGCAGAACATCGGCGAGCATCTGGATCAACCAGGGAGAGATTCCCTCCGCGTTCACTTCCCAGTTATACCGAGACGTACTGGGTCGCTCCGGCAATAGCATCGCTAACGGGATTGTCGATTACATCGACCAGGACGACGTCCTGGTCGTTGGAACGGCGCGGAATTTGGCTGGTCGCCAAAGAGGCGTCGGCGCGCTGCCATTCAATCAACCGTTCAACGATCCTTTCTTCTTCGACGCTCTTCGCGCCAGCGATCCTATTCTCGACTGGAACAGTATCTCGCTCAACGCCGTCGAGCCTGACGGTGCGATTGCGGGCGAAGAACTGGTGTCCGGCTCAGCGACTCCGCAGGCGACGCTGTTCCTGCCAATCAACCTCGAGGTGGCGCAGAATCTCGACATTCTAATCGGAGCGGTCGGTCAAGATCGCATTAGCGACCTTTGGCAAGAAGACGGCAACGCGCTACGCGTTCGCCCGCGACCCAAAGGAGTAGTCCAATGGATTCTCGCTGAATGGACCTCGGGCCACACTACTATGGGCGGGGCATTTCGCGCGCCTCGGAACTTCACCCTCGTAAGCCGCATCGTGCCGCGCAACGCCAATGTCACGCCCTCCGCAACACTGACGCTCCAACTCTACGACTCGAGTGCGGGGCGCTGGGCCAACGTGGCGACGCGCATACTGGCGTCCGATGAGTTCTTTCATAGCCTGGTAATCGAGATTCCCGACCCGGAACAATTCGCGGTCTCCGGTAGCGAACCGCTGCGCTGGCGAATCGGGCTCAGAGGCGAAGAGTGGAGAGACTGGGACGTGGATCTGATGGAGATGGAAGTCGAAGAGATGCCCTAAATGACGTGCTTCAACCATGAACGCAATTCCGCTCTCGAAAGGAGAACCATGAAACGCAGAATTACATTATCACTCGTGCTTACACTGAGCGTGCTGCTGTCGCTGGTGAGTTTGCCTTCAACGGCACAGGCAGCGCCGCCGCGGTTTCGAGCTGATTCAGGTTTTGTTAGCCTCAGCGGACCTCAAATTCTCCGCATAACGGTCAACGGCACCGGCGGAAACGACACGATTAGAGTCCGCCTGAGGTGGATGCAATATGGAGCTCAAACTTGCAGCGGGATGCCCGCCGTGTGTCGTCACATGGTTGTAGCTCAGGGTACGACCGCTGTGGAAACGCTCGGCGCTGATGACGCTCTTTCATTTGACCTCCCGGGAATGGGAGATGGATCTCGGGTAGTGGTTGAGGCCAACAGTCCGAACGTGCGGGTGTTGGGCGTAGTCTTTGATACGTCTACCCAAAGGATCAATGCCATCTGCACCTTTATTCCCGACTAGACTATGGGTACCACGGGCTTTGCACAAAAGTGCTTGCGAACTCCTTCGGAGTTTGACCGCTCGAGCTGCAAACATAGTTTTCGAGTTTCCGAGGACTTTTGTGCAAAGCCTACCACCGCAGACTTTGGAACGCGTTACTTATCACGGAGAAACATCATGCGACGCACATCTCTCGGGTTTCTTTTTGGCATAGTGGCGGCATGCCTTTGGTCAATGTCGGCCGCCCAGGTCTCGGCCCAGATTGGAATCCGAATCCCGCGGCCACGCGTGGAGAAAAGAACGTCCCCTACAACAAATGACCCTGCGAACACGCCGGGCCTTGCAGCTGAGCCCGCCAAGACAACTTCGAATGGCTCGAGTCAAGCAATAGCCCCTGCCAACGTCATAATCGATGACGGTTACACATTCTTCAGGTTGCGGGGCAAGAAGGATTACGTGGATGGTAAACCAATCGATCAGGGGTGGAGTCTGCTTAGCCAATTGCGCCTGGTCGGGCCCATGATGCCGCGACGGAGCTCTTTCAAAATCGTCGTGAGCAAAGCCGGCGCACCGCTGGCCACAACTCGCTGCGAAGGCAGCATACCTGTGGTGCCCACCAACGAAGCCCAACCGCCGTTCCTGCCCATGACCGGCTATTGCTACGACGACAAGCAGCCGGTTAAAGGCGAAGGCAAGTTTGGCGTGGCAGTTTACTTCGTCAATGGAGATGACGACAGCGAGCGACTGGTACGCAACTACGAGATCGAAGTCCATAAGGTCGATCGCGTGCGTGGAACAGTTACGGCTCCGCAAGCGGACGTGCCGAACTATTACGTCTCCCGTCACAGCGAAGTCTTGAGCAGCATCCTCTATCTGCGGTCAGCCAGCGCCGCGCCATACGTAGTTGATACGCGCCCGGATACCTTTGGCGAGAATCGCGTGGAGATTGTCTATAACACTTCGACCACCGATGAAGGACAGGGAATTGGCGGACAAGATAGTTTCATGCGTTGCTCGGTTGATGGGCAAAGGATTGAACTCAAGAACGACCGGGTGCGCAACCAGCGTCCTACTTCCCGCGACTACCAGGAAATCCACACTGATCGTTTGGCGGCGGAGTTCAAGCGCGGCAGTGAGTACAAAGACGAGATTAACTTCCGCCAGTACTACGTGGTGTTGCCGCTTACATGGGGACGCCAGGGTGTCTATCAGAACTTCACCAAACTGGAAGAGCATCCCGGGCACTGGGAGTGCACGTATCGCGAAGGAGTGAACGTCGTGCGCACCTGGCGCTGGACCGTTAGACCTGACGGCAGCGTCGCGCCGCATCCTGAGGAGAGCAGCGCGGGGCTCACCCTGTTTCCCGGTGGCCATCTGGTGGAGACGGAAATCCCTGCGGGAGGAAGCTTCATAGACAAGCGCATCTTTCCCGACGCGGTCAGGGCGGGCTTCCTTTACGGCCATCGATGGCAGAGTGCGGAAGGGAAGGCGATGGCCGCCAGGTTACCCGCCAAAGGAAAACCATGGCCGGTGCCTTCAACCGCGCGATGAGCGGGCGTTCAGAGTACCGCCTTCGGGCGGGCACTTATAAATAAAAAGCCCGACTAAAGTCGGACCCTAAATGCCCATTTGAGATCTCAGATTTCAGATCTCAAATTCAGAAAGAATACAAAGCGAATTAATGAAAGCAAAGGAGCTGATAACCATGCGTCAACTTAAGATAGGCATCCTGACTCTGTTCGTTGTGTCTTCACTCGTCGTTTCGCCCAACACCCGCGCCCAAACCGACATCTTTGACGGAAAACCTGTTTTCACTGAGGGTGCAGACCTCGGTTATTACCTCTGGCGAGATGGGAAGACCTGGCATCTCCGCTGGACCACCAAAGGAATGCGCCGTCATTTCAGTGGCTCAGTCACCGCGGAAGGCGGCAAGCTGAAGTCGCTCAAACGTATCGACGTCGAAAAAGAACGTCGCCTGCTTTATCCGGGTCGGGCGCCCCACGTTGTCTATGGTCCAAGGGGGCGGGCACATGTGCGTGGCGGCCGAGCGCCGGTGGTGGTAGAACGATCGCAGGACAAGATCGATAAGGATGGCGACTACCGGATCGTTTTCACCGCCGCTACGAACAACGATATCGACGGCTTTGATTTCGATGTCGCCGACCAGGTAACTTCGCTGCGTTTCGTGCTTGAGATCGATGGCTCGCCAAGGCCGGGGCTCGTTGAGGTTGGCAGCGGTAACCGCAAGGCGCCCAGTATGCCCCTCGTGGTTACTTTAGGAGGATAAGGCCGAAGCGACGGTTCAGGATTCAGCCGTGCGATTCTTGATAGCGCCGCGGATATTGAGAATGGCCAGGCAAACCTGGAGTACGATCAGTGCATAAGCGCCGTCGTGCAGTCCCCAGGCAATCCACAGCACGTTGCTGAGCAGGAAAATCCAGAAGCCCCAGTTACGCTTAAAATTCTTTTGCGAGGCTACTAACCAGGCCGCCAGCACCGTTATGACCATTGCCGGCCACTGAATCGCGTCTATCCATTGATCGACTAGTCGATTTAGCTACTGCGAGGTTTCAGCCAGGTTGGACTTGTACTTGGTGCTGGTCTGGCGGTCGTTCATTTCGATATAGATCCAGCTCGGCGGGACCTCATCCGCATCCATCGCGAACCAAATGCCGTTTAGATTTTTGGCACTGCCCAGAGCGCAGAATCCATTGAGCCGTTTCCCCCTCTGATCGAAGATGTCAATCCATGTCCGGGAAGATTTGGTATTAGCGCCGCACGGTGGCAAAGCCGGCGACGGGGCAAAGAGAGCGTCCGGATAATTCGCAGAGTTGTCCACGTCATATCTGTACCGGATCATTTGTTTGCCCTGAGACTCAAACGGTTCCTGTCCCACTATGAACAGAACGGGGTTTGGCAGCGGGCGCGATTGACTGAAAGCAACGGCTGTCGTCAGCACGAGAAGAACCAAACAAGCGAACAAGTGGATGCCGTCTTTGATGATTGGGGATCGTTTCATGATGATGTCCTTTCAGAAATTGTGACGGTGGGAAGACTCTCGGTTCGATGATTTCCGCAGTAAACGCGGCGCAGCATACATCAGTTAGCCGGGAATCCAAATCTTCTTAGCCTTGACGGTTTCCACCCCGTTGGGAAATAGAAGCGGAGCTGAAGACTTTGTAAAGAAAGCGAATCCTTTGTAGCTGACCAGGTATTGATAGTTGGTGGAGAAAATCCCGCCCTCGGCCTGAATGACGAGCGGCTCCGTCGCCTTGGCAAGAATGTTCTGGAAATCCTTCGGCTCAACGCGAATAAAGACACCGCTCGCTTTGATCGCCTGTATCATGGCGGCGATCGCGCCGGCTGCCACTGCCATGGGTTGACCTCCCTATGGAAAGTAAACGGTAAGTGCTTTTCAACCAATAGTCGCAATAAGGAAGACGAGACTCTTTGCGCCTTCTGGTTTTCCTTTCTTAGCGCCTTTGCGTGAAACCCCAAGTTACCCAGGGAGCCCGTTGATAGCTGGAGTTTAAGAGGTTTCACGTTGCGGTTTCACGCAAAGGCGCTAAGAAAAGAAAATCACAAGGCGCAAAGGGTTGAGTTTTTCTGCCGCCGCTCTTCATTTATGTTCGCCGACACGTTCTTGCGATAAAAACAGCAACTGCGAAATGAAAACTGATATATGGAAAATCTCCTCTTCCCTTAAGTGTGGCGTAACCCTCTACTCATAGCTAAGCGCCTCAACCGGGTCCTGACTGGCCGCCCGCAGCGCCGGATACAGCGCCCCAATCGTCCCCCCCACAAGTCCCACACCCAGAGCCACCAGGATCCATTTCGGCTCGATTTCAACGGTCAGCGAAGTGGATCGCATCACCGCAAAACGCGTGATAAAAGTCAGCGCGACGCCGGCGATAACGCCGAGCACGCTTACCAGCATCGCTTCCTGCTGAATCGCCCACGCTATTGACGCTTTGGACATGCCCAGCGATTTTAGAATGCCGATCTGCCGCGTCCGCTCAGTCACGGTCGTGTACATGGCCAGGAGGATGACCAGCATGCTGATGGCCGCCGCCACACTTACCACCACGTTAAGGAAGACATTTAGCGCCGGCACGCCGGAAGCGTAAAGCTCAGGCAGATCGCGCGTGAAAATTATCTGGTCATCGGGAAACCGTTCCTTGATCCGGGCCGCCACATCATCCTGTTTTGCCGGGTCCTCGCAGGCCACCAAAATCGAGCTGCACTTACCCTCCCCGCCGAGCTGATCCTGAAGTGTAGCCAGCGGAATCTTGATCCGCCCGCCCCCTGGAGGTTCGTAGATGCCGACAATGCGAAATGGTCGCTCGTAGAGCTGCACGGTGGAACCTACACTTGCCTGGCGCTGTTGTTGCCAAACCGAATCGATGACGGCCTCGTCTCCGCCTATGAGCTTCCGGCCTTCCTTGATCGTCAACCCGTTCAAGGCAGCGTATTCATCGAAATTAATGCCATCAATCAGACGGCTGCCGAATCCCCGGTCACTGCGGTCGAAACTCTGCGCAATCGGCACTGCCAGTCGCACGCCCTCGACCCGCGCCAGCTCGGCGGCATGAGATACCGGGATCACCAGGGACTGCGAACCGAGGCCTACCGTTCCCGAAGCGCGCACCATGATTTCGGCCCCGATGTTTGATTCGCGCCGGCCACGCTCGTGCAAAACACCGTGCGCCAGGCCCACGGTAAAAACGATCATCAGGACGCCGACGGCGATGCCCGCGATGGTTACGGCGGTGCGGGCCGGGCGATGCGCGATATTTGAAATGACCAGGCTATCCATCACTTTTCTTAGTCTCGGGCTGCGATCAACCACGCCCCCCCAGGCGTTGGGCAGCGCTCGCCCGGTCAGTATAACCAGACCGATCACAGTCCAGAAAACTATTCCGGCTTTGCGCACGATCGCTAAAGTTACTCCGGTGGCAGCGGCATAGCCGAGCGTTTGCAGGATTACTTCGGTTCCACCTTCATAAACACCAATGGTCGCCGGCACGAAGGCGAACACCGCGTTGATTACTTTGGTCAGGGATTCGATTACATACGAAGCGCCCACGCGCGGAGCGAAACCCAGCATCAGCAAGGTTACGTAGACCTCGACCACACTGGTGACGTGCGAAAGAAAATCGAGGCCCAGCATAGCGAAGAAGGAACGCGGGTGGCGCCGGTAAAAACCATAAACCGTCAACTCGATCCGGTGAATGTGATGCCGGCGCGAAGTTATCGCTCGAGACCGAATCCCGAGCCGCACCAGCATGTCTATGATCCATGTCAGGATCAGCACACGGCGGCTGGTGGCAAAAGCTGCGGCCAGGATGCCCAGCAGGGCGCAGCCGGCAATAATGATCAGAATTTCGCGCACTACCCCCGGCAAGGGATAGGAGATAAGCATTACGCAGGCGCCGGTGAGAATGAAGAAGACGACGGAAAGGTTGTAGAGAAGATTATCCACCACCAGCGCGGGCACGCCGTGCAGCAGCGGCACGCGTTTGCGCAACAGCGCTACCTTGGTGGCTTCTCCCAGCAGCGGTCCGGCAAAAGTCAGGAAGCTTATTGATTCTCCGCCCAGACGGGCGGCGAAAGCCTGGGAGAAAGTAAACCGCCGGTGTTCCGGCGGCACGGCGATACGCATGGCCATCGTGCGCAGCACGTGACGCGTGCCGTTTATCGCCAGCAGGATAAAGAAACCGAACCCGATGCGACTGAGCGCGTCGAAGATCGGCTGCATGCCGACGCGATTGATGACATAGACAAGCAGGGCCAGGCCGAGGAGGAAGGCAATACCCTGTAGCCAGAACATGGACCGGCGACCCTTACCGGATTCGGTTGGATCCGCCGCGGCCGGTTTTCCCGACGAACCGCTCTGGTCTAGCAAGGCCCTGTTGGCGCTGTCTTCGCTAATCAAATCGACCTGGTGTTTCACCTGGCAATGGGAGCAGAGCCCCGCTGGTTGCGAAATTTGTCAGTCGAGATGGGAATGACCCGGCCGGGAAACCTGGTGAAGCCGCGCGCCTGCAAGACCGCATCGGGAGTGTTGTCCTCTTCCAACTTTCCGGTAAGCCGCAACACAGTAGGAACAAAACTCAAACTGTCGTATGGCTCCTCTACCACCCTGCCGCGCGGGATTCCCGACATTTGTCCGCCGGCAAACATCAGCGTGGAATGGGTTGATATGCGAAAGAACGAGCCGTGGTTACCACCGGGGTTGAATCCGCGCACATCAAAGTTCCAGTGGTTGTTGGCCATAATAAGGAGATCTGTTTCTACCAGCCGCCGCTGTCGCCGGCGCAGGCGCCGCACCAGGCTCTCTTCGCTGGAGAGACCGGGCGTGTCAGCGGCCGTTTCCCTCGTGTTGAATAGCGTAAATTGTTCGTTCAATCCGACCAGGGCATTAGAGTATTCGGTTTTGTGGAGCGCATGCAACCACTCCAGATCAGTATGCCAGTCATTCAGCCATTCAGCGCGCGTTGCGGAGGGCACATTAAGGTTTTCATCAGCGAGAATTTTGAGCGGCAAATCAGCACGCCATTCGATGCTGTCGAAGTGAATGGTACCCCCTTCGTCCTGTCGCAACCCGGAAACCGGCAGATATCGCAAACTAAGGCGCCCGGCCTGATCAGTGCGGGCCAGCAGCAGGGCTTGTCGCTGAGGTCCGCCATAGAGCCAAACAACATCGCCGTTCGGCTTCAAGTCTTCCTCCAGCGTGCTCGAGATGACTTCGCGAGGAATTCGCGCCGCTATAAAATCCACCGGCCGATTGGACAGTTCCGGCTGCACGTTGTTGCGCACGGAAATCGAATGCAGCAACGCAAAGTAATCGAGGTGGACAAAGCTTCGGTCGGTATCAAGCGAACCGTCAGGTTGCAGGCTCAATCCGCCGGGGGCAATTCCCACCACGTAATTTTGTAGCCGGAAGATATTGTTTGAGTCGCCCATTGCACCAGGCCGGATGAGGTCTTCGATCTTCACGCCAGCCGGATTAAAGTTGCCGGGGCGGAGCGTCAGCAAGCTTCGCAGGCCCAGGCAATACTCGTCGTAGCCTTTCTTCTGTCTGATCTCCTGGTTCATCTGGGTGAAGACGCGGCGCGCTGCTTCGTCGAGTCCGGCCGCCTGATCTTCCCGGGACCACTTCTTCGGTTTCGCGTCCCAAATCGCCTGCAACTTGTCGATGTGTCGTTGTAATGCCGGCAATTCCTCAGCCAGCTGGTCCAACTCGCGCTGCCATTCCGGGCGACGGCGATCTATCGTGGCAAAGAATGTTTCAATGGCCGCTTTTTTGATGGCGGGTGAAATGGTTTTCTGTTGCAGCTGCTGCAGCAGTATGTGCAACAGATTAAGGTCGCTGTCACGCAAGTGTATTGCGGCGCGCTCGTTGCCATCGAAATCGACCAGCGCCGTGGGGTACGCGGTGCTCTGGCCTTTCAAGTAATAAGATTGCGAGGTGGTGGTCGTAATCAATCCCACCAATGGGTTCATTCCCTTAATAGCGTAATCCATCATCAGGCGTCGTTTGGTGATGACGTGATGGCCGCCGCCGCCGCTACTGCCCAGGAACTTCACCAGATTGAATCCCTGGCTGTAAACCCGTTCATCGGTGTTGATGCCATGGTCGGAAACCAGAATCAGCGCGGTGTGCGCCCCCTGCGGACTTCGCTGCACCGCTGACCAGATTCGCCCTATGGTCGCGTCGAGCTCCTGGATGGCGTGCAGGTGCGACTCACGATCGCGGTTGTGGTGAGCGACATGGTCGAAGGCTGTCAGGTAGAAATCCAGGTAACGAATTCGGGGGTCCGACAGCTTTTCTATTAGCTCACGTTCCTGTTGGTCGGTTACGGTAGTGCGCAATTCCGGCCCGACAGTCCAATCCTCCAGTAAGTCGAATGGATTACGTAAGAACTTTGCCTCGGCGCTGTGCTGCAGAGTGGAGAAGCGCATGCCTCGCTGATAGAGCTGAAAACTGGGATACCTTTCCTGTCGCGAAAACGCATCCATCAGCAGCGGCACCCCGAGCGTATCGAGCACTTCGACACCCGGCATATCCACATTGCCGCCGCCGGCGTGTTTGAAATAGAAGGGAAGAAAATTCAGGTAGTCGTAGGAATAGAGAATGTATCGATCGAATTCGACGTTCCCTTTGATTTGCAGATGCTGCCCCGTGTCCAGCAGCGACCATGAAGGTCCCGACAGGCTCATGCCCCGCACATAAAAGTTAGTGACCCGGGTGCCACCCTGATAGAAGACATGGTCTATCCACGGCAGCAGTGATTTACCCGTTTTTGGATCACGCTGGCGGGCAAACTCGTCAACCATGTCATGGGGAAGTCCATCAACCTTGATGAGCACCACGCGCTCGACCTGGGCGTGGACGCCGGCAGGCATCAAGCATAAGAGCGGGAACAGTATGAGGAGGAGGAAAACCCCGCGGGCCTTCGGGAAGCATGGCTCGGACCTGCTGTCCCGTCGGTCGCGCCTTCGCAGTAAAACTCGCATGGTCATGGTTGCCCGATGACGCTGAGAACGGCTTTGGTTTCAGCCGGGGACATGCGCTTGTCGTCGCGAATGGTCTCGCGGAGGTAATGAGCTATCTCGGTTCGCAGGGTGGAGGTTGGTTCTTCTTCACGGTAGATGCGCAGCAGCTCGTTCTTGGCAGTCTTGTCGTTAATCTTGTAAAGGGCACTGATGCAGAGACGACGTGTTTCCTCATCTCGAGTGCGGGTGAAAATCTTTCCGGCCGCCTTCGCGCTTTTGCCTCCCGCCTCGCCTCCGTATTCGGCCAGGAACTGCAGCGAGCGTCGTACGTCATCGATGTTCCAGACGATTTCGACCTGCGGAGTCGATGCCGCTGCCCGGCGCAGGAAGCGAGAATGGTATTCAATCCGCCGCGCCAGATCCATCCGCGCCAGTAACTCGGGGCTCTTATCTTCGCGATGCACATAGCGGCCGAAGCTCAGTACGTTCGCCAGACGGAAAAGCATTTGCTCAGCGCGACCGTGTTTGAGCGGCAGCATTTCGGCGCGGCGGTCTCGCTCGAGCCGTGAGGCCAGGCCAGCAGGCTGCTGCGCGTATTTGATTAAAGCTTTGTACTGTTCAACCGCCAATCGGGCTTCGGCCGGACCGTCGTTCAAAAGAGGATCAGCCGGAACCAGTTCCAGCCGCTTTGAGATCTCTTTTCGCAGCTCCACATCGAGCGAAGCATCGAGGGAAAGCAAAAGTTTCAAACCAGCATAACTCTGAATTCGCGAGGGCTGATTTAAATCCATGCCGCGCCGCCCGGTTACAAAATCGTAAAGTGAGCGGCCCAGGAAGTAGGGCAAGTCGCCGAAGGCGGAGAGGGACAGAATGTCGCGTGTGACATCCTGGAGCATGCGCCGCGATAGCTCCCGCTTTTTTGGATTGAGCGAATCCCGGAAATCAACCAGCAGGATGGGGATCTTCGGGTGGTCCAAACCGTAAAGCGCCAGCGGAATCATCTCCACCTGATGTGCGCCCGCGGTACCGGCAGGGACGGTGCGATTATCGGCGTCGAAATACCGCGTCTCGGAAAAGCCCTCCCAATTCAACAGGCGCTTGTCCGACCAGGGACTGGCGATGTTCAGGAATCGTGCGTCAAACGAGCGCGACGACTGAGATGCTAAATCGTGGCGCGAGGCCCAGAGGATTGCATGCGTGGCAGATCCGTCCGGCAACTTCAGCGGTTCGAAGTAGAGCGATTCCGCCTCGGCTCTTTGTCGCAGCAGTTCCCAATTGTGGCCGCGCACATCCTGAGCTTGAGTGGCCCTGGAATCTACCACGCGCTCCAATCGATCGCTGCTCACGATGCCGCCAAACATCTTGTCGGAAAGAAGTAAACGCCCTTGAATTTCCTTCAGCTCCGCGTCGGTAAAGGCCGGCGTGGTCTTATGAGTGGCTTCGTACAGCGAAAGAATTGCGAGAGCGGAAACGGCGTGGGCGCGGCGATAGTCCGCCAGATTCCGCCGGTAGGTGCGGCTGGAGGCTTTCACCGGCAGTCCGTAGCTGTCGAAAAACAGATTCTGCAGCGCCATCCAGAAGAAATTGTTCCAGACTTGCGCGTCAGAGGCTGCCAGGTCAATCAATGGTGGCGGCGCCTCTTCGGAAGCGCGATGCTTATTGCGAACGCGTTTGTAGAAGAAGGGAACTGCTGCTGCCATACGCTGACGCCATGTGGGGCTCGTATAGGTGAGCATCCAGACGTAGCGCAGTCGATCATTTTCCGGATTGGTGTCGCCCAACGTATCGCGGACCACGCTGACCAGAGGAGTTTCGGGCGCCGCGCCCGGTCCCTGTGAAAGTCCGTCCAGGCGGCCGAAGATGGTAATCAACTCTGCCCCCGCTGACACTGGCAGATATTCGATGCGGAATTGTGGAGTAGGATCTTGAGTTGAGAGTGTTGTGGCAGGTGGCGCAGGGGATTGTGCCAGACAGGTCAGCGGGGCCGCCGGCGGGAAGGCCAGCAGCCCGGCAAAGACCCCGACTATCAGTTGACGCAAGCGCTTTGAAATGGGAACGCTAGTCATTCCGGTTGGCGTTTCCATCCTTTGCCAAGGCTCCGATAGGAGCGAAATTGTTGCACCGACAGGTCAGCCCACGGCTGGTTCCGTTCGGGTACCGAAGGGCAATTCTAACACGAATTCGTTGAGCAATACGTGTGCCGCCTCTGCCGGTAGTATACGGCTTTCTGGCTGCCAGCCCTCTTTTCACTTGAGATCTCAATTTCAGATCTCAGATGTTTACCACCAGGTGGCCTCACCTGCTACGCGTAGCCGCTTCCCAAACTCAACGGACGGATCTCCCAAAAACCGAAACCTACTCCTTAAAGACGCCAGAAACCTCGCTACTGTTACAAAATCGTCAGTGTCACAATGGCGCCACGCGTTCGGTTGAGACCAGGGAACCAGCGTCGACGGCTTTTTTCAGTTCGCCACTAGTCGCCTCATCCAAAGCATAAACGTAAATCGCGGGCACTCCGGCCAGTTTCACGGTGGCGATGGGTGCTGCTAACTGGGGCAGGCGCTGCACGATGGCGTCGTTGCTAAAATAGCGACGACCACGCGCGATTAACACAAAGTCTCCGGCGGTAAGTTGTTTGACGGCCTGGTGATCAGAAAGGGAAATGGGAACCAGGTCCCCGCGACCGGCGAGATCTGCGTAGTACTTAACCAGCGTCGGAGTTTCGCAGCCCACACGCGTTTGGGGCCCCGCCTGCGTGACGATGATGCCGATAGCTTCGCGTACACCGGCGTCATAAAACTCGTCATGGGGGAAATAATTCCCGGCGTTCGCTCTCCCGCCGCCAATCACATTTGTATAAAGCCGATAGTGAGGCATTGCCCCCGCGGAGGCTAAGGCAGAAAAACACAGCACCAGCAACGACACGAACGCCGGAGTGTGCCTGATCCACCCTTGCGGCGGAGACTGGCCTTTCTGCCAGAGCCGCAGCAGGGCCTGGCCTGCGGCATAAATTCCGATCGCCGCCGTGATCAGAACCACCGGCAGAGCCATGGTGAAGTAGCGCGTAAATTTTCCGCCCAGCACGGTGAATGGCAGAAACCACAGCATCAGCCAAAAGAGAACGAAGAATCGCCCATCACCAAACCGCTTGCCAAATAACAACACCAAGCCAATGGCAAAGGCGATCACTTCCAGCACCGGCATCTTTACACCCATGAAGACGTAGTAGAAATACCAGGGCGAGCCGCGCAGCCAGAGGGTGGCCTGGTTGTGATAAAGACGGCCCATGAACTCGTAAGCATCGTGGCCGATGCGATGCTCGCTCGCGAACTTCAGGATCTCGCGCCATGTTCCCGGGAGCACAATAGCCGGATTACACAGGAGGAAGGTCACTCCCATGATGGCGAAGAACGCCAGCCACTTTCGCCTGCCCAGACGCCATCGGGTGGCCGGGATGCCTTGAAAGATCCAGTAGTAGCTGACACTGATGGCGAAAAAGTGGAACAGGTATTTGGAGGCCATCATGGCTCCGAAAGCGGCCGCGGCGGCCCAGTAATACGGATCGGCCCGGCCACTACGACTCTCAGCGACTCGCTGACCGCGCAACCAGAAAAAGTTCGCCAGTAGGAAAAAGAAAAGGAGAAAGATGTCTTCCTTGGCAATGCGGCTGAAGGCAATCGCGTTCGGATCGAGCGCCCACAGCGCTCCTGCGATCAGCCCGATCTCATTTCCGAAAAGTTCCGCCGCCACTAAAAAGATGAGCAGCGACACCAGCGTACCCAGGATGGCGCCGGGCAAGCGAAGGGCGCTCTCCCTCGACATTCGCAGAGTTGGATTCCGGGTCACCCAGGGCGCAGAGTTCCACCGCTCAGCGCTCAGGATGCTGAGAGTGAGAATCGCTTTCATCAGCATCGGGTGCTCACCGTTAGCCGCCGTCAATCCGTGCGCGCGATAATCTTCGACGGCTACGAGCTTGTTCAGCTCGTCTTCGCTGAGACCTTCGGCGCCCAGTTGAAAGAGACGAAAGCCAAAACCGAGAAGGATGATCAGGGAGAGGGAGACAACCAATACGCGAGTGGCGGGACGTATGCTGTTACCGATAAATAACTCAGGATTGATTCTGGCGGTGGTTATTGTCGCTGCCAAAGCTGACAAGTTTCTATGGTTGCTCCTTTTGCGGAATCCGAGAACATTGGTTTGTCTCCTGGTAGAGCTAGTGCGGGTTGGTCGGGCCGGCGTCGGCGGTTTCGCTCTGATCACCGGCTATCCCTTCTGGCTGCTTCCAGCCCACGCGTTGCAATAAAGCGATTGCATATCTGACCGGCACGGCAAAGTTAGAAGCCGTGTTTCCCGTGAGCACGGCAAAGTTTACGCCGATGACGCGCCCCGTAGATCCGAAAAGCGGGCCGCCTGATCCACCCTCCGCCGTGCGCGCATCATAAACGATGCGACGGGCCTCGAGGTCGGTGACGTTGCCCTGGGTCGTCAGCGGCTGGATGTATTTTATTTCCGCGAGATGCCCCAGCAGCGATTCCAGTGAACCGCCGTAGCGGGCCTGAATAGCGCGGGCTTCATCTTCATCCATCAGGGCCAGCAAGCGCTCGGGGCCCGACGGATAACCCATCATCACAACCGTTTTGCCTACTTCCACCGTGCCGGAATCCTTTTCCAGCGGCAAGGCCGGGATTCGCACGACCGCCTCCTTCGGATCAAAAGTGCAAACCGCCAGGTCTTCGCGCTGCGCGGCTTGCTTGAATTTCAAGACGACCGGCTTCATTTGACCGGGAAAAAACGCAATCAGCTTCTTCAAGCGAGGTTGGCCGTGAACGCTGCTGCTAAGACTTTGCGCCCGATCGTCGCCGAGCCACGGTTGAGCCACGTGGCGATTTGTTAGAACAAAACCATCACCCACCAGAAAACCTGTGCCGACAAATTCATACTCTGCCACAGCTCCTCTGCCATCCGGCGAGAGCTCCGATTGGCTGTCACCACTCGGTACGGCCCCGCCGGAGTCGTTCGTCTGGATGTCCGAATATCGCAGCACTCGACCGGTACCCGACTCCACGAATACGTATGAGCCGGCGATAAGGCAGACGCCCGCGCCGTAGTCGCTGCGCAGTTTTACTGCCAGCGAAAGGCTGTCCCTGATTTCTTTGTTGGAACGACCCAGGGCGGAGAGTGATTCATTGGCCTTGGAGACCTGTTCATTCATCGCCCGCATCTGGGCCATCTGATCATCGATGATGCGGCGGCTGCGCTTGACTTCGCTATAAAGGGCAAAGCCGATGTACAGCACACCGCCGATCAGGATCAGGGCCATTGCCAGAGTAATGATCTTGGTGCCGGGTCTGATTTCGCGGACCAGCTCGCGAGTAAACTCGCGCAGGAAAACTTTTGCATCGTCGCGGCGGGCAGTAGCCGCTGATTCCAGCCCGGCCTGTTCGATGAACGGCGCCACGTGGGTCGCGCGCCGGTTTCCCGGCACCAGCGCAGGCTGTTGAGATTCGACGGGGAAGAAGGTCAACAAGACGCCGTATGGATCAACCCGAATTTCATCGCCATCGCGAATGGTGCCGTCGGATGTGATGGCCCGGCCGTTATGAGTAATGTTGAGCGCGGAATCGTAACTGGCGACCCGGTAGGATCCGTTCTGTCGGGCTAACTCCATGATTGGCCCAGCCGGAATGTCTGCCGGCGAGGTATCGGAGACGAGCCGCAATTCACAATCAGCGGAGTTGCCGACGCGAATGCGCTCCTGCGTCAACACTTCGGTCGATCTATTCGCACCCGACCCGATATGAACAACTAATCCGGTGGCCATTTCCTTGTGGCACAGACTTCAGTCTGTGAAATGATTCCTTTATCGCGTTCCTTACAATAAATCAGGCGCCCGCCTCAGGAGACCGCGCAATCTCCCGGCTGCGGTCGTCTGAGCGTTCGCCTATTCGAGGCAATCTTACAATGAATTCATGCGCCCGCAAAGATGAGGCGAGGGAAGCTGCCAACTGCAGCGGAAAGGCTCCTCATCTCATTCTCACCCGGTTTCAACCGGGTGATGAGCCCAACCCTTTTAACGGTTTACCTTCGGCACCGCGAATCGGAAAACCGTTGAAACGGTTCCCTTTCATTTAGATCGACCCGATCACCCGGTTGAAACCGGGTGAGAATGAGATGATTCAGTGTTACGATGTTCGTCGTCGGAGCGACAACTTAATCACCGTCGGCGGACTAATGACTGAATCTGTTTTTATTGAAGATTTCGAAGAATTGTGTGAGCTGGCGCCGGTGGCGTGCGCGCCGATTCGTCATCACATCTTCGTGTGCACGGGAAAGTCATGTTCGGCCGTCGGCAGCGCGGAAGTCAGAGAAGTCTTTGAACAGGAATTGAAAGCGCGGGGCATGCTTTTCGGCAAAGCGAAAAAGGGCAAGAACCCGCACGGAAGCATCATCGTCACCGAGTGCGCCTCAGTCGGGTTCTGTGCCGTAGGAGCCGCCGTGATGATCTATCCCGAGGGAGTGTGGTATGCGCAAGTCCGTGCGGCAGACGTCCCGCAGATTATCGAAGAGCACATTCTAAACGGGCGCGTAGTTGAAAGATTGGTACTGCTAAAAGTTCCATCGGAAGGAAAGACCAACGCGGTCAACAATGACGAGACGAACTGGGAAGCATAATGCGCCGCCGATTTCATGACTCCGAATTAGTTTTCATGCCGAGCAGCGCCTCCAACTCCGCAACGGCGACCTTGTCCTTGGGACGACCGGCGGTACGCTTAGCCTCGATTAGTTTTCCAAGTTCAATAACGGCGAACGGATATCCAAACAGTTCCACGATCAAGGATTCTGAAAGCGCATCCTCGTAATAACCCACGCCGCGTACTTCACCCAATAAATCCAGGCTTCCAATGTCGGTGCTGAATGTAAAATTCAACCCGCGGCGTAGAGTCTCGGCATCGAGAATGAACGGCAGGTCTGGCGGGGCGTTACGCAGGTGAGCATGAACGGACTGAAGTGCGTTCGCTAATTTCTCGAGATTCGCCAAGCTTCTGGCGTAACACACATCCACATCCGTCGTCGGGAGCACCGATCCATGAATAGTGGCGGCGACGCCGCCAACGATGACGCACTCCACCTTAAACCTACCAAGCAGCGTCAACTGCTTCTCGATAAGCTGTATTAATCCATCATTAAGGTTTTCCAAGACGTTTGGGGTGTTGTCCGATGATTCTTGCTGACGCCATCATCTTTGCGATACCGGCTATGTGATCGTCGAGTTTGCGTATTCTCTCTTCCGGAGTGAGCCGCAGATTTTCGAGGGTTAAGGTCAGGTCGATGCCAAACTCGACGGCGCGTTCGGCAGCGGAACCGGGCGGCGGATTTAGGAAATAGTCTTCGTTTTCGACGCGCATGATCGAAGGCATTATAACATTGAGGAGAAGGGTGAGTAACTAAGTAGCGGTGGCAGCTTGCTTCGGTTTCCAGCGCAGCACCGGCTTGCGGGCGGCGGCGGCTTCGTCCAGGCGGCCGATGCGGGTGGTGTGTGGTGCGTTCAAAACTAATTCCGGGTCCTCGATAGCTTCGCGGGCGATTGAACGCATGGCCTCGATGAATTGATCGAGTTCCTGATGACCCACCGATTCCGTCGGCTCAATCAGCATTGCGCCCGGGACAATCAAGGGGAAGTAGATCGTCATCGGATGGAAGCCGTAGTCGATCAGGCGCTTGGCTATGTCCAGCGTGTGAACGCCTTTGCGTGACTGCCGCTTGTCGGTAAAAACCACCTCGTGCATCGGCGGCGCGACGTAGGGCCTGTCATAATCGTTGGCCATCCCATTGGCAATGTAGCGCGCATTCAGCACAGCCGCTTCCGTCGCTTCGCGCAGGCCGTCGTAACCATGCGTTAGAATGTACGAGAGCGCGCGCAACATCATGCCGTAGTTTCCCAGAAACGCTTTGACGCGACCGATGGACTGCGGGCGATCGAAATCCAGCCGGTAAGTATCGCCGGATTGGCCGGCCACGTGGGGACTGTCGGTCTTGCTGTTCTTTACTACCCGGGGAACCGGCAAGAATCTTTCCAGCTCCTCTGTGCAACAGCAGGGGCCGGAGCCGGGGCCGCCACCGCCGTGCGGGGTTGAGAAAGTCTTGTGCAGGTTCAGATGAATCACGTCCACGCCCATGTCACCCGGGCGAGCCACACCTACCAGTGCGTTCATGTTGGCGCCGTCCATGTAAACCAGGCCTCCGGCATCATGAACTATCTCGCAAATCTCTTTGATGTTCCTTTCAAACAATCCCAGCGTGTTGGGATTCGTCAACATCAAACCCGCAACCTCGCCATGCGCGCACAACTCTCGCAAGTGATCGAGGTCTGTCAAGCCTTCACTGGTTGAGCGGATAGTCTTGACCGTGAAACCGGATAAATGTGCGGAAGCCGGATTGGTGCCGTGTGCTGAATCAGGGATCAGCATTGTGCGCCGGTTCGCCGAAGCGCCCTCACCATCGCGCGCGTCGATGAACGCGCGAATGATCATGACTCCGGTCATCTCGCCATGCGCGCCGGCGGCCGGTTGCAGTGAAATTCCGGGCAGTCCGGTGATCTCAGCGAGGTGCTGCTCGAGTTGATAGATAACTTCCAGTGCGCCCTGTGCTTCTTCAACGCTTGCCAGCGGGTGCAGATTGGCAAAGCCGGAAATGCGCGCCACCTTTTCGTTCAAGCGCGAGTTGTACTTCATGGTGCAGGAGCCAAGCGGGTACAGACCCAGGTCAATCGAATAGTTCCAGGTCGAGATGCGGGTGAAGTGGCGCACCACATCAACTTCGGCTACCTCCGGCATGCCGTCGAGATCATCATCCCTTTGAAACCGCTGCGGAATAATTTGATCGATTGGTACTTCGTCCACATCAAGCTGCGGCAGGCTATACCCGGCGCGCCCGGGCTGCGAGCGCTCGAAGATAAGCTGCTCGTTCTGGCTGGGATGACTGGTGACTTTAGTTATGTTGGTTGCCGTCATATTAATTGCGACATCTGATTGTAGGGGCGGCACTCCGTGGCCGCCCCTCTCTTGCATCTAAACGGTCGCTCCTGCAGACAAGCAGGCCCAGCGAACACGCCTCTCCTCGAAAGGGTGGCGCAACCGAGGGGCGGCCACGGAGTGCCGCGCCTACAAAGCGTGCGAAAGTGTCTTCAGCCCATCTACCAGCCCATCGATCTGCTCGCGCGTGTTCGTCTCCGTAACACAAACCAGGAAGTCATTCGGGCGATCAGAGTAAAAGCGAGACAACTCTATCCCGCCATCGATCTCTTTCTCGCGAGCGAGGCGCGCCAGTAACCCTTTGGCCTCAACCGGGCCGCGCACGGCGAATTCATTGAACACCGGCGCAGCGTAGGGAAGGGAAAACCCTTCGAGCGCTTTTATGCGTCCCGCGGTGTAGTTGGCCTTTTGCGCGCATTGCAGGGCGGCTTCCTGGACACCTTTCTTGCCCATCGTCTCCAGATAAATCGTGGCCGCGAGCGCTATCAATCCTTCGTTGGTGCAGATGTTGGAAGTAGCTTTCTCGCGCCGGATATGTTGTTCGCGAGTCGCCAGCGTCAAAACGAAGCCGCGCCGGCCCTGTTTATCGAAGGCTTCACCAACCAGGCGGCCGGGAATCTGGCGCGCGTACTTGTCTCGCGTAGCGAACAGACCCACATAGGGTCCGCCAAAAGAAAGCGGCACGCCAAAAGACTGTCCTTCCGCCACCACGATGTCTGCGCCGCAGGCGCCGGGCGATCGCAGTAGCCCAAAAGACATTGCTTCCGTGACCGCCACGATCAGCAGGGCGCCCGCGGCATGTGCTTTATCCGCCAGTGCCTTAATGTCCTCGATGCAACCGAAGAAGTTAGGCGATTGAATTACGATCGCGGCGGTCTGGTCGTCCAGCGAATCGAAAGCGCCCGGCAGAGTCTGACCCGTTTTCCCATCAATTTCGGCGCGCAGCACTTCGATGCCGGCGTGCTGAACGTACGTATCTATGACTTCCAGATACTGGGGATGAACGCCTGACGATACCGCCACTTTCGCGCGCCGGGTGATGCGTTCCGCCATCAGGACCGCTTCCGCCAAACCCGTCGAACCGTCATACATCGAGGCGTTAGCGACATCCATGCCGGTCAGCTGGCAGACCATAGTCTGGAACTCAAAAATGGCTTGCAGAGTGCCCTGGGAAATCTCAGGTTGATATGGTGTGTAGGCGGTAAAAAACTCCGATCGCGAAATCAAATGATCGACGATGGTAGGAATGTAATGCGAATAAGCGCCGGCGCCGAGGAAACTGACACGACGCGCCGCCGCGTTACGCGCTGCCATGCGATCGAAGCCCGCCAGGACTTCAATCTCCGAGAGCGCGGCCGGAACTTTCAGGTGTTCCGGCAAACGCAGATCTGCGGGAATAGACTCGAAGAGTTGTGCAATTGAGCTCGCGCCGATCTGGTGAAGCATCTGGGCGCGTTCGTCCGGCGAGTTGGGAATGTAACGCAAGTTCTATTCAGTCTCGGCTTTCGTAAAATCTTCGTATTCGGCGGCCGTCAGCAAGCTATCGAGTTCGCCGGGACTCTTCATCTTGATCTTGATCATCCAGCCCTCACCGTACGGATCCTGGTTGACCTTTTCCGGTTCATCCTGCAACGCGTCGTTCGCTTCAGTGACCTCGCCTGAAACCGGGGTAAACACTTCCGACACGGCCTTCACGGACTCGACCGAACCAAAGGATTCATGGGCAGCAAACTCATCGCCGGCTTTGGGGAGTTCCACATAAACGACGTCCCCCAGCGCATCCTGGGCGTGATCGGTAACACCGACCACAGCGATGTTGCCTTCGACGCGGATCCACTCGTGGTCCTTGCTGTAGTGCAAATCTTCCGGAACGTTCGCCATTAGTTTCTCCTCGTTCGATGTCGTAACGCAAACTGTTAGTTTGCGCGCAAGTTAAGCTGGGCGTTGGATCAGAGTATTGCTCTACTTCTTTTCCCGTTTGTAAAAAGGGGTCGGAACTATACGCGCACCGACTGGCCGGCCCCGCACGTCCACCTGGATTTCACGGCCCTCGTTTGCGAAGGCGACGGGCACATAGCCCATCCCGATATTCTTTTTCAAATAGGGCGCGGGGCTACCGGAGGTCACGCGTCCGACCACCTGACCATCGATCAGTATGTCCTGGTCATCGCGCGCAATGCCGCGTTCGGTGACGTCAAACCCGACCAGACGCTTCTGTACTCCTTCTTCCTTCTGTTTCAACAAGCTTTCACGCCCGATAAAGTCGCCTTTGTTTAGTTTACAAATCCAGCCCAGGTTCGCTTCCAGCAGCGTAATGTCTTCGTCAATCTCGTGACCGTAAAGCGCCATCCCCGCCTCGAGCCGCAATGTGTTGCGGGCGGCCAGGCCGCAAGGTAGAACGCCGGTAGCCGCGCCGAAGTTTCCCGCATCCATGATCTTGTTCCAGAGCTGTTCGCCTTTTTCGGCGGCGGCATAAACTTCGAATCCGTCCTCGCCCGTGTAGCCGGTGCGCGAGATTATGGCCGGCACGCCGTCTACCTGTCCTTCCTGGAAATGGTAATACTTGATTTCGCTGATAGGTGAATCGGTAAGGGTTTGCAGGATCCTTAACGCGTCGGGGCCCTGCACCGCGAGCTGACAATAGTCGTGACTGACATTGCGCAGCTCTACGGATTCATCCGCCTGATGAGACTTAATCCAGTCCCAGTCCTTCTCGGTTGTTCCGGCATTTACCACGAGGAGCAAACGATCCTGGGCAAATCGATAGACCAGCAGGTCGTCGATGACGGTGCCTTGCGGTGTGGTTAGAGCGGAGTATTGCGCCTGGCCGTCAACCAGCTTCGTCACGTCGTTTGAGGCCAGGCGATTCACAAAAGGGATGGCATCAGAACCGCGCACGTCGATCTCGCCCATGTGGGAAACGTCAAACAACCCGGAGTGGGTGCGCGTGCGCAAATGCTCTTCGACCGTGCCGGCAGGGTACTGCACGGGCATGTCCCAACCGCCGAAATCGACCATGCGGCCGCCCAGCCGGCGATGAGTTTGATTCAGCGCTGTTCGCTTGAGATTGAGTGCGGGCGCAGTCACGCGTGCTTCCTTCACACCTTACCCGGTGCTGAAATTAGTGCTCGAACTAAAATATTGAATGAAGCGGCAACCTAGCATGCTGTTCGCGCGAGCGTCAAGCAGGAAGTTCAACCCTGGCAATCTGAAGAATGATGACTGTTTGGGTTATCGAATTCGACCTTCGAAGCGTAGCGGCAGGGTGAGTTTAGCCCGGCGTTTCAACGCCGGGTAGCGATCAAAAAGAACGAACTCGTCGCGTCAGCGACGAATGAATCATTCGACACTATCGGTTACCTCGTGGCTGACGCGACGAGCACTCTTTAACGGATGCTGGTCCCAGCCTTGAAAGGCCAGCCTAAAGTCATCCTGCCGCTACGCGGCGATGGTTTTTGTGAATCTAGAAGTTGCGCTCGCGCACGTCAACCTTCTGCACGGTGAAAACAACGCGCATTGTGTCGGGCCGGCCGTCGAGCGAGGCTGGAACAAAGGCTGCATTCTTGCGCAGGGCATCCTGGAAATCAGCCAGCATGCGCGGGTCGCGCGGTGGATTCATGACGCTGGCCAAAGAGGCGCTGCCATTGCTGTACACGTCTGCCACCACCACCATGTCGTCAGGTTCCAGGCCGTTGTCCTGAATGGGTGACAAGTGGGTCAGGGCTGCCAGCGCGCCGCCGGGATCGAGACTGGGAGATTCGACCGCGTACGGTGCGCGCAACGCAGCGTAACTCTGGGAACTGATTGGCTGATTGATGTCGAAGTTCATCGGCGAAGCGTTGGAAACCTCATTCGCCCGTTGCGCTTCCCGCAAAGCGACCAGGTGCGGCCGCAGCCCGATGAACATGCTCAGAAAAAGTACCACTGAGGCAAACGAGCTGAACGCGTAGGGAATCAGGCGCGGCTGCAGCCAGTTTGCCAACTGAGTTGGCCAGGGCAGGACGGGTTCGCCTGCTAAGGCTCCGGCCTCGATTGCTATTGCTTGACTGATACTGCTTGCTAGATCCTCGGGCAGTGGCGCCACACTAAGCCGGCCCAGGCTACGAGAGAGGGAACGAAATTCAGCTAGTTCGGCGCGGCATGCAGGACACTCCTGAAGATGAGCTTCGCAGGCCGACATGGTCGCCGGAGCCAGAGCATCGTCGTCATAGAGCGAAAGCGCTAATTGTATTTCGTCACATTTCATAA
>JBDTOI010000043.1:0-26592 GCA_039933315.1 Pyrinomonadaceae bacterium
TGGTGAGTTCGACCACCTGGGCGTCGAATTCGAGCAGGTGCGAATCTTTATAGTAAAGGCGCTCGGTCATGGGCATGTTGAGTAGTTAGTATAGGTGAAATTTCCACTTTTTCGGCAAAGTGAGTCAACAGCGCTTTAGTCCATCATAGCCCGGAACGCGTCGCTGCCTTAACCACCCACCCGCTACCGCGTGGTGGTACTGACCTCATCGGTCTCGGCAGGAGTAATCGGCAAGGTTGCAGAAGCACTTACCGGCGTGTCAATGAGGTCAGTACCACCACGCGGTAGCGGGTGGGTCTCACATTGGCGGACACTCGAGAATGGTCCCTGTGGTCCTGTCAACTTTGACACGGTTCCAAACTAACAGATAATTGCGAGATATCCCGACTGCTATTTTTATCGGAGTAATGAAGCTATGAATTCACTTTCGCGCATTTCTCGAATTCGCCTGTGCCTGGGTGTCTGCCTGTTTCTTTTGCTGGGCGGAATAGTATCGGCCCAGGATCAGTCCCTGCGCTCGATCACTTATCGCCTCTCCATGACGCGCCCGCACTCGCATCTGTTTGAAGTGAAGATCGAAGTCGAGACCCCGGCCGATTTTGCGGGAGGTGCAATCGATTTCCAGATGCCGAAATGGTCGCCCGGACGCTATGCAGTCTTCGATTTTGCCAAGAACGTGCAGGAGTTTCAGGCGGCTGCGGGGATCTGTCCGGCGAAATCCCGATGTGATATGGCTATGCGGCCGGCTATTAGAGTAGACGACCAGACATGGCGCGTGCCCTTGATGAATAGCAGCAGCCTGACGATTAGCTACAAGGTCTTTGGCGACGATCTATCCGGCACGTTTTCGCAGCTGAATGCCCGGCACGCAAACTTTAACGGCGGCACTATCTTTATGTACGTGGTTAATCACAAACAGGATCCAGTCATCCTCGCCATCGATCCGCCGAAAGACTGGCGCATTGTCAACGGGCTCACGGACCGCCCGGATCAACGGGAATGGCAGTTTCCCAATTACGATGTTCTGATCGACACCGCGACTGAGATCGCGCCGGATTGGACCGAAGATACTTTCAAAGTAGATGGCAAAACCTACCGGGTCATTGTGCACTCGCTGGGCAATGAAGGCGGGAAACGCCCGGCGCTGGTTCGAGATCTGGAGCGAATAGTGCGGGCCGAGAACGCCATGTGGGGGCCGCCGGAATTCGACTCGTACACCTTTCTCCTGCACTTTGCCGCGGACGATCGTTCGGGCGACGGCATGGAGCATTTGAATTCGACGCAGATCATCATGCCCGGCACGCTGGCTGAGCCAGGTACTTATGAAGAGATGCTGGATGCCGCGTCGCATGAGTTCTTTCACGTCTGGAATGTGAAGCGGCTGCGACCACTTGAGTTGGGTCCATGGGATTTTACTCGTCCGGCTAACACGCGCGGGCTCTGGATCGCGGAAGGCTTTACCAACTACTACGGCCACCTGATGCTGCGACGCGCAGGTATCTGGGACGAGGCGCGATTTCTGCAGCGCGAGAGCGAAACGATCACCGCCATCGAGAACGCGCCGGGCAGTCGCTTGATGAGCGCGGAAGAATCATCGTTGTCGGCGCCGTTCATCGACGATGCGCCCCACGCGCAACGTACTAATCTGGCTAACACCGCCATCAGTTATTACCCGAAAGGTGAATTGCTGGCATTCGTGCTGGATTTACTGATCCGTGGTAAGTCAGACGGCAGGGTTTCGCTCGACGACGTGATGCGCCGCATGTACCAGGAGTTTTATTTGCAGAGTCCGAACAATAGTTACTACCTGCGCGGGCGCGGCTACAAAACGGAAGAGTTTGAGCGAGTGGCGGCGACAGTTGCGGGGCTGGATCTGAGTGACTTTTTCAAGCGCCATGTTCGTGGCGTCGAAGTCCCGCCGTACGATGCGGCACTCGCTTACGTTGGGTTGAAGTTGATCAGGGAACCGGCGAGCGCGCGCTATGATGCCGGTATTTCACTCGAGCGGGCAGATCAAAGCAGCATGACGATTGCGGTCATTCGGCCCGGATCGGCGGCGGAGAATGCCGGCCTGCAAGTTGGCGATATCATCGTTTCTATCGGGGGTACGAGTGTTACGCGCGAGAGCTGGATCAACACGTTGAGTCGCTATCGCGAGGGAGAGCGAGTGAGCTTAACGCTGCGCCGGAATAGGGACACAATGCAAACGTCGCTCACGATTGGCCAGCCGGAGCATATTGAATTTCGCATCGAAGAGATGAAGGATGCGCCGCCGGAAGCCAGGGCTTTGCGGGCGGCCTGGCTGAAGGGCTAAGCCGAATTCGGATTGCAGATTACAGATTGCGGATTCTCAACCATTTGTGGTTGTTAGATTCTCTTTCAAATCAATCCGCAATCCGTAATCCACATGCCGAAATCACGGAACGATTACTTCGATGGTTTCAGGTGCAATCTCAAAAGTCATGGGAGTGGTTCCGATAACCTCGCCGTCAACCTGCACTGGAGCTTCACCGGTGGCGCGGGCTTGAGTCGCGTACAGATAACGAACCCCTGGCGTGCCAACCTTAACCCGTCCCATCATCACTTTGCTCAAGAGATAAAGATAGTGGGCCCTGCTAATCGTATCTATGACCAGAATCTCAAACTCCGGTTTATCAATCCGGGCGTTCGGCGTTAGGACCAGCCCGCCACCGTAACTGGCCGCGTTGGCCATACAGGCAAAAGTCGCGGGAAATCTTTGCCCCCCTACTTCCAACGTGAACGAAACAAGATTCCAGCGGAGCAGGAACCCCAGGCCTGAATAATAAAAGGCGCCTTTGCCTAACAGCCGCTTCAAACCGGGTTTGACTGCCCCCGCGACAGAAGCATCGACGCCGACTCCGGCCATCAGAAGAAAATATCTCTTAACTCCATTCGCTTCATCAGTGGCGCAACCGATGTGCACACGCCGCGTCCGGTTGGCAACAATTGCCTGGACTGCGAGTTTCAACTTGAATGGCAACTTCAGATCGAGAGCCAGAACATTCGCTGTTCCGCGCGGCCAGATTGCGAGTCGCGCGTTCGTTCCCACTAAACCTTGCAGCGCTTCATTAATCGTCCCATCGCCGCCGGAAACGATCACGTCCGTCGCGCCGCCGGCAGCCGCCTGGGCCGCCAAGCGTGTTGCATGACCAGGCTCTTCGGTGTTCATGAGTTCGACCGGGAGATTGTGCGATTCGAGTGATTCGCAAAAACGGGCAATCTCCGCGGCGCGATGAGATCCGCCGCGACCTGCATTGGGATTTGCGATGAGGACGACTTTGCGCTGCTCCATGCTTGTCAGAACCGCCGGCGGTAGCGGGCGGGCCTGGTGATTGCGGAATACTGAATTCGGATTGCGGATTCAGGAACGATTATCTTTATTCCGCTACCGGCATTCCGCATTCCGCATTCCCCATTCCGCAATCAAAGGGCAGGCCCGCTACCGCAGGCGGTTCTGACTTTTACGCGTGCCCTCAGGTGATGGCGGTCTTAACCTGTTCACTCCAGCCGGTAGTTTGGCGCTTCCTTGGTTATGATTACGTCGTGCACGTGAGACTCGCGCAGGCCCGCAGAGGTGATGCGTATGAAGCGCGTGTTTTCCTGAAACTCTTTGATGTTGCGGCAACCCGTGTACCCCATGCCGGAACGCAACCCGCCCACCAGCTGGGTAGCCATTTCCGCCACCGTGCCTTTGTAAGCGACGCGGCCCTCAATGCCTTCGGGAACAAGTTTCGATTCCAGGTCCGTAAGTTCCTGGGCGTAGCGATCGCGCGAGCCTTCGCGCATGGCTCCGATTGATCCCATGCCGCGGTAGGTTTTGAATGAGCGGCCCTGGAAGAGGATGACTTCACCCGGCGCTTCTTCCGTTCCGGCAAACAGCGAGCCGATCATTACCACATCGGCTCCGGCGGCAATCGCCTTGGCCACGTCCCCGGAAAATTTCACGCCCCCATCGGAGATGATCGGCACGCCACTGTTGCGCGCCGCCTTAACACACGATTGAATGGCGGTAACCTGCGGCACACCGGCCCCGGTGACGACGCGCGTGGTGCAAATTGATCCGGGGCCGATACCGACTTTGACGGCGTCCACTCCAGCATCAATCAACTCGCTCGTACCCTCAGCGGTGCCAACGTTACCGGCTATCAGTTGAGTCTTCGGGTGGCGACTTTTGATTTGCCGCACGGCTTCAATGACTCGCAAAGAGTGCCCATGCGCCGTGTCTACTACCAGGCAGTCAACGCGTGCCTGAACCAACTGGTCCGCACGTTCGACAAAATCTCCGGTGGCGCCAATCGCCGCTGCGACCCGCAGGCGGCCCAAATCATCCTTCGCCGCGGTGGGGTATTTGATGGCTTTCTGGATGTCTTTTACGGTGATTAATCCCTTGATGCGCTTGTCATCATCAACGACGAGAAGCTTTTCGATGCGGTGCTTCTGCAACACTGCTTTGGCCTGCTCGAGCGTAGTGCCGACAGGAACACTCACCAGCGGTTGCTTGGTCATCACTTCCGCGACTGGAATGTCGAAACGCGTCTCGAAACGGAGATCGCGATTGGTGATGATGCCGACGAGATGCCCGTCTTCATCAACGACGGGCACGCCGCTGATGTGATAACTCTCCATTACATCGAGGGCTTCGCGCACCGGTCGATCGGGTCGAATGGTCACGGGATCGACAATCATGCCGGACTCCGAGCGCTTTACCTTGTCAACTTCTTCTGCCTGCCGCTCGATACTCAGGTTCTTGTGTATGACCCCGATGCCACCCTGCTGGGCGATGGCGATAGCCAGGGCGGCTTCGGTCACCGTGTCCATGGCCGAAGAGCAAAGTGGGATCTGCAGCCGTATGCCGCGCGTAAACTGGGTTGAGGTGTCGGTCTCAGCCGGTAGCACGTCGGAACGGGCCGGCAACAGCAACACATCGTCGAATGTTAGACCTTCAATAATATCGGAAGTGATCATGTCTGGTTAAATGACTCCTTGGTAGTTTGTCAGAACCGCCGGCGGTAGCGGGCGGGCCTGGTGATTGCGGAATACTGAATTCGGATTGCGGATTCAAGAACGATTATCTTTATTCCTCTACCGGCATTCCCCATTCCGCATTCCCCATTCCGCAATCAAAGGGCCCGCCCGCTACCGCAGGCGGTTCTGACAGAAAGTGAATAAGAATTACGCTCAAGATTAAGTGACAGCATAAAACAAAAATGCCCGCAGTTCTAAGCGGGCGTGGAGAAATGCCTGGTTTGAATTGCCAACTAGCAGTGTGAGCTATCCTCCCCTGGCAATAACAGATTTTGACCCTCCCGGCCTTTTACTACACATCCTGCGATGGAGGCGGTGTTGAGTTTTACGCTGCGCCCAGGGGTGCTGCTTCCTCTGGGCGCGGTGCGGCGCTGATACCAGTGTAATGCCGCGTAGGCGCCCAGCGAGAGAACTCCCAAAATAATAATGGCCAATAATAAGGTAACGAAGGGCGACCGAGACGAACTGGCATCGGTATAAACCAGTGACTTGGGTAGCGTGGTGGGCTCCTCCGCTGGTTCTCCCTTTTGGCGCAAGGTAGTGGCGTAGGCTTCAATCGCTTCCTTTTCGTCATAGCCGATGTACCTGGCGTAGGATTTAATGAAACTGCGATTGAAGATGCCCCCGGGGAGTCGTTTGTAATCATCGGTCTCGATCGCTTCCAGATAGCGCATGGAGATGCGTGTCTGCTCGGAAATGTCGCGCAGAGAAATACCCCGTTCCTCGCGGGCGAGCCGCAACTTCTCTCCGATAGTGATGGCCATCTCCAAACGAGCCGGCTCTTCGATGATATTGATAGTGCAACCACTTTGCGAGGTAACACCGGCCAGGAAACTCCCACTCGATCCCTTGCCGTAGCCCGGGCGCCGTCAACTCAAAGCAACGCAGGCTGCTTGGGCCGCAATATAACTTGCGCTTGTAAAAGTGTCAAACTTTTGTGTCTGCAAAAGGTTGCGCCCTCTCTTGATTCTTGCCGCAGGCGGTGATAGCTTGAGGTCGTTCACAAAAAACAGAACAGTCGCTTTTAACTTCTACAACCAAAAAGTGAGGGCCGAAGAGATGTCTCTTGAAGCATTAGGAATGGTCGAGACTAAGGGCTTCGTTGGCGCGGTGGAAGCCGCCGATGCGATGGTCAAGGCCGCCAACGTTCAACTATTAGGAAAAGAGTACATTGGCGCCGGCTATGTAACCATTTTTGTTCGCGGTGATGTGGGCGCGGTCAAGGCTGCCACGGATGCCGGCGCGGCCGCCGCGCGGCGCGTTGGTGAGCTGGTGAGTGTGCATGTAATTCCGCGTCCCCATGCCGAAGTGGAGCGGGTGCTCCCCGTGAACGGTCGCACAGGGCTTAGTCCCGATGAGCGTGCTCTCCAGGGTGGCGCGCGCGGCCAGTTGGGGCAGGGTGAAGGACGAGCAATTCAGGCCGGATCGCGCGATACCAGCCGCGAAAGAACGAAGTAGGGGCATTGCCGATTTCCGATTTGCGTGGCAGCGAAAGTCTTCAGTCAAATCTGAACTCTTGATCGGCGCTCGAAAATTGGCAATCGGCAATTGGCAATCGGCAATGGAGCTCGTATGTCGGCAGATAAAGATCTGATTTCGGTGCAACAGGCCCGCGATATGGTTGAGGCGGCACATCGCGCGCAGGTCGATCTGGCCCACTTTGATCAGGCAAAGATTGACAGGATTTGTGCAGCGATGGCCAAAGCGGCCCTGGCCGAAGCAGCACGCCTGGGCGCGATGGCCGTCGAAGAAACCGGATTCGGAGTTGCGGCGGACAAGCGGGAAAAGAATCGCTTTGCCTCCGAAGATGTTTGGAATTACTTCCGCAACCTGCGCACGGTCGGCGTAGTTTCGGAATCAAAGGACGTAGTAGAAATCGCCAGCCCCCGCGGCGTAGTGGCCGCAATCATTCCCTCCACAAATCCGACTTCAACCGCCATCTTCAAAGTGCTGATTGCGATCAAGTCGCGTAATGCGATTGTCCTGTCACCGCATCCTTCGGCAGCGCGCTGCATTAACGAGAGCGTAAAAGTCATGCGCGACGTGGCCGTCAAGGAAGGACTGCCGGGCGACGCTATCGCCTGCATGACCACGGCCACGATCGAAGGCACTGAAGCTTTGATGAAACACAAGCAAACGGCCGTCATTCTGGCGACCGGCGGCATCGGCCTGGTTCGCGCAGCTTATTCGTCGGGCAAGCCGGCGTTTGGAGTAGGGCCCGGCAATGTGCCCGTATTTGTCGAGCGGAGCGCGGACGTGCCCAAAGCTGTGCAGGATATTCTCACCAGCAAGACTTTCGACAACGGAACCATCTGTGCCTCAGAACAGGCCGTCGTTGCTGACGCGCCGATTGAGCAGGCTGTGCGCGAGCAGTTCAAACAACAGGGTGCCTATTTCCTCAGTTCCTCTGAGGCAGATCAACTGGCAAAAGTGGTTGTGACCCAACAGCGGTCACTCAATCCCGGGATCGTGGGCAAATCGGTTGAAGTAATCGCAAACATGGCCGGCTTGAGCGTTCCTCCGGGCACGCGCTGCCTGATTGCCGATGTCGGCGGAGTCGGCCGGGACTTTCCTTTATCCATGGAAAAGCTTTCGCCCATCCTGGCCTTCTATGTGGCAGATGGAATTGAGCGGGGGGCGGCGCGTTGCTTCGAGATTCTGAGTTATGGCGGCATGGGCCACACCGCCGGCGTGCACACGCGTTCGCGCGAAGCCGCCGTACGGTATGGGAGCGAGATGCCCGCATCGCGTGTCACCGTCAACACGCCGACCACGCACGGGGCAATTGGGTTCTCTACTGCGCTGCCGCCTTCGATGACACTGGGCTGTGGCTCATGGGGCGGGAACGTTACCTCAGACAATGTTTCGCCGCTTCATTTGATGGATATCAAGCGGGTAGCTTTTGAGACCAGGGCAGTAAAGAGCGTGCGGCCGGCGGCGGCAACGCAGAAAGTCGGAGCACCGGCACAGCCTCAGGCTGCCGCTGCACGCGCTGGCGGCGGGGCGAACGACAGTCCATCGCGGGCGGTTGGCGCGGGTAAAGTAAGCCGTAACGAGATTGCCGCGATCGTCGATCGCTTTCTGGCGAACCGGCAACCGGAGCCCTCATCGAATGCGCCGGAATTACATGCTACATCGTCGCCGCAGCCGTCCCAGCCAGGAATAGATATTGAGGCGGGCAGCATGTACGCCTCGCCCAGGGCGGCTCCGCATGCTGAGGCGGCGCCTACTGCAGTTCCCGAGAACGGTGGCAAGAGTGCGCCATCCCCTGAGAAACGAGCCGGCGGAAGCGCGGGCAGTGCAAACGGCCGCGCGGCCGTAGATTTTGTAAGTGAAGACGATGTGCGCCGGGCAATCCAGAAGGGCGAGAAGATATACATTAATGCTCGCACAATTATTACGCCCGCCGCTCGTGATATGGCGGACCCCGCGGAGGTGTTCGCCAAGGTCTAAAGTTTCGAGTTTCGGGTTTCGAGTTTCGAGTTAAAAGCACTCGCGGCCGAGCCGGAACTCGAAACTCGAAACCCGAAACTCGAAACCATGTTCTTAGGAAAAGTCATCGGCACAGTCTGGTCCACCAAGAAGACGCCTGATCTGGAAGGCGTCCGCTTTCTCATTATTCACCCATACGATCTCGACAAGGAACCGACGCGAAATATCGTGGTGGTGGCGGATCGTCTCGGCGCGGGCCCGGGCGAGACTGTAATGTGCGCCTACGGTAAGGCCGCGCGCTCAGCGATTGGTAATCAGGACATGGCGATTGAGGCAGCCGTGGTGGGCATCGTGGACCATGTCGATATTGCGGAAACGCAATCGGAAGAACTGCGCGAAGCTGCCCGCGAGTTGAATGCCGGCGGCAACGGACGACCCTGACGATTGCGGGTTGCGGATTGCGGATTTCGGATTTCAGAATGCGATGCGGAAGGCGAATGGTATTCATGATTTCTTTGTTCTTATGACCCGGTAGGGTTCAGGTAAGCGCACATGCGAAATCCATAGTGGCAACGAGGAATCTGCAATCCGCACTCAGCAATCCGCAATCGCACACCTCCATGGCCAACGAAGAACTGATTTATCGGCTGACTCGCGCGGTGTACGACCGCCTCGGGGCCGTTGACGAGAACACAGTCGAGCAGTTAGTTACCGACATCTACCGCGAGTTTCAATCCGCCGGCAGGGCAAATGGCGGATCTTCAGCGGGGCCCTCGGCTGCCTTCTCCGGCAGTGCCCGGGAGCACGAGGCCCGGGCCGAGGGTTCAGCCGATCGCCTGGTGGTCTCCGTATTTGGCGTCGATCATCCAGGAATAGTTGCCGGAGTAGCCCAGATCCTGGCTGAGGCCGGCTGTAGCATTATCGATATCAACCAGACTGTTGTACGAGGCAAATTCGCGATGGTGATCATCGCGGACGCTTCGCGCTCCAAGGCCTCGGCGGCTGAACTAAAAGAGCGGTTTCGCAGGCAGGGTGAGCAACTGGGCGTGCGGATTTACGCCCAGCGCGAAGATCTGTTCAACGCCATGCACCGTATCTAAAGGATTGCGGATTGTGGAATTCGGATTGCGGATTTTAAAGAGAGGAATAGTAGAAAAGAGGGTTTTCGAATTCCGCAATCCGAATTCCGCAATCCCAAATTCTTACAATGTCTGAACCGGAAATCTCGCATCGCTGTCTGACCTGCGGCGCATCGCATCGCGGCCACGCGCTGTTTTGCCCGCAATGCGGAGCACCGCTTGACCAGCCGAAAGATAGCTCGAGAGTAAACGACGCTGGTTCGGCTGCGGTCAGTGCTGAAACGAACTCTGCGTCTGACGTTGGAGCGGACAAGGCCGGTGCAGCAGCGACGGAGGGCAAGGAGGCAGTCGCCGCAGAAGCTTCGTTGCCGCGGCGAAGGCGAAGCGATCGCGATGAAAAAGCCTCGGCCGCGGCCGCGGCGCAGGCGTCAGGAAGCTCATCGCGAGGCTCAAATGGTAAGTCAGGCAAGAGATCACATGGGCGTGATGGGCGGGGTGGGGAACGTTCGCCGGGATCGAGAGGCGATAAGGCGCGGCGGAACATCCAGCGCGCCACGGCCGCAGCGCGAGACGTCGTGGGCGACAATGTTCGTCCGCAGGTGGACAGGATCAGGCATGCTTCCAACGTAGTTATTGAGGAAGCGTCAGATGACCCCAGTCTTCGTTTTATTCTGGTAGCGGGGTTGCTGTTTGTGGTGTTTGTGGTGCTGTTGTTTATTAGCAAGATTATATGAATGATCTCAGATTTGAAATTTGAGATCTCAGATCAAGAAGCGAACCCTCGAATGCCAGACCCTAACGAACGTCACCGAAGCTCCTAACCAACTCGAAACTCGAAACTTCCCCATGGAATACTCCCAGGCAGAAATCCTGCAGACGGTGCGCATGACCGAGATGGAACATCTCGACATACGCACGGTCACGCTGGGTCTTAGCCTGCTGGACTGCGCCGGCGGCTCAGTCGAGAGCACGGCCAATCGAGTGCGGGAAAAGATTGAACGGACGGCGGCGCACCTGGTCCGCACCGTCGATGAGATTGGCGACGAGATTGGCATACGCATCGCCAACAAACGCATTTCCACTACACCAGTTTCCCTTATTGCCGGATCTTCGCGCCGCGACTGCGTCCGATTAGCGCAGGCCATCGATCAGGCGGCTGCCACCGTGGGGGTCGATTTCATTGGCGGCTATGCGGCGCTGGTGCATAAAGGTTGGACCAATTCTGAAAGCGAATTTCTTGATTCCATTCCCGAAGCCCTGGCGACTACCGAGCGCCTCTGCTCGTCGGTGAACGTTGCCACCACGCGCGCGGGTATCAACATGGACGCTGTCCGGCGCGTTGGGGTGTTGATTAAGGAAGCAGCTGAACGCACGCGTGATCAGGGCGGGCTGGCTTGCGCCAAGTTTGTTTGTTTCGGCAACGCCGTCGAAGACAATCCGTTCATGGCAGGGGCTTTTCACGGCGTCGGCGAGCCGGAAGCCGTGATCAACGTGGGGGTTTCGGGGCCGGGTGTAGTTAATCATGCAGTGCGCCAGGTGGCTGCCGACGTGCCCCTCGATGAGCTCGCCGAAGTTATCAAGAAACTCTCCTTCAAACTGGCGCGGGCCGGTGAATTGGTGGGCCGGGAAGCGGCCCGCCGCCTGGGCATCCCCTTCGGTATCATCGATTTGTCCCTGGCGCCTACGCCGGTTCCGGGCGATTCAGTGGCCGAGATTATCGAAGCGATGGGGTTCGAACGGGCCGGCACGCACGGGACGACGGCTGCGCTGGCCCTGCTTACCGATGCAGTAAAGAAGGGCGGGGCGATGGCCAGCGGTTCCGTGGGAGGCATGAGCGGCGCATTCATCCCCGTTTCGGAAGACGCCGGCATGATTGCCGCGGTGCGCGCCGGCGCGCTCAGCCTGGACAAGCTTGAAGCATGGACCAGCGTCTGTTCGGTAGGCATCGACATGGTGGCAGTTCCAGGTTCAACTTCGGCGGAAACCATTGCCGCGATCATTGCCGATGAAATGGCCATCGGCGTGATGAACAACAAGACGACAGCGGTGCGCATCATTCCAGTGCCGGGACGCGAGGTGGGTGAGATGGTTGAGTTCGGCGGGTTGCTGGGTAGCGCGCCCATCATGCCCGTCAACGCATTCTCGAGTGCGGAGTTCATCCGGCGTGGCGGCCGCATTCCAGCGCCGGTGCATTCACTGAAGAACTAGGCAATGCCGGTTCAGTCATCAGCATGAGAATGAATGGCGAACGCTAATTGATGAAGAGAAATTAATAACCGAACTGCAAATATTCTTGTTGACAGGTTTTCCTCCCGGTGTATATTAGCCGGCCTACACTCTTGCGTGAAGAGCGTTGAGCGACTTTGTAACTCACAGGTCGCTTGTGAACCTCGCTAAACTCTAATCGTCCCTCTCAAGGAGACCAAGATGGCAACCAAGAAAAAAGCTGCAAAGAAAAAATCCGCCAAGAAGAGTGCCAAGAAGCGGGCCACCAGACAAGGCGGTCTCTCACTTTCAAACAGACTCAACCAGATTCTCAGATTCAGGAAAGAATGGTTCACCGACCCGGCGCCCGAGCTCCGGAAGCAACTTAGCTCCGATGCCCTGAGGGCTTTGGATGCGGCCAAGCGGGACTTCACTGACCGCGTGAACACCATTCTCAACCGCGGTTAACTCGCGAGCCCTACAGCCTTTCTAATCACCGAGCCTTAGCAGCAGATCCCTCCCGGGACGGTTGCTAAGGCAGTACTACTTTGGGGGATTTATGCGCCAGCCTATCTCACTGCCCGTTTTCCCGGGATCCGCTGCAGCCGAGCGTGAGCGCGACACCTCACGTCCGATCATGCTGGTCGGCTTTCTAAATATGGGGAACCTGGGCCTGGGTTATCTGACTTCGGTGTTGCGGCAGTATGGCTACACGGTGCATGTCGTTGACATCGAACAGGATCCGCAGGAAATCGTAAGAGCGGCGCAGGCGCTTAAACCTGCTCTGATTGGGTTTTCTCTGATTTTCCAGTACTTCATCGATCACTACGGACAATTGCTGAAAGGCCTAAGGGCCCAGGGCATAGATTGCCACTTTACGATGGGTGGCCACTTTCCCAGCCTCAGTTACCAGCAGACTTTGGAATTAGTCCCGGAACTCGACAGTGTTGTGCGCTTCGAAGGTGAGACCACGCTGGTTGAACTCGCGGACGCAATCAGCACCGGCCGAGACTGGCAAAGCCTTCACGGGATCGCGTACCGGCGAAACGGAGAAGTCATCGCTACTACTGCCCGCGCCCTACAGGAGGATCTCGACCAGCTGCCTTATCCGGAACGCAACTACGAGCCGGAGACCGTCCTGGGCAGAAAGATCATGCGCATTCTCGCCAGTCGCGGCTGCGCCCGTACGTGCTCTTTCTGTTCCATCCATACTTTCTACCGCGCCGCTCCGGGCCGAATAGTGCGCACGCGCAAGCCGGTGGAAGTGGTCAAAGAAATGCGCATGTTGTACGAAGAAAGAGGAATCACCATCTTTCTGTTTATGGATGACGACTTTCCTCTGTTCGGCGCAGTCTGGCGCCGTTGGGCCAACGAGTTCGTCGATGAACTTTATCGCAGCGGCTTGGCCGGAAAGATCATCTGGAAGATGAACTGTCGCGCCGACGCCGTCGATCGCGATCTCTTCATCAGGATGCGGGATGCGGGACTGTATCTGGTTTACATGGGGCTGGAGTCCGGCACGGAAGAAGGACTGGAAACGCTCCACAAGCAGATTACCGTCGAACAGAACTTGAAGGCAGTGGAGGTGTTGAAGGGCATCGGCTTAATGTGGGAGTACGGGTTCATGTTGCTGGATCCATCCAGTACGTTTGAGTCGGTCCGCGAAAACCTGAATTTTCTCCGCACCATTCTGGTCGATGGATGTCACCCGGTAACTTTTTGCCGCATGTTGCCCTATGACGGCACGCCCATCAAAGAGGAATTGGTCCGGACCGGCCGCCTGCGCGGCGACGTTTGCAATCCCGATTACGATTTTCTGGATCCGAGACTGGCTGACTTCTACGCGGGGCTCACCAGTGTGGTGAACGTTAACGGGTGGATTCATGGGCTGGAAGGCGTGACGGTGCAGCTCGACTGCGCCTGGAATGAAGTAGCAGTCATGGAACATCTCTTTCCCGCTTTACCGGGGCTGGCGAAGTACATCAAGTCGCTTCGCCGGATCACGAAGAAGTGCAACAGCCTCTTGCTACAAGTTACTGAGGATCTCTCTTACGTTTTCTCGGACAACAAAGAGAACACATGGGATCCGGCTAAAGTGGAGGAGTTGAGAAAGAGCTTCCTGGACGAATTCCTTACGGCGCGCGACGCGTTTGTTTATAAGAACCAGGAAATTATGCTTGACGCGTTGCAGCAAGCTCCTATGCCGCTTCTTGTCGAGGAACCTGCCAGAGTGGCCGTTGGCGCTTGAGCGCGCTGAGGTCCTCATTCCTTCTGATCCGGATATCTCACGCCCCCTGGGAACGCTGACACCCGTGCGCTGAGACTCCTTCTCTGATACAACTCCCGATCTCAACCGGAATCAGTTGGCAATCGGCTGAAAACCTACTACCCTAAACGCCCCTGGTAAATGAGAGAACGCGTTGTTAGGCTGAGGCGGAACATGGAAACGCCGCACCTGGAGGAGATATGGAAGCACTGGGATTAGTTGAATGCAGAGGGCTGGTGGCCATGATCGAAGCAGCCGATGCGATGGTAAAGGCTGCTAATGTCGAGCTCGTCGGGTATGAGAAGATAGATGCCGGCCTGGTGACGGCAATCGTGCGCGGCGAAGTTGCGGCGGTGCAAAGCGCGGTTGCTGCCGGCGCAGCGTCAGCCCGGAAAGTTGGCGAAGTGGTGGCCACTCACGTTATCCCCCGTCCGCATGCTGAGGTTGATGACGCGCTACCGGTTTTGAACACCGGAGAGACTACCCGGAAAAAGATCAGCGGTTCCGTTAGACCAAGGTAGTTGCCTTTCAAAGGCTTTAAGAGCGGGGGCAAGCCCGCCTTCCTGACTGCAAGTAGAAGATGTTGACTCAGGATTCAAACCTTGAGCATCAAAGTTTCAACTGGGAATAGTTGCAGTAAGGAAGGCGGGCTTGCCCCCGCTCTTTCCTTTTTTATCTTCGTGTCTTGCCAATGACCCTGAGCCTTTTTTTCCTTCGTCACGGACAAACAGCTTCAAGCCGGGAAGATACCTTCTGCGGTTCCGGCCTGGATCCGGAGCTGACGCCCGAAGGTCTGGAGATGGCCCACGCTTTCACCGCTCCTTACCGCGGGAAACCATGGCAAGCAATCTACTCCAGCAAGCTGCGTCGAAGTATTCAGACTGCTCAGCCCCTTAGCGATGCCCTGGGCATCCCTGTGCAGATCCGATCTGAATTGAATGAAATTGGATACGGGAAGTGGGAGGGGCTAACCAAAGAGGAAGTGAGCCAACGGCATCACGATGATTACTTCAGCTGGCTGGCTGATCCGGCATGGTACGCCCCAACCGGCGGGGAACTGGCCGTGGTTATAGCCCAGCGCGGTTTGCAGATTGTTGAGGAACTGAAACAAGGCTTCAGTGAGGGAAACGTGTTGGTTGTTTCTCACAAAGCGACTATCAGAATTATTCTCTGCAGCTTGCTGGGAATTGAAGTGGGCCGCTTCCGTTATCGCCTTGGTTGTCCCGTCGGGTCTCTCAGTATCGTCGAATTCACCCCGCAAGGCCCGCTGTTGCAGGTGCTGGCTGATCGTTCACACCTGAGCGAATCTTTGCGAACTTTGCCGGGTACCTGATCGCTGAAAAGGCACATCAATCACGCTGCATGAGCGAGCCATCAAAGAACCTTAGCCCAGTTTATCGATTGGTGTCCGCCGTGGCGTTGCTCTGTTTTATCTCGCTAACTGCGCCCGCCCAACAACCATTCGTTACCGACGACGCCGATGTAACACCCAAAGGCAAATTCCATTTCGAATTCAGCAATGAGTTCGATCTGCTCCAGCGATCGGCATTCCCCAATCTAAAGCAAAATACTGCGGACTTCGAATTGGACTATGGCCTCTGGGAAGGTGTGGAGATCGGCATCGCAGCGCCATTGCTTACCATTTTCAATGATCCGGGAACGAGTCCGAAAACCGTCACCGGGCTGGGCGACATGAACCTCTCACTGAAATACAACTTCCGCAAAGAGCGCGAGGGCTCTCGTCTACCTGCCATGACCATCGCGGCTAATTTTGAGTTGCCAACCGGAGACACGAAGCGCCAGCTTGGATCGGGGCTGGCTGATGTGTACATAAACGGGGTGCTGCAAAACAGCTTAACCAAAAGGACGAAGTTGCGACTCAATGGCGGAATTCTCTTTTCCGGCAATGAGACAAGTGGCGTAATAGGTATAAAGAGCCGGGGGACTGTGTTCACTGGAGGCGGATCTCTGGTAAGGCAATTTACGCCAAAGCTGCAACTGGGGATCGAACTAACCGGTGCGATGACAAAGGATTTTCAGCTCGGTAAGGGCCAGTTACAGACTCTGGTCGGCGGGAATTACCAGTTGAAAGATAACGTTTCTTTTGACTTCGGAATTATCGCGGGCAAGTATGTCGCGAGTCCGCGAGCGGGAGTTCAACTCGGGATCTCTATCGACTTTTGAAACCGAGCAGTACCATTCGACACCATTCCAAAACGAAACACGCACCCGGGGGAGGATTAGATGGCGCGCAAGAAAAGAAATAAATTGAGTGAAGCACTTGAACAGTTCTCGCTCAAGGCCACCAAAGCGACGGGTACCTCATCGGCATTCATCATCGCTTTTACTGTCATCATCGTCTGGGCCGCCACCGGCCCGCTCTTCAAGTTTTCCGATACCTGGCAGCTGGTTATCAATACCGGCACGACGATAGTAACGTTCCTGATGGTCTTTCTCATCCAGCGAACGCAAAACAAGGATGCCCAGGCGATTCACATTAAGTTAAATGAATTAGTCGCCGCCATTGACGGGGCAAGCAACCGGTTGATTGACGTCGAAGATCTTACCGAGGGGGAAATTGAGACGCTGCACAAGCACTATCAGAAACTGGTGCAGATGGCCAAGAAAGACTTGAAGCTTACCCAAAGCCACTCAATCGAGGAAGCAGAGGCCCGCCATGAAACCAAGCACAATAAGCACCGGCACCCGAAATGACATTTCAGCCGCGGGCGTTTAGAGGAGACAAAGGGATCCGGCAACGAAAACCATGGCGGCGTTGGTATTGTGAGTTTCAGTCGCAGCAGGAACCAGGCGTACACGCCGGATCCGCCGCCGTTCAACCTTCTCGGCAGTGAAACGATCTCCGTTGTATTCGATTGACTCGCCCTCATTCAGCACGCGACCGGCCTGGGCCATCAGAAAGCCGGCGATCGTGGTGTAGCCGTCATGCTCCGGCAATTGAAGTTTCAGCACCCGGTTCGCGTCGCGCACAGCCAACATTCCATTCAGCACATAGGTCTGGCCATCCTTCACCACCTGGGCGCGCACCTCTTCGTCAAACTCGTCGTTTATTTCGCCGACAATCTCTTCCAGCAGATCTTCCAGCGTGATGATGCCTTCAATTCCCCCGTGTTCATCGACCACGCACGCGAGATGGCTTCTGGTTGCCTGCATCTGCTTCAGCGCAGATCCCAGATGGGCCGTATCAGGTATGAAGGCAGCAGTGTGTAGCAGTTTGGCCAGATCGAACGGAAGGTCCGGGTCCTCCAGAAAGGGCTCCAGATCTCTTCTGAAGATTATGCCTACCACGTCGTCCAACCGGTTCCGGTAAACGGGCATGCGCGAATAGCCGGTCGTGCTGAATTCCTGCTTGGTTTCCTGCAGGGTCGCTGTCACCGACAGGGCTGAGACAGCTGTCCGCGGGATCATTGCTTCGCGCACTTCAGTTTCAGTGAAATCGAAGACCCGGTTGATCAACTTTTGCTCGTCAGCCTCGACGTGGCCGCTCGCGCGGGAAATATCTATCAGTTGCCGTAACTCCGCCTCGGTATAGATCGAGACGTGATCGCCTGAAGGATGAAGTCCAAACAAACGGACTGTGCGCGTGCCTGCCCAATCGAGCAACCGTATGGGCCAGAAAAACACTCGATAGAAAAAGTGCAGTGGTCGCGCCACGGCCAGGGCGATCTTCTCGGTCCGTTCCAGCGCCATCGTCTTCGGAGCTAATTCTCCCAGCACGATGTGAAGGAAAGTAATAACAGTAAAGGCCAGGGCGAAGGCGACGGCGTCAAGGACGTTGTCAGACACTCGACCTCGCAACGGGGCTTCGAGCAGGTGCGCAACGGCCGGCTCGCCAATCCATCCCAGGGCCAGGGAAGCCATAGTAATTCCCAGTTGGGTGGCTGAAATGTAAGCGTTTAGATTGTCGATCAGGTCGAGCAGGAGTTTTGCCCGCCGATGGCCGGCCTGGGCCAAAGTTGCGATGCGCGAACGGCGCACGCCTACTAACGCGAACTCGGAGGCAACGAAGAAGCCGTTCGCTAAAACCAGCAAGATAACGATGAGAATATAGAGAGCCGTGAACACTGGCCAATATGCTAGTTTGTCCGCATCTCACCGTCAAACTGCTTCGGACGAAAAGCCCACCCACTGATCAAAAAGGTGGTTGCTCATTGCGACGCCATGCTTTTTTCCAGGTTCTCGAAGCGCGCCATCATGTTTTCATAAAGGCGATCGGTCTTTTCATGCAGGTGAGCAACTTCGAGCTCGGCTTTGATATTCACCTCATATTCAATGTCAGAGCGCACCCGATCTTTTTCAGCCTGCCGGTTCTGGCTGATTAGCACGAAGCACGACAGGAATATGGCTTCGAGAGAAACTATCATCGTGAGCAGCCCAAAAGGATAAGGATCGAAGGCGTGAATGCCAACGGGAAGGGTATTAATAACGATCCAGGTAATAAACCAAGCGCCGTTAATCATCAGGAAAGGCATGCTGCCGCTGAACCACGCAATCCAGTCCGCGATCCTTTGTAGCGGAGAGGAATGGACCTCCATCTCGTCGTTGACGTTGCGCGAAACGCGCGTGCGCAGTAGTTCATCAGCCTTGCGTGTCAGGCCGCTCAACGCTGCCAGCATGTGAAGCGCTGCCTCGGGTTTTCGTTGGAAGAGCAGGACCAGATCGTCCCGGTCGAGTACCAACACATCGCTGTCCGAGAGCGCCAGCGCGGTGGCTGTGCGTGGACCCGTATCGAGCATCGCTAGCTCGCCAAACATATCCCCGGGTTCAGCCGTAGTGAGCACGATCTTCTGGCCGGCGGTGTCTTTGATGAAGAGCTCAATCTCTCCCTCCCTAACAATGAAGAGTGAGTCGCCTGGATCACCTGCCTGGAACAGCGTGTGGTCCGCCGGCACTGGTAATTCATCGACTACCCTCGCAAGCGCGACTCGATCGTCCTCGTTAAGGAGTTCGAACATTTTGATGTTGGCGAGAAAACTGGGATCACAAGGCATTGGGTTCCCTCTCTCAGCGATGGATTACACAGGAAGGGTCACATTGTATTACAAGTTTTACGGATCTGGCGTGGTGCCGTCGAAGTTGGAGCAGCAAAAAAGGGCGCGGTCCCTCAACGCCCTTTGCCTCTTTTTACTCCGTTGTTTCAGGGAGATCGGCGCGTTGCCGCAGGCGCTGTGGTCTGACGCGCTGGAGGATTCGTTTGAGTGGTCGGCGGCCTGGTGCCGGGAGTTCCTTCCCGCACGGCCGTGCGGCCGGCGCGGGTCAGGGCAATGCGCTTGTCTTTTCCGGAGGCATCGGCGACGGTGACCTTGATTCCCCGGTAACTTCCGTCCTGAGTTGTGTTGGTGGGACTGTAACTAATCACGTATTGCGTGCGCAGATCTCTCACAATGGCGCCGGCTATCTCAGGTAGTTCGGCAATCGACTGGGGGAAGAATGCCCGCCCGCCCGTGTCGGTGGCCAGTCGATTCAAGAGCGCAACGGATCTTTCGCGCGGACTCTTTCTAATCAGACCGCCTTCCTTGTCCAGTTCAGCCACGAACCCAATCACGTATATCTGCACGTCCTCCTCGCGCAGCCGCGCGAAGAGCTGGTCCTGCTTGAAATAGCTGTTGCGATCTTCACCATCTGTTACCACGATCAAAGCGCGGCGGCGGCGATCGTCCTGGCTACCCTTTTTGTATTGGCCCACCCGCTCCGCGGAAAGATAGACCGCATCTATCAAAGCCGTCTGCCCGCCTTCGGTAAAGAGGGTGTCCAACCCGTCAATCAACAGATCTTTGTTCGGCGTGAAGTCCTGCACGGTTTCGATCTTGTCGCTGCTGATAAAACGAACCAGAAACGTTTCGTCACCCGGCTTGTTGCTGTTGATGATGGTCTTGGCCGCATCGATGACGGTGGGCAACTGCGAACGCAGCGAGCCGGACGTATCCACTGCCAGTCCGTAGCTGATCGGGACATCTTCTTTAGTAAACGAAAAAATCGGCTGCAAAGTGCCGTCCTCGTAAACTTTGAACTCATCCTGCTGCACGTTGTCGATCGGCCGGTTATTGCGATCAATAACGCGCACGTTCAAGGTGACAAGCTGCGTGTTGAATTTGATGACATCGTCTCCCTTGAGCTCGATATCCATGTCGGGGGTGGGTGATGGCTTTGGTTTGAGTACCGGTGGTGGCGGCGGCTCGGTCAATTCCGGCACAAAAACCCCCGGTCTCCGGGTGGGGGCCGGTTTTGGTGTAGGCGACGCAGTGGCCTTCGGCAGCGGTGAAGCGGCTGGTTGCTGGGCCGGTTCAGTGCGGCGGGGGCGCGAATCGCCCGGCTGCTGGGCGCGGCCGGCTTGAGAGATCGTGAGCAACACGAGTGCGAACACCGATGCCAGGACAAAGGTTACGCCACGACGAACCCTGGTTTTCCGATTTAAGAATGCCAACTTCATGTCCTGATTATTCCCTCAATCAACGAAGCTTCCGAAGTTAAATAATAATCGCTGGCCCTGCAATAAACCAGGCAAACTGGCTTGAACGCTCGCGGCCGAGCGCTCATGAATGTTACCAAACCTGTTAGGAGAGTGAGAGCTGCGTCGGTTCTGCCGCCGGCTGCAAAAAAATCAAGACGGCGGATCGCTGCATGCGCCCCTACTAGAGATGCGCCTCAGCACTTGATCCGTTGCCGCAGCGACCGGGGGCAGCGGGTTTCACCGGGGGCTGGCTATGGCGTAGTAACCTTCCTTGCTGCGCACAAAGAGCCGTGGCAAACCGCGTGGTGGAGAGATCTTGACCTTGATTTTGTGCCACTTGCCGTCAGGCACAAAGTTTACCGGCTTGTAGCCGATGGCGTATTGGTGGCGCAGCTCGAGAGCGATTTGTTCGAAGATATCATCCATCTCGGCCGAGGTCCGGGGAAAGAATGCTTTGCCACCAGAAACGCTGGCGAGCTCGTCCAGTATTCCCTGACCCTCCATGCCCATGGAACTGCCGGCGTCATTCCCGCCCAAAATGCCGACCGCGTAAAGCACAACGTCTGATTCCTTCAAAACGCGTCGCAACTCGCCGAACGTGTAGCGTGAATCGTTGTCCTGGCCATCGCTGATCAGCAGCAAAGCCCGTTTGGGATGGGAGCCGCGCTGCACCTTTTCGACTCCCAGATAGCAGGCGTCATAAAGCGACGTCTGGTTGCGAGTCTGGACGAAGGTTAGCTTGTCGAGCACCGCATTCCCATCGCGGGTGCGATCCAGCAAAAGTTGCGCGCGCGAGTTGAAAGCAATCAGGAAATACTCGTCGGAGTTGTGGCTGGTTTGAATGAAATGAGACAGAGCTTCCCGGGCCCGGCTGATTTTGTCGCCGCTCATCGAGCCCGAAACATCGAAGATAACGCCTACGGAAACAGGAGCATCATCATCGGTGAAAAAGGTAATTTCCTGTTCCTGTTTATTGTCAAAAACACTAAAAGCGCCTTTGCCCAACCCGGAAACGTAACGGCCATAGATGTCCGTCACCGTAACCGTAACGGTGATCAGATCGGTGTTAACCAGGACGGGGCCTTCGATTTCTCCCGCCGCTTTCGGAGGAGTCGGTTTTGCCTGCGCCTGAATTGTTTTTTCCGGCGCTATCGGCTTAATCAACGGATCCTGTTTGACCAGGGGATCTTGTTTGCCGTGGGTCTCCCCGTTTGGCTTCGGTTTTTCCTGAGTGCTGCCGGCGGGCGCCGTAGCGAGGGCTGCAAGCAAAAAGGCACTACCGAGCACGAGCTTTGTTCGTGCGGCGCGGCCACGCTGTAATTTCATTTAACCCTCTGTTGAGTGCGGAAGTTATTGCCGGCGATCTGAAACGCCCAGCCGGCGCCGAAGTACCGGCGCTTCGCCCATCCATCGGGAATGCGGCTCGAAGAAGCACTGCCCGCGACGGCGTAGGGCCCAGGACCGCGTTGCTTTAGTTACCGAGAGTTCTTCCTTCGTTCGTCTGTGGGGAGACGCCGCGCGCACCATGTTATCTGGCTGATGTGGCAATTGTAGGCCACACTCTTGCGCCGGTGCAAGACCAGGACCACTAAGGGGAACGAGTTGTCGGCATCGAAGACGACTTGGCCTCCGGGGATTCAGAAAGCCGCTGGCTCTTTCGACCATCGTTCAGCTCCGATGCCGAACTTTGGGGATCAGGAAATTCCAGGTCTGAATCTTGCGCCCCCTGTTTGGCCCACAGTAGTGAAGCCACGACCGAGGACAGTAGAACTAACGCGACTGCCGCTAACGCCAGCTCGGTCGGAATGTGCCAAAAAGCAGAGACCAGCATTTTGACGCCGATTAAGCTCAGGACGATGCCTATGCCTATTTTCAGGTAGTGGAATTTTTCTACCATACCGGCGAGGAGGAAATAGAAGGTGCGCAGCCCCAGAATGGCAAAGACATTCGAGGTGTAAATAATGAACCGGTTGGTGGTAATGCCAAAGATTGCCGGGATGGAATCAAGAGCGAAAATCAGGTCGGTTATCTCCACGGTGATTAGCACCAGCAGCAGGAGCGTTCCCACCCGGCGCCCGTTCACCTGGGTGAAGAATTTGCGATCCTCATAATGCCGGGTAATGGGGACGAAGCGCGTGACTAGTCGCACAATGGGATTGTCTTCCGGCTCGAGCTGGGTTTCCTCCTGTCGAAACATCTTCACCCCGGTGTAAACCAGGAAAGCGCCAAAGACATAGATCACCCAGTGAAAGCGTTCGATCAGCTCCGTGCCTACGACAATCATGGAAATGCGCATTACCAGGGCGCCTACCACACCCCAGAAAAGCACGCGGTGCTGGTGTTTGCGGGGGACTTTGAAATAGGAAAAGATCAGGAGGAAAACGAAAAGATTATCGACTGAAAGAGAAAGCTCAATCAGATAACCAAAGAGGAATTCCACGCCCCTGACATGGCCCATACGCCAGAAGATGAGGGCCGCAAAGATCATGGCCAGCGTGACCCAGACGGCGCTCCAGATCGAGGCTTCCTTGTAGGTCACCTCGTGCGCCTTCCGGTTAAAGAGGCCGAGGTCGATGGCCAACATGACGAGAATGAACGCGCAGAATCCCACCCACGCCGCCACTGAGTTAGTTAGAATATGCATGCAGGTAAATAAAATAGCATTCGCAAACCACGCAGGCAAAGATGGCCCTTAGGTCAGGAAAGTTGCCGGGCTTCATTCCCCCTTTGCCAGGGAACGTCCAGCAAGAGACGCTCGATGGCAAGTGTAGCCCTAAACTCTGCTCGCAGGTTGCAGCCCCGCGTTCTCTCAACTAGAATTCCTGATTCCAACCTGGACCCTATTTGCGGCCACTGGTTGCTGCTAACTTACCGGAAGAAGGTTTTTCGTAAATGCTCAAACAATTAAGTCGCCTGGAGCGCTCCCGCAAATTAGTGATCGTCGGTTTTGCCATCCTTATGGCCGTCAGTCTCGTCGTGTTCTTCACGCCTAACCGCGGAGCGAACGCGGTGGAACCGACCAAGAGTGAAGAGCTCCTGGCCAAAGTGAACGGGGACAGAATTACAGTCGCAGATTTCGCCTTGCAGAAAGCCAGTTTTGAACAACGCTTCAGCCAGTTCGGCGGCGGGATGAACCTGGCGCGCCTGGGGTACACCGATAAGCGCATCCTTGATGGCCTGATGCAACAGCGCATTATCGTGCAGGAGGCTGAGCGGCTCGGTCTGGCGGCTTCTGACGCCGAAGTTGCGGAAGAGATTCGAAAAGAATTTTCCGACGCGGGCGGCAAACTTGATTTCGAACGCTACAAAGAAGTTGTCAACTTGCGGTATGGCGGGATCGAACGGTTCGAATCGAGTGAGCGTGATCGCATCAGCGCGAACAAGCTGCGGACCTTTGTGACGGCCGGCGTGCGGGTCTCGGAAGATCAAGTTCGCGAGGATTACAAACGCAAGAATAATTTTTTCGATGTCACTTACGTGACCGTGTCAGCCGATAAACTGGCCCAGAAGATCCAGCCCTCGGAGGCCGAGCTGCGCGCTTATTACGAGCAGAACAAGGAAAAGTACAACATCACGGTGCCGCAAAAAAAGGTCCGCTATGTCTATATCGACATGGCAAAACTGGGCGAGAAGCTTCCCATCTCGGATAAGGATTTGCGCACTGACTTCGAAGGCTTGAAACCGGAAAATAAGACAGCCGGCGTCAAGGTGCAGCAGATCGTCCTGAAGGTGGCGCGAAAGGATCTGGACGCGGCGGTCGAGCAAAAGGTCAAGGATCTAATCGTTAAGGCCCGCGGGACTATGGGCAAGGCTGACGAAGCGGCCTTCGCTGAATTGGCCCGTGGCAATTCCGAGGACCCGGCGACGGCGAAGAACGGGGGCTTTTTGCCGCGGCCCATCAAGAAGAATGTAAACAAGCCGGACGCTCTCTATGAACGCGCCGTCGATATGCAGCCGGGTGACGTTACCGACGTGCCCATTAAATATGGCGGTAACTGGTACATTCTGCGGCGCGGTGAGGAAGTACCAAAAACATTCGAGGCAGCCAAGCCGGAGTTGTTGGCTTCAGCACGCAACCGCCGTTCGTATGCAGCTGCGGCAAAACTGGCTGAGCGGGCGCAGACTCGTTTGAAAGAAGCGAAAGACCCGTCGAAGGTCGCCCAGGAATTGGCCGCCGAAGCGAACATGAATCCCGCCGAAATGGTCAGGGACACGCCTTATATCAAGCCCGAGGACGACGTGCCGAACATCGGCAACTCGCAACAGTTCGAAGACGGGATTGCGCCACTCAACAACGTGAACGACGTCGGCGAGCGCATAAGTATCAAGGGCGGCTTTGCCATACCAATGCTGGTGGACAAGAAGGACCCGCGCATTCCTGATTTCGATGAAATCAAAGACAAGATCTCCCAGGCCTTCAAGAACGAGCGGGCCGCGTCTCAAATGGAAGCAAAAGCTCGCGAACTGGCAGCAGCAGTCAATGGGCCAGGCGATTTGAAACCAGCAGCGGAAAAGATGGGGTTAGAAGCCGAAACGCAGAATGATTACAAGCTGACCGAGCGCTTGCTCAAGGCGGAGACATCCCCTGAACTTGATGAAGCCATTTACGGGTTGAAAGCCGGCCAGGTAACCAGGACGCCCATCAAGTCTGGTCCCGACTGGGTTGTGATAGGTGTGAGTAAAACAGTCTCGGCTGACCTGACGAAGTTTGCCGCGGAACGCGATCAATTAATGAGGACTGCTTTGTCAGAACGCCAGGGCCAGGTTTTTGAAGATTATATTTCTGCGCTACAGAGCCGCTTGCAGCGCGAAGGCAAGATCACGGTTTACGAGGACGTGCTGGATCGTCTGGCGGACGATGAAGAACCCGCAGCTCAGCCACGCATGCCGAATTTCCCGTTGCCGGTTTCAAAGTAGCTTCGTTAACTGATGAAGCAGGGGCTCGGCGCAAAGACTCTTATTTCGTGTTCTTTCGTGTGATTCGTGGACCGTGTGGCTGCGAATCCTAAGCGCACGATCCACAAAATTACACGAATCTCACGAAGCAACACGAACCACTGCTCCTCTCGTTCCAGCCAGTCTTAACGAATCACCGCAGCGACGTCCGTTTGCGATACCTCCGTACTGATCTGTAGCTCGCTTCCCTGAACTGAGACCTTGAGGTTATCAAGCGCGCTCTGCGCCAGCTTCCTCCTGAGTTCCGGCATTCGTCCCACAAACATGGGCGCCAATTGAGTCAATCCGCTGACAGTATCGTTCAAGCTCCGCGCCTGCGCCGGAGTTGACGTGCGTGCTGCCATGAACACTGAAAAATTCAAACCCCTGATGGCAAAAGAGCCATACGCTTGTTTGATGGCCGATATGTCTTTGGAAAACATGTCGGCACCCAGATTTCGCCAGACCGCCGGGGAAACATTTCCCCCAAACCCGATCAGGGCGGTAGGATCCTTCGTCGCCAACGCAATCAACTCGTTGCTGGCGCGCTTGCCCACCCTGGCATCAATTGCCGCTTGCACTGTCTTTAGACTTCCCAACGCCAGCGTATTCGGTTCCAACACAGAGACCGCGAGTTCGTTGATGCGGAGGTCGAACAGGCCGAACAACCTAACTTGTTCAGCCACTGTGAAAACATAGATGGTCGCGCTTTTGTATTTCTGTTCGCGAAACTTGCCACTTGCTGCCGCGCGCCCGGCGCCGGCAAGGGTGGCGTTATTGAATGCCCCACGCGCGATGGCAATGCTTTCAACTTTCGTGACGCCGGGCGAAGGATATGTGTACCGCATACCAACCGCCAGGCGCTCGAAGGACCGCGCATCAACCCCGGTCTGCGACTTGAACTTATCGATCTGAGTATTGACCTGGGCAAGCTTTGCCGGGTTACCGGCGAATACTCCCGGGATTGCCTCGTTGAGTAAGCGGCGCACGTCGATGAAGATTACCGCGTCCGACTCAGGGAGTTGATTCAGGACATTGGGCGCGCTTGCGGCGGGGCGTGGGGTACGCGGTCTTTGGGCGCTGGCGTCCGAAACCAGCAAAAATGAGATCAGCAGGGCAGAAGGCGGCAATAAAGCTAATAGTTTTTTGTTCACAGT
>JBDTOI010000044.1:0-26212 GCA_039933315.1 Pyrinomonadaceae bacterium
CGCCACAAAACGGGGGCACCGGCACGCAATACGTTTGGAGTAACTGGAGCGATGGCGGCGCCATCAGTCACTCGGTGGCTCCCGGCAGCAGCATCACCTACACGGCAACTTTTACGACGCAATACCTGTTAACCATGAACGCCGGCGCTGGGGGCACGGTGAGTCCAACGAGTGGCTTTTTCAACAGTGCACAGAGCGTTCAGATCACGGCCACGCCAAATCCCGGCTTCAATTTCAGTGGTTGGACCGGGAGTGGCGCGGGGTCGTTTACGGGCAGCACCAATCCCACAAGTGTAACGATGAATGGCCCGTTGAGTGAGGCGGCCGCTTTTACCGCAGCACCGACGCCAACTCCCACCCCAAGTCCCAGCCCCACACCGACGCCAACGCCAGCCGGATATACACCAGCCGGTAGCAATGTCACCGTGCAGGAGAATGGGGTTGAGGTGACGTTTTCGCAAGTGAGCGGTGCGGGCACTACTACGATGAACTCGATCACGCCGGCCAGCGCGGGGACGACGCCAGGTGGTTACGCGATCAATGGGAGTAGTGTGGCATTCGAAATCAGCACCACCGCCGCTTACACGCCGCCGATCGACGTGTGCTTTGCGATGCCTACGGTAACTGATCCGGTGGCGTTCAACCTCCTGGCACTCTTGCACAACGAAGGCGGCGTGCTGGTAGACCGGACCATAAGTCGCGACTTTGCGGCTAAGAAAGTATGCGGCCGGGTGAATTCACTTTCACCATTCGCGGTGGCCAGCAAGATAACAATGCAGTTCAGCCAGGCGAGCTATAGCAAAGCGGAGAGTGGTCCGCTCACGAACATCACGGTGACCCGGAGCGGAGACACTTCCGCGCCAGCCTCAGTGAACTTCAGCACGGGGAATAACTCCTACGTTGCTTGCGACGTCACCAATGGGACGGCGGTGCAGAACTGCGATTTTCTTTTAAGTTCCGGAACCTTGAATTTCGCCGCCGGCCAGGTCTCGCGCACCTTCCCGATCATTATTATCGAGGATCTCTACGTGGAAGGAGATGAGACGATCTCGTTGACGTTAAATGGTCCGTCGAGTGCGCTGCTGGGCATTCAGAGCACGGCGACGCTGACGATCACTGATAATGACAGCGTGACGCCGACGACCAATCCGCTGGACATCCCGCAAGCGTTTGTAGTTCAGCATTATTACGACTTTCTCGGCCGGGTGCCGGATGATGGTGGGCGTGATTACTGGGTCAACGAGATCACAGTCTGCGGCACGAACCAGGCCTGCATTAATGAGAGGCGAGTAGCGGTGTCGAACGCTTTCTTCTTCGAGCAGGAATACCAGCAGACAGCCTCGTATGTGTTCCTGCTTTACCGGGCGGCCTATGGCAACGATCAGCCGTTTCCCAATCCGGACTTCTTTGATTCCGGCCTCTCGGCGGAGCTGCACGCAGAAGCTAAGAAGCTGCCCCGCTATCTGTCGTTCGCCCGGGACCGGGGGCAGGTGGTGGGTGGCGCGGAGCTGGCTCAAACGCAACTGGCGTTGGCCAACCTCTTTGTGCAGCGGCAGGAATTCATCAATAGATATCCTTTGAGTTTGTCCGGGGGAGTGCAGTTTGTCGATGCGGTGCTGCTGACTATACAAAACGCTTCAGGAGTCACGCTGCCGGTTGATGCTCGCAACGCCCTGATCACGAACTTCGGCAACGGCGGGCGAGGGTCGGTGATGTTTCACCTGGCTAATGACTACTGGAACGGCTGCGATCGTTTGCCGGGAAGTCCCACGGCCCCCTGTGTGCCGGCCGGCTTCGGCGCTGCGGTGGACAATCGCCCGTTCATCGACGCTGAGTACACTCGCTCATTTGTCTATTCGCAATACACTGGCTACCTGCGCCGCGATGGGGACATTGGTGGCTTCATGTTCTGGCTAACTGAAGTCAGCAAGTCACCGCCGCGCAACGTGCCGCGGCAGCGGGCCATGGTCTGTTCCTTCATGACTTCAACCGAATACCAGCAGCGTTTGAGTCCCGTGGCCACGCATAACAACAGCGAGTGCCCGTCACCGCCGTAAAGCAGAAGGCAGGCAGCAGCAGGCAGTAGCCCGACCATTGGGAAAACCGCCGACGTTGCAAAGTAACGCCGAAGGCGTTGGCAAATTTCAGCCCAGGGTAACACCCTGGAACGACCTGAAAGTGTTGGCCAACCGTGTAGAGGGAAAGGCGGGTTGGGTTTTTGCCAACCCCTTCAGGGTTGAAACTAAGACTCGGTCGATCGTTTCCAGGGTGTTACCCTGGGCTGAAATTCGCCAACGCCTTCGGCGTTATCTGGCTGGCATCAGCCACGGATCGTGCAACTGAAATTCGCTGGCGTTAGACCTGTTAAGGTTCCGTGCAATAGACTCACGTCGCGCAGGGTCAGAGCAAAGTTTTCTGCCGTCTGCCTGGAAATACCAGATTATTTGTGGCACAATCCGCGCGAGCTTTTAAAGACGAGGGGGCCCGTCCGGTCCAGCTTCTCCGCATCGATTCCCGAATGGATGAATTTACGCGATCTGTTTCCTGCTGATTGACTACGCCTGGAGAAGTTCCCAACAGACTTTTGTACTGCTCGACAGCGTTACGGTTTTCTCAGATTCCGAACCGAAAAAGTCCCGGCTTACGTATATTCAATTGAATCTTCGCCTAAGGAGTGCCTTGATTAGCGCCATGACAGCTTGCCTCAGATTCTTGGCCCATGTTCTCCCACGACGCCCCTCGGGACGGCTGAGGGTTGTGGGCTTACTCGCCTTGTTTGCAGTTACTTTCGTCTCGACAGTTTTCCAACTCTTCCCCCAAAGCCTGGCATCCGCAAACAAATTTGGGCCGGCCGATTCACCGGAAATCGCACGACTCAGCGACAAGGTTACCGTGCAGGCTGCTGAGTGCGGTAATCCCAGAATCAGTCTGAGTGATGGCCATGATCTGATCACCTCTTACGCCGGTCCTGAAGCATTACGACAGGCCCTGGAACAGAATCTGGCTGAACCCTTGAGTCTCACCTCAGCGGATTTCGACGAAGACGGTGTGCCCGATCTGGTGAGTGGTTTTGCATATGAGGGGCAGGGAATCATCAGCGTCATGCGTGGCAACGTGGATGCGATCTTTCCTAACACGCCGGAGGCCATTCAGCGCCGCAGCTCAGGACGATTTACGAGCGCTCCGTTCCTGGCGCCAGCTCGGACAGTGGGCGCTCCAGTGCCGGCTGATTTTCTCGGAGCTGGAGATTTCGATGCTGACGGGCATCAGGATATTGTTGTGGGGCAACGCGGTGGAAATACCCTTGTATTACTTTCCGGAGACGGGCGCGGAGGCTTTTCTTCACCCGAAGTGACTGCGTTGCCGGCTAATATCACCGCCTTGGCATCCGGAGAAGTCAATCGAGCGGATGGGTTAAACGATCTGATCGTGGCCGTGACTTCAGGAGCACGCAGTGAGGTCCTCATCTTTGAAGGGCCGGAGGGTGCACTCAAAGCTAACCCCGAGCGGTTCACGATTCCAGCGGCGGCCAAGGCATTGGCGCTCGGGCAATTTGACGAGAGTTATGAAATAGATTTGGCCGTCGGTGCTGCCGATCGTCTGGTCGTTATGCGCGGACGCGATCGCAGATTGTCTCTCGATGCAGGGGCGCAAGCGAAGGTACTTCCTTTGCAAGTGAGCTCACGTGCTTTGGGCGCGTCTGTCAAATCCCTGGCCGTAGGGAATTTTAATGCCGACGGTTTCCAATCTATCGCCGTATTGTCAGAAGAGGGTGAGGTTGCGCTGTTGAGTGGCTCCGCGCAAAGAGTCGGTCAAAAACACCGGACTGTGGGTGTCAACGAATGGACCCGACGCAGGATCGCCCGTGTTGATTCGGATGCTGTTGCGAAACTTGTGCGCATAAAACTCTCGACGTCCCCCGGCGACGAGTTGCTGTTGGTGGACCCCGGTACCCGACACTTCAAGTTGTTAACCGCACTCTCGGAAGCCTCTGCCGGCGAAGATTCCTTTGAGACAGCCACCGCTCCTGTCGACGTGCTGCCGCTGCGTTTGAACGGCGATGCTCTCGATGATCTCGTTTTGCTCCAGGCGGGAATGGCCGCTCCTGTAATAGTCCCCACTTCCACCACGCAGACGTTTACCGTCAATACCACGGCAGATACGTTTGATGGAGTTTGCGATGCAGCGAATTGCACTTTGCGCGAGGCCCTCGCATTGGCCAATGGCAACTTCAGTCCCGATACAATTGCATTCAACATCCCAACCACTGATCCAGGTTTCGATGGGAGCGTTTTCACCATTAACGTATCGAGCGCCCAGGGCGGCATCGGCGACGGTGGAACCACAATTGATGGCTCAACTCAGACAAGTTTTACGGGAAATACCAATGCGGGTGGACCTGAGATAGTACTCAAAGGGACCAGTTTCAATAATACAAACGGATTTACGATACTCAGTGGCGCAAACGCCATTAACAGTATCACCATCAACTCATACCAGCGCGTTGGCATAGCTATTCTCAGTCAGGACGCGTCCGGGAACGTGATTACCGGTTGCTACATTGGTACGAATTCCACGGGCACCAGCGCGCTCGCCAACGGCCTGGATGGCATCACCCTTACGCAGCGGGCGAGTAATAATCTTATCGGCGGAACTGCGACAGCGGCGCGGAACGTAATTTCTGGCAACTTTCAGCGCGGACTCTTGATCCAGGCTGCTTTGGCTGATGCCAGCACGAACAACAATCTAGTCCAGGGTAATTACATTGGCACTGATGCCACTGGCACCAAAGCCCTGGGTAATGGCGTGGAAGGAATTCAAATAGGCGGAACAGCTAACGCGAACGTCATCGGAGGGACCTCGCCAGGGGCCCGAAACGTAATTTCAGCCAACGGACGCTTCAATGTGATCCTCAATCCGGGATCTGACGTAGGCAATAACCTGGTTCAGGGCAACTACATTGGTACCGACCTAACTGGAACGGTACCGTTGGGCAATGACGGCATTTACACGGGAACTTTCCCGGGTGTCGGCAAGTACGCCGGCATAGGCTTGTTTCCTTCAAGTTCAAATACGATCGGGGGAACCGTTGTCAGCGCGCGTAACATCATCTCGGGAAACGCAAGTGAAGGCATCCAGATAAACGGTGGCAGCAATCAGTTAATTCAAGGCAATTTCATAGGCACCGATGTGAGCGGCACCATGGCTGTCGCTAACGCCTTTGCCGGCGTTGGGATGGAACCCGGTTCAGTAAACAACACGGTCGGTGGGACGGTGGCGGGTGCGGGAAACGTGATAGGAGGTAATTTTTTCGGCGGCGTCGGGATCGGCGGCAACGACAACGTAGTTCAAGGTAATTTGATCGGAACAAATGCCAGTGGCACCGCCGCTATTAAGAACCGTGCCGGAGGGGTACTTATTCTTAATGCCAGTCGCACCCACTTGGGCGGCCTGGTACCAGCGGCCAGAAATATTATCTCCGGAAACGATAATTATGGAATCGGGTTATATGGCGGTCCTACAAGCTCTGGTCCCGGAGAGGCAAGAGATAACTTTATTGAAGGTAACTTCATTGGCACCGACATCACAGGCACCAGTAAGATTGGAAACAACGCTGATGGTGTGCAGGTGGTGATAACTACAGGTGGCGCGACGAATACGGTGGGAGGGTCGGTTGTTGAATCGCGAAACATTATTTCGGGAAACACCGGCCATGGAGTCTCTATTGGTATACGTCTGATTGATCCCAAAACAGGCCAGCCGCTGCCAGGAGCGGGCGGCACCGGAATAACCGTGCGAAACAACTACATCGGCACGAACGTCAATGGCGATAATTGTTTGGGCAACACGCTAAATGGCGTCTTCGTGGATGCCGATTCAACCACTAATACTATTTCCGATAATCTGATCACCTGTAATGGTCAGAACGGAATCTTCATTCCGCAGAACAGCAATCCCGGTGTGCGCATTTTCCTCGATAACAATTCAGTCTTTGCCAACGCTTCTTTGGGAATTGATTTGGGTGTCGCAGGTATCACGGAGAATGATCCCCAGGACCCTGATGATGGCGCGAACTTTCAGCAGAACTTTCCCATACTGACATCGTTCACAACCGGCGCTGATGTCGGTGGCGCGGGAAGGGAGCGCCCCAGTGCCCCGGAAGCAACCGCGACAGTGAATGGGACTCTGAACAGTACACCCAACTCAACGTTCACGGTGCACTGGTATTTCAGTTCTGATTCCCAATGCGTCACGAATCAACAGACCAACAGGCCGCTGGTTTCGGGCAAAGTGCCGAATGTGAATACCAATGCGGACGGGGACGCTGCCTTCCACTTTCCTTTGGATCTCCCGACAGGGATCAATAACGGGATCGTGAACTGCACGGCGACGGATGGTGAGGGCAACACTTCAGAGTTTTCGGCGTGTCTGCCGGTCACCGCTTCTGCCACGTCTCCCAGTATCCAATTCAGCAGCGCGACTTATAGCAAGCCGGAGAGTGGGCCCAGCACGAACATCACGGTGACGCGCACCGGAGACACGAGTGGCGCCTCGTCCGTGAACTTCAGCACCGGCAATAACTCTTATGTGGCCTGTAACACGGTAAGTGGACAGGCGGCGCAGAACTGCGACTTTCTTTTAAGCTCGGGGACGCTGAACTTTGCCGCCGGGCAAACGTCCAGAACATTTCCCATCATTATTCTGGAAGACATGTACGTGGAAGGGAACGAGACGCTGAGTCTTTCGTTGAGTAGTCCGACGGGCGCGGTGCTGGGCAGTCAGACGAGCGCGACGCTGACCATCACGGACAATGACAGTAGCCCGCCGGCCAGCAACCCGCTGGACGATCCACAGTTCTTTGTGCGGGAGCATTACTACGATTTCCTGGGCCGGTTACCAGACGATGGGGGGCTCGCGTTCTGGACCAACGAGATCACTCAGTGCGGCACGAACCAGGCGTGTATCAATGAGCGGCGGGTGGCTGTGTCGAATGCGTTCTTCTTTGAGCTGGAATATCAGCAGACGGCCAATTATGTGTTCCTGCTGTACCGGGCGTCGTACGGAAATGATCAGCCTTTTCCCAATCCGGATTTCTTTGACGCGAATGTCTCAGCGGCGCTTAAGGCGGAAGCAAAGAAGCTGCCACGATATTTGTCGTTCGTCAGGGACCGGGCGCAGGTGGTTGGTGGCAGCAATCTGGCGCAGACGCAACTGGCGTTGGCGAATGCCTTTGTGCAGCGGCCGGAGTTTATCGCTAAGTACCCCTCCAGTTTATCCACTGGAGCGCAGTTTGTGAGTGCTGTGCTGGCGACGATACAAACTGCTAGCGGGGTTGACCTATCATCACAGACGGGAACGCTGGTCAATCATTTCAACAGTGGTGGGCGAGGGCTGGTGATGTTTCACCTGGCGAATGATTACTGGAACGGCTGCGAGCGTTTGCCGGGCAGTCCCACGGCCCCGTGTGTGCCGGCCGGGTTTGGCGCTCCGGTGGACAATCGCCCGTTTATCGACGCTGAGTACACTCGTTCATTTGTCTATTCACAATACACCGGCTACCTGCGCCGCGATGGTGACATTGGTGGCTTTATGTTCTGGCTAACTGAAGTCAGCAAGTCGCCCCCGCGTAACGTGCCGCGGCAGCGGGCCATGGTCTGCTCGTTCATGACCTCAACCGAATATCAGCAACGCCTGAGCCCGGTCGCCACCCACAACAACAGCGAATGCCTACCCCCGCCGTAGGGCAGAAGGCGGACGGCAGGAGGCAGAAGGCAGGAGGCAGTAGCCCGACAGTCAGGGAGGGCTCAAGAGCGAGAGGTCAGAGGTCGGAAGTCATTAAAAGCAACACAAAGCGCGTCACGTCTGACCTCTGACTTCTGACCTCCAACCTCTGAAGTTCCGAGCCGCTCCCCAGGCGCGAATTTCCCCCGCAAAACATAGACCATTAGGACTTTCTTAATATAGACTCTCCGGCACTGCCAGACAGCTTTACGGCGTTCTCCGATTCCGAACCGACAAGGTCCCGGCTTACGTATATCCAATGAATCTTAGCTGAAGGAGTGCTTTGATAAGCGCCCTGATAAACTGCCCCAGATTTTTGTCACTCGCTCTCATGCGCCGCCGGTCCCTAAGGCTCGGAGCTGCTTTCCTCCTTCTTGCGTTCTGCATTGTGGCCACGGTCTTCAATCCTTTCGCACTGACGCGGGCTTCGGGCGACGGAGTTACTAACCCGAAGGAACGACTTGAACTGGCCAGGCTGAGTGACAGTGTCAGCGTGCACGCCACCGGTCGCGGCAACCCAACAATCAACTTCAGCGACGGTCGTGAAGTCATAACCGACTACGAGGGCCCTGCCGACCTGCGCGCAGCGCTGGAACAGAATCAAGCACAGCCACAGAGCCTCGCTACTGCTGATTTTGATGAAGATGGAGTTCCTGACCTTGTCAGCGGCTATGGCTATCTTGACGGCGGACTCGTCACCATCCTTCGCGGTAACGTTGACGCCATTTATCCGAACGCGCCAGAAGCGCAGCAGCGTAGACAACGTGGTGAGTTCACCAGGGCGCCGTTTTTATCGCCCGGGCGCATCTACGCGGCACCCACCTCAGCCGAATTCATCGGCGCAGGGGATTTCGATGGCGATAGCCATTGGGATCTAGTCGTAGCGTCCCGAACCCGCAACGCGTTGTACTTCCTTCCCGGAGATGGTCGGGGTGGACTTGGCCAGGCTCGAGAGATTTCGTTGCCGGGTGTGGTCACGGCGATGAGCACGGGAGAGATCAATCGGCGCGACGGCTTAACAGATGTTGTCGTCGGGATCGGTGGAATCGATGGCGCGAGCGTGATGGTATTCGAAGGGGCGGAAGGAGCGTTGAGATCAAGACCGGAAGAGATCCGATTGAAGACTGAAGCGACATCGCTGGCATTGGGAGACCTGGATGATGGCTACGAAATGGATCTTGCTGTCGCAGCCGGAAGCGAGCTGATGATTATTCACGGCAGAGACAGAAAGCTGTCACTTGATCAGACAGAGGTGCGGCCTCCAACCATTAGTCGTCTCTCCTTCTCATCGGCGATCACCAGTTTGGCGATCGGAGATTTCAGCGGAAATCACACCTCTGATTTGGCACTAATGACTGAGGACGGCCGAATTCGACTGCTCAGTCGAACAGCCACAACAAGCAGTCACCAGAAAGTAAGTCAGTCTGTGAGCAGTTGGAAGAGTGAAGCGCTAGGATCCAGTTACGACGGTCGAGGCGCGACCTTGGCCAGCGCGAGGGTTTCGAGCTTACCAGGCGACGACCTGTTGATAGTAGATTCAGGCAATCGCCGTTTGCAGATTCTCAACAGCGGCCACTCTGACAAGTTGCCGGCTGTTTCAACCGCAGCGTCGACCAGGATGAAGCCACAGGGCGAGCCCGTGGCTTTGGATATGGATGGTTCACCGGCGGCCGTGCTGCCGATGAAACTGAACGGCGATGCTGTGGGCGACCTGATGATTCTGAAAAGCGATCAGAGCAGGCCTTCGGCGACGCTCTCGCAGGCGACGGCAACTTTCACCGTGACGAACACCAACGGTTTTGGCGCCGGCTCTTTGTATTTTGCGATCCTGGACGCAAATGAAACTCCCGGGGCGGACGTAATAACATTTAACATTGCCGGGGCGGGGGCCCACACGATCCTTCAATCGTTGGAGCTACCTGAAATCACCGAGGCTGTGATGATAGACGGGACGACACAACCAGGGTACGCCGGCACACCTCTGATTCGAGTAGGAAGTAGCGGTTGCTGCAACATAGGCGGGCTGACTATTAGCGGTGGAAACAGCGGAGTGCGAGGGCTGGCATTAACCGGCTTTAGTACCAGCGCGATATTTTTGACGACGAACGGTGGATCCATAATAGACGGGAACTACTTCGGCACCGACCAGGCGGGAACCGCAAACGCCCCCAGCTCTGCTGGCATTTCTGTCATATCAAGCTCCAACAACACAGTTGGCGGAACAGTGAGCGCGGCGCGCAACCACTTCGCTCACTACGTTCATGGCGTCAAATTGCGAGGAATCCAACCAACTCACGCTCAGGACAATCAAGTGCAAGGAAACTTTTTCGGCACTGATCTGATGGGCACAACAGCGCGCGGCAATGCCTATAAAGCGATTGTGATTGAAAGCGCCCGCCTGAACACCATAGGCGGCACTGTTTCAGGGGCAAGAAATCTAATCTCGGGAAATTTAGAGTCCGGGATATTCTTAACCATCGTAGGAATTTTCGCCGCGGAGGGGAACCTGATCCAGGGCAATTTGATCGGCACCACTATCAACGGTACCGCTGCCCTGGCTAACGTCCAGAATGGCATCTTAATCGATACGGATTCCACTACGGCGAATCGTTTTCCCGGCACCCTGATCGGCGGAACGACAACCTCAGCACGTAACACCATCTCGAGTAATGGCCTGAGCGGCATACTTATCCAGGGCGCAAATGCCTCGGGCGTCACGGTGCAAGGCAACTTCATTGGCACGGATGTTACCGGCACGGCTGCGCTCGGCAACGCCCTCAACGGCATTACTACAAGCCTGGCCCCTGACAACACCGTCGGCGGCTCTACCACTGACGCGCGGAACATCATTTCCGGGAATGGTAGACACGGAATCTCGATCGGCATAAACGACGCAGCCGGAGCGACAGGGATGACGGTGCAGAATAACTACATCGGCACTGATGTCAGCGGCAGCAACTGTCTGGGCAATCTGCGGGATGGCATCTTTGTCAATAGAGGTTCCGTCAACCACAAGATTGCGAATAACCTCATCACCTGCAATGGGAGGAACGGCGTAAATATTCCAAACTTTGCGACGAACGATCCCGGCATCAGAATTGAGGTCACAGACAATTCCATTTACGCTAATGCGGCGCTCGGGATTGAGCTAGGCGATGCAGGGATCACTCCCAACGACCCCGGCGACGCTGATGTGGGCGCGAATTTCCTGCAGAACTTCCCGGTATTAACCTCATTTACGTCAATTGCGTCTGACGACAACAGTGTCCGAGCAAAACGTAATTCTTCCGCAGCTGCGATCACAGTCAACGCGACACTCAACAGCACGCCCAACACCATCTATACCATCCACTGGTATTTCAGTGCCGACGCGCAATGTACGACGAATCAGCAGGGAAGCCGGCCGCTGGTTAGTGGCAAGGTTCCCGGCGTCACTACCGACATCAACGGCAACGCCTCGTTTAGCTTTCCATTTGGTTTTCCCGCGGCCATAGACAATGGGATCATCAACTGCACTGCGACCGATCCGCTGGGCAACACTTCAGAATTCTCCACGTGCCTGGTAGTAAATGGCACCAGCCCAACTCCGGGGATCTCAATCAATGATTTGAGTCAGGCTGAAGGCAATGACGGAGCCACGTTGTTTACCTTTGGGGTCACGCTTTCAAACCCCAGCTCACAAATCATTACCGTCAACTACGCTTCGGCCAATGGCACGGCTACCATTGCCGACAACGATTACTCGTCATCCTCTGGCATGCTCACTTTCAGCCCGGGCCAAACAAGCAAGCCCATTACCGTGTCAGTCAATGGTGACAGGAAATTTGAGCCTGACGAGACCTTCCTGATTAATCTGTCCGGGGCCGCGAACGCGATCATCGTGGACAACCAGGGAGTGGGTACGATTACGAACGATGATTCGCAACCTTCGATCTCTATCAATGATGTCAGCCAGGGGGAAGGAAACAGCAGCACTACATCGTTTATTTTTACGATAAGTTTGTCCAACCCGACATTTCAAACTGTCACGGTCCAATACGCGACCACCGGGGGAACGGCCAGCACCGGGAGCGATTATCAGAGTGCGACTGGTACGCTGACCTTCAATCCTGGCGACATCAGTAAACCCATCACCGTCCTGGTCAATGGAGATACATTGAACGAGCTGGACGAAACGTTCTTGTTAAATCTCTCAGGCGCCGGCAACGGCACGCTTAGTGATAACCAGGGGGTGGGTACGATCGCGAATGATGACGCTGTACCTTCGTTGAGCATAAATGACATATCGGTAACGGAGGGCAATAGCGGTACGACCAATGCAACGTTTACGGTGACCTTGTCTGCCGCAAGCGGTCAGATAGTAACTGTGCAATATGCGTCGGCTGCCGGCACGGCTACGGCAGTTAGTGATTATCAGAGCACGAGCGGCGCGCTGACCTTTAATCCGGGAGACACCAGTAAACCAATCACGGTCCTGGTGAACGGTGACACCACTTTCGAACCTGATGAGACGTTCTTCGTAAACCTCTCGGGCGCGGCGAACGCGTCCATCGCAGACAGTCAGGCCGTTGGCACGATTCTCAATGACGATGTAGCGCCGGGGTACACACCGCCTGGCAGCAACGTGACCGTGCAGGGAAATGGACTGGAGATAACTTTTTCACAGGTCAGCAGCGCGGGCATAACCACGATGAACTCGATCCCTCCCTCCAGCGCGGGCACCACGCCGGGTGGTTACGTCGTCAGTGGCAGCAGTGTGGCCTTTGAGATCGCCACCACCGCCGCTTACACGCCGCCGATTGACCTCTGCTTTGCCATGCCCTCAGTCACTGATCCGGCCGCGTTCAACCTGTTGGCACTCTTGCACAACGAGGGTGGCGTGTTGGTGGACCGCACGGTGAGCCGTGACTTTGCCACCAGGAGAGTATGCGGCCGGGTTAATTCACTTTCACCGTTTGTTGTTACCAGCAAAATCACGGTGCAGTTCAATCAGGCGAGCTATAGCAAGCTGGAGAGTGGTCCAAGTACGAACATCACGGTCACGCGGACCGGGGATACGTCCGGCCCGGCAGCGGTCAATTTCAGCACCGGCAACAACTCGTACGTGCCATGCAATCAGAATAACGGCATAGCGGTGCAGAATTGTGATTTCATTCTCAGCTCGGGGACGTTGAACTTCGCTCCTGGCCAGGCCTCAAAGTCATTCCCCATTATCATTATCGAGGACCTTTATGTAGAAGGGGACGAGACCATCACTCTGAACTTGAGTGGGCCATCGAGTGCGGTGTTGGGCACGCAGAGCGCGGCCACCCTGACGTTGACAGATAATGACGGCAGCCCCCCGTCGACAAATCCTTTGGATATTCCGGAGTCCTTCGTGCAGCAGCACTACTACGACTTCCTGGGCCGTCTGCCGGATCAGGGTGGCCTGGACTTCTGGGTGAATGAGATTACCCAATGCGGCCCGACGAATACCGCCTGTATCAACGAACGGCGGGTGGCCGTGTCGAACGCGTTCTTCTTTGAGCCGGAATACCAGCAGACGGCTAGGTATGTGTTCCTGCTCTACCGGGCGTCGTACGGGAATGATCAGCCTTTCCCGAATCCCGATTTCTTTGACGTGAATGTATCGGCACAGCTAAAGGTGGAAGCGAAAAAACTACCGCGGTATTTGTCGTTTGTAAGAGACAGAGCGCAGGTGGTAGGAGGGAGTGAGTTAGCCCAGACGCAGTTAGCGCTGGCGAATGCCTTTGTGCAGCGGCCGGAGTTCATTACCAGGTATCCGACCAGCCTGTCCACGGGAGCCCAGTTTGTAGATGCAGTACTCACCACGATTCAGGTTGGTAGTGGAGTGACGGTGACGAGCGGAGATCGCAATGCGCTGATCGCGCATTTCACCAACGGCGGGCGCGGACTGGTCATGTTCCACCTGGCAAATGACTACTGGAACGGTTGCGAGCGTCTGCCAGGAAGCCCGGCGGCGCCGTGTGTGCCGGCAGGATTCGGCGCCGCAGTGGACAATCGCGCTTTCATCGACGCTGAGTACACCCGTTCATTTATCTATTCGCAATACTCCGGCTACCTGCGGCGCGACGGTGATATCGGTGGCTTCATGTTCTGGTTGACGGAAGTCAGCAAGTCACCTGCGCGCAATGTGCCGAGGCAGCGCGCCATGGTCTGCTCCTTCATGACCTCCACCGAATACCAGCAACGCCTGAGCCCGTTGGCCACGCACAACAACAGCGAATGTCCGCCGCCGCCGTAAGGCAGGGAGGCAGACGGCAGGAGGCAGACGGCAGGAGGCGACGGCAGGAGGCGGTAGCCAGAAAGCAGGCAGAAACCATTGGCTCTAAACCGCAATAAACAGGACTGCGGAGTCCAACCTGACACGCGGGCATTCTGCTTGGAAATACTGAAACATCTGTGGCACAATCCGCGCGAGCTTTAAGCAACAAGGGGCCCTCCGGTCTAGCTTCTCCACATATATTCCTGTATGGCGTGATTGAAGTGCCCTTTCCTGAACTGATTTTGTGTCCAGGTAGAGTAATTCTGCGTTAACAACTCCCCGGGCCTCCCCGCAGCGTTACGTACTACCTCCAGACCGAACCGAGAAAGTCCCGGCTTACGTATATCCAGTGAATCTCCGCTAGAGGAGATGTGCTTTGATAAGAGCCCTGACAAATTGCCCCAGGTTTCTGGACCTTCCTCTCCTGCGACGCCGGTCAGTTCGGTTCGCGGCTGCCGGTTTATTCGTCCTCGTCGCTCTTTCGTTTTCTACCATCCTCGATCCTTTCGCCCGAACTTCCGCCTCTGGTGACAGAGTTACCAAGCCTAAGCAAAGCTCTCAACTAGCCCAGCTGAGCGATTACGTCAGCATCAGGGCGGCCAATCGGAGCAGCTCCGGAATTCACCTGGGTAATGGACGCGACGTCCTGACAGCCTACGAAGGCCCTCAGGAATTACGGCAGCTCCTGGAACAGAATCAGGCGCAGCCACTTTCCGTTGCAGCCGCTGATTTCGATGAAGACGGTGTTCCCGATCTGATCAGTGGGTACGGATATGAGGACCGTGGCCTGGTTACTGTGCTGCGTGGCAACGTCGATGCAATTTATCCGAACACGCCGGAGGCGCAACAGAGGAAATCAAAGGGAACCTTTACCAGTGCGCCGTTCCTGTCCCCGGCGCGCGTCTTCGCTGTGGATCGTCGCGGGGATTTCATCGGCGCCGGTGACTTTGATGGTGACAGCCACTGGGACATTGTCGTTGCATCGCGCGTGACGCGTTCACTGCATCTGCTACCGGGCGACGGGCACGGTGGCTTCGCTCCGGCGCGGGAAATTGTGTTGCCAGGCGTAGTGACGGCACTGACCACCGGCGAGATAAATCGGCGCGACGGACTGACCGATGTCGTTGTAGGCATTACGAATGAAACCCAGTCGCAGGTCCTGGTATTTGAAGGGCCCAACGGCGCATTGAGGGCGGCGCCGGAAACTTTCAACATGCCGGCTGAAGTCGGTGCAGTGGCCCTGGGACAACTGGATGGGCGCTACCCGATCGATCTGGCAGTCGCTGCTGGAAACCAATTAGTTGTTCTGGCGGGTCGCGATCGTAAGTTGTCGCTTGATGCTTACCAGCAAGCAACCGTTTCAGCGGTGTTGCCCAATCAACGAACCTTTGCCACGAAGATTCGATCGATGGCCCTTGGCGATTTCGCTGGTGGGGGCCTCACTGACGTAGCTTTGCTGACGGACGATGATGAGGTCCACCTTCTCGGTCAGGGTGAAGCGAGCTCAAAGCGCGGTACAGTTGGAACGATCGAAACATGGGCGGAGGTTTCTTCTTCGTTAAGAGTAGGCTATTCGGCGACACTGTTGATAGGCAGTCACACATCCGGTTCGACGCACGATGATTTATTTGTCATTGATGCGGCCAATAGCCGGCTCGATGTTCTGACGAGCGGCGACCCAGGCGGAGCACTGACAGCAGAAACAACGGATGGAAAATTGGCGCCGCTGCAGTTTGCTGCCTCGCTTGATGTCTCCAACCCACCCGTCGCCGTGCTGTCCATGCGGCTGAATGCGGATGCGCTGAGTGACCTGGTTGTGCTCCAGGCAAAACAAACCGCCCCATCTTTCACTCCTACCGCGACGGCAGCCACTTTCATTGTCAATTCAAATGCCGATACGAACGATGGAGTATGCAATGCGGCGAACTGCACCTTGCGCGAAGCCATCAACGCAGCCAATGCTAACGCCGGAGCCGACACGATCAACTTCAGCATTGGCAATGGGGTGCAAACAATTATCCCCTTGACACCTTTGCCAACTGTTACTGATTCCGTAACGATCGATGGCACGACCCAACCAGGCTTTGGCAGCACTCCCATCATTGAGCTGAGTGGCAGCGGTGTTTCAAACGGCACTTTTGCGCTGCTTATTACTGGCGGCAATACTACGGTGAGAGGGCTGGTGATCAATCGTTTCGACGGCAACCCCGGCCCCGCAATCCGGTTTCAAACTAACGGAGGGAACATAGTCGAGGGTAACTTTATTGGGACTGATGTTACCGGCACGCTCGCCTTTGGTAACGGAAAGGGTGTGTTTATTGACGGGCCGTCCAATAACCGTATTGGGGGAACTACGGCCGCTGCACGTAACCTAATATCGGGCAACGGTCGTGGCATTGAAACCGCTGCCCCCACTGGCTTCACTACGACGGGAAACCTTGTCCAGGGAAATTTTATTGGTACGGATGTCGCCGGCACAGCCGACCTTGGCAACAGCGGCAACGGCGTGCAGCTTTTCCGAGCGGCTGCGGCTACCACAATTGGAGGAACCGTGGCTGGAGCGGGCAACATAATCTCCGGCAATGATAATTCGGGCATCGGCTTTGACGCCACTAGTGGCGTCCTTGTGCAAGGCAATTTCATCGGCACGGATCTTACGGGTGCGGTCGACCTCGGCAATTCCCAGATGGGCGTGCAGCTTCCCGCGGGTAACCCCAGCAACACTGTGGGCGGCACGACGGCTGCGGCGCGCAATGTTGTTTCCGGCAATAATATCTTCGGGTTCCAGATACGCAGCGCCGGCACGGAGAACAACCTCGTGCAAGGCAACTTCATCGGCACAAACTCCCTCGGCACTGCCGCCATTCCCAACACCCTGGATGGCGTGTCGATCGAGTCATCCAACAATACTATCGGCGGAGCAGCCGAGGCTGGCAACATTATTTCGGGCAACGGCCGTGATGGCATCTCTATTTTCACCAACAGCGGCATCACAGTCCGGAACAACTTCATCGGCACCGCCGCGAATGGCACTACCTGTTTGGGCAATGGGCGCGACGGAATCTTCGTCAACAATGGTTCGGTGGGCCACACCATCGCGGAGAATTTGATAACTTGCAACGGCAGGAACGGCGTCAATATTCCCAGCGTCATCACCAACGATCCCGGCGTTCGGATCTTCCTCGACAATAACCGTATCTTTGCCAACGGGGCGCTGGGAATTGATCTGGGAGATCCGGGCATCACTCCTAACGATTTTCAGGACCCGGATGGCGGCGCGAATCTCCAGCAGAACTTCCCGATATTAACGTCAGTCGTATCGGCTGCTCAGTTCGAAGCGGAATCCTCGTCAGGCTCAACCAGCGGTCAGAACGCAAGGCCGATCTCTACTGAGGCGGCGGTAATCGTCAACGGCTCCTTGAATAGCACCCCGAGCACCACCTTCACCGTCCATTGGTATTTCAGTGGAGACTCGCAATGTCTCATTAATCAGCAGAGCAGTCGCCCTTTGGTCAGCGGCAAGTTGCCCAACGTCAGTACTAACGCGAATGGAGATGCGCAGTTCTTGTTCCCCCTGGATCTTCCTACGGGTATCAATAACGGAATCGTCAACTGCACAGCTACTGATCCCCAGGGCAACACCTCGGAGTTTTCCGCGTGTCTGCCCGTAAGCGCATCGCCCTCCACCACCAGCGTGCAGTTCAGTGCTTCGTCTTACAACAAGTCAGAGAGTGGCCCCAGTACAAACATCACGGTAACGCGAACAGGAAATATCTCCGGGGCGTCGTCGGTGAACTTCGGCACGGGGAACAACTCGTATGTAGCGTGCAATCAGATCAATCAGACGGCGGTGCAGAATTGTGATTTCATACTCAGCTCCGGCACACTGAACTTTGCTGCGGGCGAGACGTCGAAAACATTTCCCATCATCATCCTGGAGGATTGGTATCAGGAGGGAAATGAGACGGTGAGTTTGACCTTAAGCAGTCCCACGGGTGCAGTGCTTGGGAATCTGAGCACAGCGACGTTGACAATAGCTGACAATGACGTCAGCGCGCCCACGGGCAATCCGCTGGACGATCCGGCGTTCTATGTGCGGCAGCATTACTATGACTTTCTGGGCCGCCTGCCGGATGATGGGGGACTGGCTTTCTGGACCAGCGAGATCACGGCGTGCGGCGCAAACCAGGCGTGTATCAATGAACGGCGGGTGGCAGTGTCGAACGCCTTTTTCTTTGAAGCGGAGTATCAGCAAACAGCTTCGTACGTGTTCCTGCTGTACCGGGCTTCATACGGGAATGATCAACCATTCCCCAACCCGGACCCGGCGAACGCGGCCGAGGCGAAGAAGCTGCCCCGCTATCTGACGTTCGTGAGGGACCGGGCGCAGGTGGTTGGCGGCAGCAACCTGGCGCAGACGCAACTGGCATTGGCGAATGCGTTTGTGCAGCGGACCGAGTTCACCACTAAATACTCGCCGACTACTCTGGCCACGGGATCCGACTTTGTGAATGCGGTGCTCGCGACGATTCAGACTAGCAGCGGGGTAGATCTCTCATCGCAGAGCGCCACGTTGATTAGCCACTTCAACACGGGCGGCAGAGGTCTGGTAATGTTCCACCTCGCGAATGACTACTGGAACGGCTGCGACCGTTTGCCGGGCAGTCCGGCGCCGCCCTGTGTGCCGGCTGGTTTTGGAGCGGCCGTAGATAACCGGCCATTCATCGAGGCGGAGTACAACCGCTCGTTTGTGTATTCGCAATATTCGGGCTACCTGCGCCGTGATAGCGACATCGGCGGCTTCCTGTTCTGGCTGACCGAAGTCAGCAAATCGCCGCCGCGCAACGTGCCCAGGCAGCGGGCAATGGTTTGCTCTTTCGTGACGTCAACTGAATACCAGCAACGCTTGAGCCCTATAGCGACTCACAACAACAGCGAATGCCCGCCACCACCATGAGCAGGAGGCAGTCGGCAGGAGGCAGGAGGCAGCCAAGCAGAGGCCCGACCGTCAGGAAGGGCTCGGCAGCAAGTTAGACGAAAGCGGTAGGCAGCTAACAAGTAGTAGGCCTCTGACAAACGCGGCTCTGCCGCCACAATACGGAAAGGCTCCGCCTTTCCGTCAGAGAGCCCAAAAGATTTTGGAGGCTACGCCTCCGCCGAGGCGCAGCCTCGGAAAATTAAGGGGAAGACGGCGGCGAAGCCGCTAGCCTAAGGAGCTAGTCGGACTTTTCTTATTGGCGAAGGAAATGATGCGTTCGACAAACGTCCTTTACAGACTAAACCCCGCTTTCCTGGTGCGCTGGTCCCTGCTATTCGCCAGCGTTTTCCTAATGATCGGCGGGGCACCGCGCCGGGCTGAAATGAACCCTCCTGACCCTGACGCTCCTGCCAAGCCCGAGCTCGTTCTGCAAACCGGTCACACCACCCGCATCAATGCTGTCGCCTTCGGTCCCGACGGCAAGTGGATCGCTTCGGGCGGCTCAGACAACCAGATAAAAATATGGGACATTTCGAGTGGCCGGGAACTGCGTTCCCTTAACGGCCATACGGGCTGGGTCAAGTCGCTGGCTGTAAGTGTCGATGGTCTCTGGCTCGCATCCGGTAGCAATGACCGAACCATTAAGGTTTGGAATGTGTTGAGAGGTGAAGCGGCCCATAGCTTTGCGGGTCACGCCGGCCCGATCGAATCGCTGGCGTTCAGCTCAAACGGTCGCTGGCTGGCATCGGGGTGCGCTGACAGCAGCATCAAGATTTGGGATCTAACCAGCGCAAAAGAGATTCAAACCTTGAAGGGCCACAGCAGCTTTGTCACCACTTTGGCTTTTGCCGCCGATGGGCGGGCACTGGTCTCCGGCGGCCCGGACACCACGCTGATCTGGGATACGGCTAACTGGCAGGTGACGCGCCGCTTCGAAAAAGAGATCGGCAGCGCAACCTCAGTGGCGTTGAGTGCTGACAGTAAGTGGCTGGCCATGGGGAACATGGCCGGCCGAGTCACACTCTGGGATCTGACGGCGCAAAAGGAGCTGGTCTTATTAGATCGCCGCAGCCCGGTGCTCGCGATTGCGTTTGCGACGGATGGCAGGTTGCTGGCCGGATGGGGGGACCGTACGGCGAAGTCTTTTGACCTGATCAGCAGGAACGAGTTGACCAGTGTCGAGGCTGACGAGGATTCCCCAACTGCTGTCGCGATCGCCTTCAGCCGTGACGGCAAGGTCATGGCCCTGGGCAGCGGAAGCCGCACCATCAATGTGCGAAGCCTGGCCAACAACACCAACTCCAGGACCCTGGAAAGTAATTCCGCGGGCTTCTATTCGGTGGCGTTCAGCAACGATGGGCGCTGGCTCGCCTCGGGCAGCAATGACCGCTCGGTGCGGATCTGGCAGATTGCCACCGGGCGTGAAATGCCCAGACTGCTGGGTCATACGGGCTGGGTGTCGACCATTGCTTTCAGTTCCGACAGCCGTTTCCTCGCTTCGGGCAGCATCAGCGGCGGTATCAAGGTCTGGGACGTAGCCACCTCACGACAGGTCTGGGATCTGAAGGGACATTCTGGCAGCGTTAACTCCGTCGCCTTTAGTCCCGATGGAAAGTGGCTGGTCTCCGGCGGATCGGATCAGGCGTTGAAAGTCTGGAATCTCGCCGATGGTCGTGAAGCCCGCGCGCTCGCGGGACACACAGCCGAAGTTACCAGTGTCGCATTTGCTCGTGAGGGCCAATTACTGGCTTCCGGCAGCCTCGACAAAACCATCAAGCTCTGGGATGTAACTACCGGGGCGTCTGTGGCGACCTTGAATCAAACTGGCGAGAACCAATCCAGCGCCAACAATCCATCAGGAAAACAAGCGGGCCAGATCAATTCCATCAGCTTCAGCCCCGATGGACTTTGGTTAGCGGCCGGTGGCGCCGATCACACGATTGCCGTCTGGGATGTAAAAGCCAGACGTGTCGTTCGCACCCTGTCTGGGCACGCGGGCGAGATACTGGCGCTGGGGTTCAGCAGTGACGGCAAAAGGCTGGCCTCTTCCGGCACGGATCAAATTACGAGAGTCTGGGATACTGAAACCGGAAACGAAGTGCATGCGCTGCGGGGTCATACAGCAAACATAAATGCCGTTAGCTTCAGCAGTGATAGCCGCTGGCTGGTCTCGGCCAGTGAAGATGGCAGCATGCTCGTCTGGGACGCAGCAAACGGATCGCACATGGCGACACTTCTCTCCATGCGCGACAGCGACAACTGGTTAGTGGCCACACCCGACGGACTGTTCGATGGATCGCCGGGGTCATGGAATCGCATCCTCTGGCGGTTCGATCGCAACAGTTTTAAAGTCGCTTCCGTCGAATCATTCTTCAACGAGTACTACTATCCTGGTTTGCTGGCTGAGATATTCGGCGGGAAGGCGCCCAGGGCCACGCAAGACATTACGCAGAAGGACCGCCGCCAACCGCAGATCAAATTAAGCGTGGTTAGTGCCGAACCCGCAGCATCGGTCATCGGAACGCGTAACGTGAACGTCAAGATTCAAGTCGGGAACGACTCCGCGAACGGAACTGGCGAGCAGGGAAGTGGCGCTCGCGACCTGCGTCTGTTTCGCAACGGGTTGCTGGTTAGATCCTGGCCCGGCGATGTTCTGAGCAATCAGGGCCGTAAGGATGTCGAAGCAACGATCCCGATTATCGCCGGCGAGAATCGGCTGGTTGCATATGCTTTTAACCGTGACAACGTTAAATCCGAAGACTCGGCGCTAACGCTAACTGGTTCCGACCAATTGAAGCGCGTCGGCACGGCTTATCTACTGGCCGTAGGTGTGGGACAATACGCCAACTCGGAGTACAACCTTAATTATTCAGTGGCTGACGCGGAGGAATTGGCCGCCCAGCTAAGGAGTCAGCAGGAGACACTTGGCCGCTATCGTCCCGTCGAAGTGATTCCACTGCTGAATCGTGAAGCTACCAAGGGAAATATTCTACTGGCGCTGAGGCGGCTGGCCGGGCTGGAGAAGGACCTGCCGCCAGGCTCGCCGGCTATCCTGGCGAAGATCAAACCGGCCCAACCTGAAGACGCGGTAATCGTTTATTTTTCCGGACACGGGACGGCACATAAAGACCATTTCTACCTGATACCGCATGACATCGGTTACCAGGGTTCGCGCACCGCACTGAATGCCGAGGGCCTGCGGGAGATTCTGGCCCACAGCGTCTCCGATACTGAACTGGAAGAAGTGCTGCGGTCCGTTGATGCCGATCAACTGCTGCTCGTGATCGATGCGTGTAACTCGGGACAGGCGCTGGAAGCGACGGAGAAACGGCGCGGGCCAATGAATACAAAAGGATTGGCGCAACTGGCCTATGAAAAGGGCATGTACATCCTGACCGCATCACAGAGCATGGAAGTCGCCTACGAATCCGAAGCACTGAAGCACAGCTATTTGACGTATGCGCTGGTTGAGGAAGGGATCAAAGGCGCCTCGGCTGATCTGGATCGCAACGGCGAGGTGCTGCTCAGTGAATGGTTCGACTATGCCGCCGGCCGCGTGCCGCAGCTCGGGCGCCAGAAGAAAAGGGTAGGGAAACAACTTGAAGAGAGCGAAGACGAAGTTAGAGTGCAACGGCCCAGAATGTTCTATAGTCGCGACGCCGGCGCGCAGCGGCTCGTAATCGCCAGGTTTGCGAATGCGCGCGGGCAGTAGTTTTTACGGCGAAGCGGTTGTGACCTCCAACCCAGGGTTGCCGCCGCGGCTACCCTGGGTCAGGCGCATGAAAGATGACACAACCCCATCGGGGTTGAGACGGATTCGAATTCCATACCCAGGGTAGCCGAAGCGGCAACCCTGGGCTGGAGGTCATAACCGCTTCGCGGTACCGGATCAAAAAGCCTTTCGACTTGCCAGTTAACGGTTCAGTAAATGGATAACAAACACGACCCCTACGCGACCAGAGTGGATGGCTCAGAGACACCTCTGTCCCAGAAGAGCACTCTGCCTCAGGAAGACGAGCTCTTTGGCATGACGCTGGGTGGTCGTTATCGCATTGAAGAAAAACTTGGGCAGGGCGGGTTTGGCGCGGTCTACCTGGCGTGCGACGAGAAGATGGTCTCGCGCCAGGTCGTTATCAAAGTACTGCTGGCGAATTCGTTTGAGAACGAGTGGAGCCGCAAAAAGTTTCGCCAGGAGATCGAGGCGCTGACGCGCGTCGATCACCCGAATATCGTCGGCGTTTTTGATACCGGGGAGATGCCGGATGGCAAGCCATATATTGTTATGCAGTATGTAGCCGGAGGGAGTTTGCGATCGCAGATTACCCCGGAAGGCATGGAGTTGGCACGGGCAGCCCACATTATCAAACAGATTGGCCGCGGCCTCAGCGCCGCGCATGAGAAGGGAATTTTTCACCGCGATCTTAAGCCGAAGAATGTCATGCTCCAGACCCTGGGTGATGGCGAAGAGCAGGTGAAGATCATCGACTTCGGCGTCGCCAAGGTTAAGAATTCTTTAGTCGGTCCGGAGACAACAAAGGACCTCGCCGCCGGTTCAATCGCCTATATGTCGCCGGAACAACTAGACGCAAAACCAGTATCCGCGACCAGCGACATCTATTCCTTTGGCGTGATGGCTTTCGAGATGCTGACCGGCCGGCGTCCATTCAATCCTGACTCGATGTTTCAACTACTGGAGATGCAGCGATCCGGTATGCGCGTGAAGCCGGTGGATCTGCGACCCAGTCTGCCGCTGGCCGCGCAAACAGTCATCCTCAAAGCCCTGGCCTTCCCGCCGGGCGATCGTTATCAACAAGCACGCAATTTCGGCGACGATCTGGCCGATGCGCTTGCCGATGAAAGCTACGAGGGCTCGGTAGTCACGCGCGATGCCCGCCGCGTGGGCGTTGCCAAACCCCTGGTAACGCGCATTTCCGTACCGGCTGACGCCAAGACGCTTTCGCTCGAGACTGCGAATGTCCTCTTTACCGACATCGTGGGTTATTCGAAATTATTGATTGACGATCAGACGGAACAACTGGCGCAACTTCAGGGAATTGTTCGTAACACTGAGGAGTTCGTACGGGCCGAGGAAGTTAGTCAACTGCTGCGCTTGCCGACCGGAGACGGCATGGCGCTGGTTTTTTTTGGCGATCCGGAAGCGCCCTTGCGCTGTGCTTTGGAAATCAGCCGGGCCCTGCGCGATCAGCCGGAGCTCGAGCTGAGGATGGGTATTCATAGCGGACTGGTTTATCGCGTCGCCGACATTAACACGAACATGAATGTCGCCGGCGGAGGCATCAACCTGGCGCAGCGCGTGATGGATTGCGGCGACTCCGGCCACATATTGGTGTCATCGAGAGTGGCTGATGATTTGGGCCAACTTAGTCGCTGGAATAATTGTCTCCACGATCTGGGCGATGCTGAAGTCAAACATGGCGTGCGCGTCCATCTCTTTAATCTCTACACCGACGATGCGGGTAACCCGGACGTGCCGGCAAAACTACAACGGCCCGGACACGGGCGCAGTCGCAAAACCTTGGCCGTTGCAGCCGGCGTGGCGATTCTGGTGGCCATAGCCTCCGCTGTAGCCTGGACCACTTTCAGACCAGGCTCAACTGCCGCGCCGCCCCCAGCCGCTGCTGTTGTTACGGAACCTGCGACACCGGCCGGGCCGGAGCAAAGGCTTACCTACTGGCTCGACGTGCAGAGTTTCGAAAACGGCAAGCCAAAAGGTGAGGTATTCCCGTCTACCGGAGATGAAGTCTATGGAAATGGGTGGCGGTTTGTGGTCCACCTTAAGCCCGACCAACCGGGCGCGCTTTACTTGATCAATGAGGGGCCTGGCCCAAACGGCGTTGAATACAATGCAATGTTTCCCACGCCGAAAAACAATGCTGGCAGTTCCTGGTTAACAGGCGAGCTAATCACCGAAGGATACCGTTTTGTGGACAGGACCGGGGTCGAAACGCTCTGGCTGATCTGGTCAGCGCAACCTCTTGCGGAACTTGATGGAATCTTCCGTGACGCTGCCAGACAGCAGGGCGTTATCAGTGACGCATCCCATCTCGCAAAGTTGAAAACTTATCTGAAGAAATACGAGTCTGCACCTGCGCAAGTAGAACCGAATAAGGCGCAGGCCCGTACTTTAATTAAGGGGCGCGGGGAGATTTTGGTTAGCTCCCTGCAGCTGTCCCATCGGAAATTGTCGTAACGGAGGAATCATGAGAACAAAGATATCCCTCAAGGTTCTGCTTATGATCGCGACTCTTCTCAGCGCGGCCGGCTTTAGCTCTGCCTTAGCGCAAGAGGGAGATCAGTCGAAAGCCATCAAAGCTGAAGAGTTCATCGCCAACCGTCCCGCCCGCCCTCGACCTACTTCGCGGAAAAAGGTGGTTCGGACGCCCACTTCGCTCTACAAAGCTTCCAGCCTTGCTCCTGCAACGCCACCGAAGGGAACTGAGTTTGCCCAGGTCGGTGTGACTACATGGCGATTTCGGCCGGCCACATCGCGCGACAAGACTAAAGAGTTGATTGAAGAAGATGGCAATGAGACAGCCACCGAATGGGCCCTGGAAAGGATCTCGGATGGAACGACTCTACAGACGGGCCAGCGCGTGCGTCTGGCCATCGAATCGCTTTCCCGTAGTGGCTATCTCTATGTAATCGATCGCGAGCAGTATGCCGACGGCACTTTCGGCGATGCGCGTTTGATCTTTCCCACCAGGCGGACCCGCGATGGCAACAACGAAGTTAAGGCGGGCCAGCTTATTTACATTCCGCCCCCGCCGCGCTACTTCAGAGTCAAGCCCGGGCAATCTGAAAAACTGCCGGTGGCCGAGACTTTGACGTTACTGGTTTCATCGCAGCCTCTGATAGACCCCGCTAAACTCGAGGACAAGGCGATGTTGCTAACCCGGGAACAGATTGAAGGTTGGGAAAAACAGTGGGGCATGCAACCGACGAAATTTGAGCTGGCGGGAGGCGCCGGCCGCACCATGACGGACAAAGAGCAATCAGCCGGCAAAGATGATACGGAACTCAATCAGGACGATCCCGTTCCGCAAACTATTTATCGCGTGGCCATAAAACCCGAGGCGCCGCTGCTGGTAAGTGTGAAGCTGCCGTACGGGTACGCGAGCAGTAAGCAGTAGGCAGAACGAAAGCGA
>JBDTOI010000045.1:0-26147 GCA_039933315.1 Pyrinomonadaceae bacterium
GTTAGGAACGAATTGCTATAGCTCTACTTCTATGTGCGAATTTCCGCCACGCGCCACTTGCCGCCTTCGCCCTTATTAAACCGGAACGCCGTTTCCACCTGCGCCAACACCACGGCCGAGTTGCCCATGGGAGAAATCTCTTTGATTCGCACTGCGTCGGAAGGGAGCTCGATGCCGGCCAAACTGGCAATTAACTTTCGCGCTTCCTTCGGCGTCAGGTCGGCGGCCGCGGTGGCCAGACGTTCGGTCTTAAACGCCAATACTCCCAGCACCAATAAGACCGGCAGTGAAACCAGCAAAGTGAAACGTGGTCGAGTCATGAGCAAGCTCCTGGAAAGTCTGGTAACGATGCCGCCTGATCGCCGCCTCGCATTTGTGCCGGATTTACTTTTCTCCGCCTTTGCCAATCAGCATGCGCAGCATGATTTGCAGTTGGGCAGTGGTAAACGGCTTGGGCAGAAACACGACAGCGCCGGCGGCAAAACTGTCGGAAGATAACTTTGGATCCTGTTCCGCTGTCATCATCATTACCGGAATACGCATCAGCCGTTTTTCAGTCTTCATGTAGCGAACGAGTTCGGGCCCGGAGATATGGGGCATGACGACATCGAATACGGCGGCGGTAAAGTTTGTGTCGTCCTGCAAAATCTTGTAAGCCTCGCGTCCATCGCGAGCGGTAACGACCGTGTATCCTTCTTTCTCAAGAATCGTGGTCACCAGGCGCAGTATGGCCGGGTCATCGTCAGCGACGATGATGCGACGAGCATCTTTGGTTACGTTTCGCGAATCGTTCATGCTTCTCTTTTCTCTTTCTACTAGACCTCTACGGCGCGACTGCTTTCCCCGGCGCGCGCGGACAAATCTGCTGCCAGACTAATTGCTGCCACCATGCTGGAATGTTCTGCCAGTCCCTTACCCGCAATATCGAATGCAGTCCCGTGATCCACGGACGTGCGAATGAAAGGCAGACCCAGCGTGACATTAACAGCCTCGCCAAAGGAAAGGCACTTCACCGGAATCATTGCCTGATCATGATAGCAGGCAATCACTGCGTCAAACTCGCCCCGCGAAGCGCGCAGGAAAACCGTGTCGGCGGGAAACGGTCCCTGCACGTTGATTTCGTCGGCCGCGCGGCAGGCTGCAATTCCCGGGACAATTTCCGAGGCTTCTTCGACGCCGAAAAGACCTCCTTCGGCCCCGTGTGGATTGAGTGCCGCCATTGCCAGACGCGGACGCTCGATACCCCAGCGGCGCAACTCCTGATGCGCCAGCCGAATCCTCTTCTCCACCAGCTTACGCTCTACCAGCCTGATGGCTTCCGCGAGCGGGACGTGGGTGGACAACAGAACCACCCGCAGGTTCGCGGCCACGAAACCCATCGCGTAATCCTCGGCGCCGGTAAGATGCGCCAAAAATTCAGTGTGGCCGGGAAAACTATAGCCGCCCAGGAACAGCGCCCGTTTGTTAATTGGCGCCGTGGCAATTGCGTCGATGCACCCCGCGGCGCACAACTCAACGGCTGACTCAATGTAACCGGCAGCAGCCTTACCCGCAGCTCCTGATTCAATACCGGGTTCGATGTAACCGCCAATGTTGTCGAGGTGAAAGATGATGGGCGACTCGAGATTGTCTGGCAGGGGCTCGCCTTTGCGAACGATGTCATAGCCGCTCTGCAAATCCAGGGTGCGCGCGGTGTGGGCCAGCAGCTGCGCATCGCCAATGATGATCGGCAGGCAGACCCGGCGCACATCCTCGTCAGCCACGGCCTTTAGAACGACCTCCGGGCCAATTCCCGCCGGATCACCCATCGTAATTCCGATGCGGGGCGGTTGCCGGCGCGATCGGCTTGCGTGGGTAGGACTGTGCGGCAAATCTGCCATCGCTTAACACGGATGAGGTGGGCAGCGCAGTGACGATGAAGCCGGGCGCTCTATTTCATTCGTGTCCTGAAACTGCCGTGGACACTATTGCGCCTCGCGTTCCTCAGCCTTGTACATGTACTTGACGTTATGTTTGAGAACGAGAAGGTTCGGCGCCGCTTTACGATTTACCTTGAGGGCGCTGCGGTCATACCATTCGATGGTACCTTCAATCTCCTCGCCATCCTGAAGCACAATCACCATCGGAGTGTGCGCGTCAATTTGTTTCTTGTAATAAAAAATCTCGGCATTGGTTTCAATCGGGGGCGGTACGCGCTTACGCACCTGGACGGCCGACGACGACGCTGGTTGCGCTGGACGTTGCGGAGCGTGGGACCCTCCATCATTGGCCACGCGCGGAGGAGCACTACCATTATGGCGTCGCTGCGGGGGCATTTCCCGGCCCTTCGCCTTAATGTCTGCCAAGGTTGTTCTTATGAGTTTGCGGTTCACTGTGACTTCTACCTCCATCGGGTTAAGACGGAATGCAAGCCCTTCCCTTTAAGGCACATTCCGGCACCATCTGAGCGTGATGGGGATTATTTACTTACTCTCGCAGGCGAAAGCCTTAGAGGAGAGAAAGTGGAAAACTTTTTAATCCGTAATGAAATATCAGGGATTGAGCGACATGCTACACGAGACAATTGAAAAAAGCAAAACGAGGAAGGGGTGTGTTGATTATTGGGATCGACTAGTTAGTTGTCAGTGGTTAGTGGCCAGTTGCAATACGGGTGCTTGAGCCTGCTGCAACTAACTACTGACAACTGACAACTGACCACCAACTAGTCCGCTTTCTTGCGGATGAAAGTTGGCACGTCCAGATCTTCCGTACGCGCATTTACTCCGGTACGAGTTAGATCATCGCCGGGGCGCTGCGTGTAGCGCGGGGGGGCGGCTGGTTGGGGCACGCTCGCAGGTGGTGCGATCATCGATACGGCTTCGTGCGTAAAGCCGGTAGCGATGACTGTGATCTTCATCTCATCACGCATGGTCTCGTCGATCACGGCGCCAAAGATGATGTTCGCATCTTCGTCGGCAGCTTCGCGGATCATCGAGGCGGCTTCATTGACTTCGTAAAGCGTCAGGTCGGGCCCGCCCGTAATATTTATCAACACTCCGCGCGCGCCCTGAATCGTGGCTTCTTCCAGCAGCGGCGAAGAAATCGCCTGCTGCGTGGCTTCGATCGCGCGGTTCGGTCCGCTAGCGCGACCGGCGCCCATCAACGCCAGGCCCATACCGGCCATAATTGTCTTCACATCCGCGAAATCCAGATTGATCAAGCCGGAAACAGTTATCAGATCGCTAATCCCCTGTACGGCCTGTCGCAGCACATCGTCGGCTACGCGGAACGCATCACCGAGCGGGGCATTCTTGTCCACCGTGTGCAGCAAACGCTCATTTGGGATCGTAATCACGGTGTCCACGCACTCGTGCAGCTCCCGCAGTCCCTCTTCGGCTTGCAGCATCCGGCGCCGGCCTTCGAAGTGAAACGGCTTGGTAACCACGGCCACAGTCAGGGCATTAAGTTCGGTCGCCAGCGACGCGATGATTGGTGCTCCGCCCGTCCCCGTGCCGCCTCCCAGACCGGTGGTGACAAAGACCATGTCCGCGCCTTCCAGCACCTCGATGATCTTATCCGTATCTTCCAGGGCAGCTTCGCGGCCGACGTTTGGATTGGCGCCTGCGCCGAGGCCTTTAGTAAGCCGGCCTCCGAGCTGAATCTTGATAGGGGCCTTCGATCGCTTCAAGGCCTGGAGATCGGTGTTCGCCACCAGAAACTCGATACCCTCGATGCCGGCATCGATCATTCGATTCACGGCGTTGCCGCCTCCGCCACCGATCCCGATCACTTTAATGCGCGCCCCGGTGATTGGTGGCTCGTCATCGATGAAGATATTGATGCCTTTGGCGGGTTCGCGGACTTCTGGTGTCATACTTACTCCCTCTCTCCCAAAGCGGGAAGCCTTCCAGGGCCGTTTGCGTTTATATTGGGCTGGTTCCGTCATAGGCGTCTATATCTAGGGACTACATATTGTGCCGATCGGCGCGCCAGCATACAACAACTTGTCAAATAATACTACTGAAACGATTGCGAAACTTTGAAACAAAGTGCGTCAGCTTACCGGTAGTGCCGCGTTTTACTGCTCCCGCGCGCAGTTCCAACGTCTGTGCTCTTTGCGAAACGAGTGCGAGTCCCGCGGCCGCTGCCCACGAAGGACTCTGAATGTCTTCGACCAGACCGCCGAAGCGGTCGCGTTCGGGATAACCAAGGCGTACCGGCGCGTCGAAAACCTGTTCCGCGATCTCGACCATTCCTTCCAACAACGCGCCTCCGCCAGTCAACACTACGCCGCTGGATAACTGTCGCTCCCAACCTGAGTCTTTGATCTCATCGGCCACATGCATGAGAACTTCTTCCGCGCGTGGTTGCAGGATGTCGCAGAGAATCTGGCGCGAAAGTTGTCGCGGCGCGCGGCCGCCGACTGAAGGCACTTCAACCAACTCACCTCGCTGTGAATCTGACAGCGACCCGCTTGAGGCACAGCCCACCGCCCGTTTGATTCTCTCCGCTTCAGGGATGGGGGTACGTAAGCCAAATGCGATGTCGTTGGTGAAGTGTGATCCGCCCAGCGGAAACACTGCCGTGTGCTGCACTGCCCCCCGCTGGTAAACGACCAAGCCCGTTGTTTCGGCGCCAATATCCACCAGGGCCGCGCCGAATTCCTTATCGTCATCGCTGAGCGAGGCTTCGGCAGCCGCCAGCTGCTCCAGCACCATGTCGGCGACGACCAACCCGGCGCGATTTACGGCGTTAATGGCGTTCTGCCGGGCTGTGACAGGGCTTGTGACGATGTGCACTTTGACGGCCAGGCGGGCGCCCATCATGCCAATCGGATCATTGATGCCGTCCTGGTCATCCACGATGAACTCCTGCGGCAGACGATCCACAATCTCTCGCCCTGCCGGCAATTGGATCGCGCAGGCGGAATCAATAGCTCGCCGCACATCATCGGGAACGATTTCGCGATCGCGACCGGAAATAGCGACGATGGCCTGGCCGTTGAAGCCGATGATGTGGGATCCCGCGAGATTGATAGTTACTTCTTCTGCCTCCACTCCACTCATTCTTTCCGCCTCTTCGACCGCGCGCTTGATAGCATCTACCGCTGCGTCCGGATTTACGATCACACCCTTGCGCAGGCCACGCGCTTCCGACTCGCCAATGCCGATGATGTCCAACAATCCGGCCTCACCGGGCTCGCCGACGATACATGTGACCTTACTGGTCCCGATGTCTAATCCCACCGTGTGGTGTGCGCGCTTGGCCATTCAGCTTTGCTCCTTATTGTCGCGGGCCTCAGCCAACGCGACGCGACCGGGTCAGGGCCCTGGCCTCGTCACGTGATTTGCTTTTGTCGCCGGACCTCTCTGTTGCTTTTATGGCCTTTGCCTTCACAGTATTTCTTCCTCGCAAGCCAGCGCCGCTTGTTTGCCTGTGGGGGACCTGCGGCGCTAACTCCGGGTTCCCCGTATCGCTCCCACTGATGTCTCCCTCAGCCGCAACCTGCGCGCCCGTACCATAACCAACAATCGCGCGCGTGCCCTGGGTAACGTCCACGTAAGTAATTAGTGATCCCTGTGGTACCTGGCGATAGCCATCGAGGACTTTGAGCGCTTCTCTTAAGCGCTTGCCCAGATCCTGCCCCCCTAGCCGCAGTTCGATTTGTGAATCGGCGCCTGCCAGTTGGGCTCGAATGTCACGCACATCGATTAAGTTCACTTCACTAACTCGTTCCGACAAACCGGCGGCGTCCCACTCACGCGCTAGTTGCACATACTTTTGAATGCGTTCGACATTTTCAGTGCGGGCTTCCTCGCCGGCGTCTTCATTCCATCCTCGTATGAAGAAAGAGGGGATGTGATCCGTTGGCGCCATCTCACCAAGCACAACCGCGTCTTCGTCGGTCCAGACGAAATGCCCGGCCGCGGTGCGCACCACGCCGGCCGGAACACGCTCAGTGATCCGCACACGCAAGCGGTCCGGCAGGACGCGCGTGACGACCGCAGTCTTTACGCCTGGCAGCCGCTCCAGTTCGTCACTCATAGCCCGTAGATTCGCCTGCCATACGCCGTCTTTCCCTGCGGCGCGCCGCACCAGCGTCCCAATCTCGTCCGCCGACGTGCGCGACGTTCCCGATACATCAACCCGTCGAACTTGGAACAACGAAGCTGACGAGGCAGTGCGGTAGCCGACAAAAACCAGAATCGCGGCACTGATAACCAGGACTATCCTGGCGGCCATGGGGAGGTAGGCATAGACGCGACGCAGCACGCTACTCTTGGCGCGTTCTCCATTGCCCCGATCGCGACGCGCAGGCCTTTGCATGAAAGTCGCCGAACGGGGTTTGGCAGGCGGAGTGCGCCGCGAACTCCTGGCTGTGATTACTTGTTCTTTCAAGAGCGTTCGTCCCTTTCGTTAGTCTTCATCAAGGCTTCCGGCCTGGGGCCGCGAGCGCCACAACTCGACCTCGTATTCCAGATCGATGCCGTGCTCGCGTTTGACGCGCTCGCGAATCTCTTCCGCCAGCGCCATCGCATCTGAGGCTTGCGCGTTGTCGCCTTCGGTCACGATAAAGTTCGCGTGCTTGGGCGAAACTACTGCGCCGCCGCGGCGTGATCCCTTCATGCCCATCTCATCGATGATCTTTCCCGTGCCGATGGCGCTGTCCGGCGGGTTCTTAAAGAAACAGCCGGCCGAGCGCGCGCCGTGTGGTTGGGTCGCCAAACGTTTGCTCTTGGCCTCTTCCATTCGCTCGCGTATTTGCTCTGGATCATCCGGCTGCAATCGCAGTGTTCCACCGAGCAGCAACTCACCTTCACGGAAAGAGGTGTGGCGATAGTTCCAGGTAACCTCGCTGCCGGGAACCTCCACTACGCGACCGGCGCGGGCCACTCTGACAGTCTCCGTGACGGTGCCGATTTCGTGCCCGTACGCACCAGCATTCATCCAAAGGGCTCCTCCGACGGTCCCGGGAATTCCTCCCAAACCTTCTATGCCGGCCAGCCCTTGCCGGCCCGCCTCAATACATAAGCGTGGCAGCGAATAACCCGCGCTGACTGAAACTCGATCACCAGCAAACCGGGCTTCGCCTTTCAACTCTTTCAAACTGACGACGACGTAGTGATGATCATCGTCATCAGCCAGCACGTTGCTGCCGGATCCAAGCGCGCGCCACGCCACCCCTGCCTTATCCAACGCATCTACCACTGCCGCCGCCTGATCCTCCGTTTCCGGAGAAATGACCCAGTCAATTGCGCCGCCCACGCGTAAACTTGTTAACTCGGCAAAACGCCGGCCTCGCTCAGCGCTCACCTTCAACCGGCGGGCAATCTCTGCGATAGCCTGATCGCGTTTAGCTAAATCCAAACCGTTGAGCGTTTCGCTGGCCATAAAACTCTATGCCGTATGCGCGTCGGTGCGGCCGCGCAGCAGTTCAAGCAATTCGTCGCCGACGCGATAAACCGTCCCCGCACCGAGTGTGATAACGAGATCGCCTTCACGGACAGTGTCGCGCAATACTTCCGCAGCGCCCTCGATCGCGCCGATATACTCCGCGCTCTTGTGCCCGTAACTCTTAATCCTTTCCGTCAACACCTCCGCGTCGATGCCCTCGATCGGGTCCTCGCTGGCGGCGTAAATGTCCGTCACCAGCAGGACGTCGGCATTGTTGAAGGCCCGGGCAAACTCTTCCATCAGATCCTGTGTCCTGCTGTAACGATGCGGTTGAAAAAGCACCACGATTCGCTTTCCCGGGGCGCCGATTTTGGCCGCCGCCAAAGTCGCCTTCACTTCAGTGGGATGGTGCCCGTAATCATCCACCACCAGCACGCCGGCTTCTTCACCCCTGAATTGAAAGCGACGATCGGCTCCGGTGAATTCGCCCAGCGCTTTTGCGATCTGATCGAACGGCACCTGGAGCTCGAGGCCTACCGCGATCGCAGCCAGAGAGTTGTACACGTTGTGCAGCCCCGGCACTCGCAGGTTAACGTCGCCGATCACCTCTACTCCCTTCCATACTGTGAAACTCGATCCGAACGCGTTATCGAAACGAACGCCATGGGCCGAGACGTCAGCCTGGGCGCTCAAGCCATAGGTCACATGGCGGCGCTCGACGCTGGGAATTATTGCCTGAACGTTTGGATCATCGAGGCACAGAACCGCCGCGCCATAAAACGGCACCTTATTCACAAAACTGACGAAGCATTTACGGACATCATCCATGTCGTGGTAGTAGTCCATGTGCTCTCGATCAATGTTCGTCACTACGGCGATAGTCGGCGAGAGCATCAGGAAAGAACGATCGCTTTCATCGGCCTCAACCACCATCAAATCGCTCTTACCCAAGCGCGCGTTTGAGCGATAAGCTCGAACCACGCCGCCCACGACGAACGTGGGATCCAGATTCGCGCTGCCCAGCACCGTGGCCACCATCGACGTGGTCGTGGTTTTGCCATGCGAGCCCGCCACGGCTACCGAGTAAGGCTTCAGGCGCATCAACTCGGCCAGCATTTCAGCTCGCGGGATCACGGGAATTAATCGCCGCCTGGCTTCAATGATCTCGGGATTGTCATCGCCTACCGCGGTGGAACGCACTACCACATGACAGTGCCCCACATTCTCCGCGCGGTGACCCACTTTGAAATCAACTCCCAGCAGCTCCAGACGGTCTGTGGTCTCTGATTTTTTCTGGTCTGAACCGGAAACACAGAAACCGAGATTAGCGAGCACTTCTGCGATTCCGGACATACCTATGCCGCCAACCCCCACGAAGTGCACTATTTGAATCCGCCTGAACATTGCCACGGTCAGTTACCTCTTGCCATTTCAACCATCAAATCGACTGTTGCTGCCGCTGCATCGCGCCGTGCCAGATTGCGACTGGCCCCTTCCATTTGTGTTATCGCATCCGGGTTGAGCGCCAGCGATAGAATTCCCTGTGCAAGTTTCGCGCCCGTTAAATCTTTCTGCAAAACCATTCGCGCCGCTCCCACTGATTGCAGCGCTTCCGCGTTTTTGCGCTGGTGGTCATCCGCTGCCAGAGGGAACGGAATCATGATCGCCGCCTTGCCCGCCGCGACAAGTTCCGCGCTGGTGGTCGCCCCGGCGCGGCAAACGATCAAGTCGGCATTCGCAAAGGAGGTCACCATGTCATCGATGTATTTCCGCACGTCGGCGTGCCGCGTCCAACCTGCCTTTGCGTATCCTTCGCGCACCTTCTCATAATCTGCCTCGCCTGTCTGATGCGTGATATAAAAAGTCTCCTGTTGCATAACCAGGTGCGGCAGCGCGTCCACGACGGCCTCATTGATCGCCCTGGCACCCTGCGAGCCTCCGAACACCAGTAGCGAAAAGCGCGAATGATCGCGTTGCTTGCGGGGAATCTCAAAGAACTCAGCGCGCACCGGATTTCCAGTCAACACGCCTTTGCCGCGAAAGTAAGGCAGCGCCTCGGCAAATGAAACTGCTGCTCGATCGACGACCCGCGCCAGCCGGCGATTGGTCCATCCCGGCAAAGCGTTTGAATCCATCACCAGCGTAGGCAACCGCATGAATGCCGCCATCAGCATCACCGGCCCGGAAACATATCCCCCGGCACCAACCACTATGTCCGGGCGGAACTCGCGTATTACTCGCCGGGCCGCCAGCAAACTCTTCGGCAGCAGTGCGAGACCTCGTAACTGCGCCAGGGTGCCAACATTTTTTAGGCCCGTGCTTTCAATGAGCGAAAGTTCAAAACCTGCCTGGGGCACCAGTCGCGCTTCAAGTCCTCGGGCAGTTCCTACGAACCTGATACTCGATTCCGCATCGCGCCGAAGCACTTCGTTAGCGACTGCAATGCCCGGATAAATGTGGCCGCCGGTACCGCCTGCGGCGATCAGCACGCGCATGGCGCTCATCCGTTCCGCGCCGAAGCCGGTAATCGCAGCCCGGGACCGAAGTTTTTGCTGACTACCGCGCGTCCCCGAGCTTTGGCCGCTTTGCCCGCAGCCAACAGAGACGGATCGCCGGCCACATTGGCGTACTGCGAAATGTTCAAAAGGATTCCCGCGGCCGCCAGCGTAGGCACCAGCGACGATCCACCATAGGAAATGAACGGCAGCGGAATTCCTTTGGCCGGCAACAACGCGACTGCCACGCTGATGTTGAATAGCGCCTGCGCCACAATTCCCACGACCAGCCCGATACCCAGTAACATGCCAAACCTGTCCGGGGCCCGCAGCGCCGCTCGCATACCGCGCCACAGAAAAATTGCAAACACGCCCACCACCACCAATGCCCCCAATAGTCCCAGCTCTTCCCCAACTACAGCGAAGATGAAATCCGAATGAGCGAAAGGAAGAAAGAACATTTTCTGCTTACCTTGCGCGAAGCCGAGACCATGTGGCCCACCCGAACCAATAGAAATTAGCGACTGCACCACCTGATACCCGTTGCCGAGCGGGTCGGCCCACGGATCGAGAAACGTAACCAGACGTCGCATACGAAACGGCGTGAATATCAGCATGGCCACCAGGCCCAACAGCATCGGCAGCGAAACGAGTCCCAGATGCAACACACGAACACCTGCCGCATAGCACATCACGAAGCAGACTATGCCCAGCATCAGGGCGGTGCCGAGGTCCGGCTCTTTCAGAATCAACGCGGCCAGCACACCCAGCACCAGCAGGCACGGCAAAAGCGTTCGCCAGAATGACGTTTCATCGCCCGCATGCTTCTCCAGGAAATATGCCAGGAAAATAGCCAGCGCTAACTTCGCAGCTTCGGACGGTTGAACAGAGAAGCCGCCAAACCGGATCCAACGATGCGCGCCGTTGATGCGGGGAAAAGCAAACACGGCCAGCAGCAATACCACGGTCACCGCGAGCAAGCCGTACACTAAGCGACGGTTGCGCAGTCGCTGGTAATCGAACTGCGTGGCCAGCAGCATCACGCCGAAACCTATCAAGGTCCACATCGCTTGTTTAATGACGTAATGAAACTGACCGTGATTCTCTCCCTGAGCGACGACGGCTGACGCGCTATAAACCATGACGATGCCAAACAGAGCCAGCCCCGTCACCGAGGCAAACAACCATTTGTCAGCTTGAAGTTTTCTCGCCATAACTAAAACTAGAACTAGTTTCGAGTTTCGGGTTTCGGGTTTCGAGTTTCTGCATCCGGCGTGGAACTCGAAACTCGAAACTCTAAACTCGAAACTTCTTCCTTAAAGACCCGTCCGCGATGCTCGAAGCTATCGAACATATCGAAGCTGGCACATGCCGGCGCCAGCAGGACGATGTCACCGGACTGCGCTGAAGTGAACGCGCGCCCGACGGCATCCCGCATGTCCGTCGCCCGCTCAGTGGGCGCAACATCCTTCAACTCCTGTTCAATTGCCGGTGCATCCTCACCAATCAGAACCAACTTGCGAACCGTGGCCTGCACCAGTGGCGCCAGCGGCGCATACGGCGCCTGCTTGCCCCGACCTCCCAGGATTAGCACCACTTTTCCCTCGTCCTCCGCGAAAGCTTCGAGGGCTTTCATCGTGGCATCAACACTGGTCGCCTTCGAATCATTGTAGAAGCGCACGCCATTAATGGTGGTTACCTGTTCGAGCCGGTGCTCGACGGGCCGAAAGTTCTTGATTGTCTCCCGCATCGAATCCGGCGCGGCGCCGCAGGCTAACCCCACGGCCAGCGCGGCTAAAACATTTTCCACGTTATGAAGACCGCGCAACTTCATTTCGTCTCGATTCATCAGCACGCGCTCTCCAGCTTCAGTGCGTGACACCAGTTCGCGCCCGCCGCGGAGGAAAAGACCTTCCGGCAGTTCTTTCGCCACGCTGAACTGAGTCACGTGCGCGCGCAATCCGCCGGCCCACGAAGAGACCGTTTCGTCATCCGCATTAAGGATCGCCACGTCTGCCGCGGTTTGATTGCGAAAGATGCGGTGCTTGGCGGCCGCGTAATCGGTCACCGACTCATACCGATCCATGTGGTTGGGCGTGACGTTCAAAACCGCCGCGACAGCCGGGTGAAAATCCACTGTGGTCTCGAGCTGGAAACTCGAGACCTCGACCACTGTCCAGCCGTCCGGACGCGACGAGTCGACCAGCGAAATCAGGGCCGTCCCGATGTTGCCGCCTACCTGCACCGTCATGCCTGCGTCTTTAAGCATCGCTCCAATCAAAGTCGTGGTCGTGGTCTTTCCGTTCGTTCCTGTGATAGCTACGATCCTGCCTTGCAAATAACGAGACGCGAGTTCTATCTCACCAATCACCTCGGCGCCCACGCGTTCCGCATACCGAATAGGAATGCTTTTGGACGGCACCCCGGGACTGATTACTACCAACTCAACCTGGTCCAATAACCAGGATGGCGCCTCGCCGCTGATGCAACCCACTCCCCCATCCTTCAGCGCCAGGGCTTCGGCGGGCCATTGTTCCAGGGGCTTCTGATCGTTCAGCGCTACGATCGCACCCCGTTGAGAAAGAAAACGCGCGCTGGCAATGCCGCTACGGGCCGCCCCCAACACCAGAACTTTCTTGCCGGCTACCTCCATTAACGCAGTTTCAGAGTCGAAAGACTCAGCAGCGCGAAAAGTATGGCCAGGATCAGAAAGCGAAACACGATCTTAGACTCTTTCCAGTCCTGCATCTCAAAGTGATGATGCAAAGGCGTCATGCGAAACAGGCGGCGCCCGGTGCCGGTGCTGGCCCTGGTCATCTTAAAGAAGCTCACCTGCAGGATCACGGAGAGGGCTTCAATAACGAACACGCCCCCTACCATAACCAGTATGAACTCCTGCTTGGTAAGTACGCCGACTGTGCCGATGGCTCCGCCTATCGCCAGACTGCCCACATCACCCATGAAGACTTCCGCCGGCGGCGCGTTGAACCAGAGAAAGCCCAAACTGGCGCCGACCATCGCGCCACAAAAGACGGTCAGCTCCGCCGCCTCCGGGCGATGGGTCAGATCCAGATAGCTCGTCCAGCGCGAGTCACTAATCACATATGTGAAGGCTGTCAAAGCGGCCATGGCTACGAACGTCACGCTGATGGCCAGGCCATCCAGACCGTCCGTCAGATTCACCGCGTTGGTCCAGCCCATTAACACCACCGCGATCAGCACCAGGTAAAGATACGGTCCGATGTAGCTAACTCCGTCCGGAATCGCCGTCGCTTTGATAAAGGGTATGCTCACGTTCCATGAATACTTCGTCGCGAAGTATTTGGTGGAAATGAAAAGCGCTAACCAAACTCCCACTGCAATCAGGAATTGCAACGCCAGCTTTTGCTTGCCAGTCAAACCCAGGCTGCGCTGCTTCGCCATCTTTGCGTAATCGTCCATAAAACCGATGGCGCCGAATCCCAGAGTTGCAATCAGTGTGATCCAGACATAAACACTTGACAGCCGCGCCCACAGCAGCGTCGAGATCAACACGGAAGCAATTATCAGGACTCCGCCCATGGTGGGCGTGCCCCGCTTGGCCATGTGCGCCTTGGGACCCTCTTCGCGAATCTGCTGTCCGATATTCCATTCCCGCAGCGCGCGAATTGCCCTGCCGCCGAACAACAGCGAAATCAGTAGGGCCGTCACGGTGGCGTAGGCGGTGCGGAACGTGACGTACTGAAAAACATTGAGTCCCTTAACAAGCAGCGACTCCTGCTCCTTATAGTGGCCATATAGCAGCTCGTAAAAGAGGTAGTAGATCATTTCTTCAGTAGTTCGATCAGCTGTCACTTCGCCGAAGTCGGCTACAGCTCGCGTCTAAATCTGAGGTCCCGCATCTCCCGCACCATGGTCATCACCGACCAACGGAAAACGGGCACGCAACGCGCTGATGACCTGGTCGGTGTTTACGCTGCGCGAACCCTTCACCAGGACCAGATCGCCTTCGCGCGCTTCTTCACCCAGCGCGCTGGCGGCATCGTCCGACGTTTCAAAGAATCTGGTTGACTCCATTCCCTGCTCGCGAGCCCCAGCCACTATCTCGCGACCCAAACCACGAATGCCCCACAAGACATCTATACCCAACCGCGCAATCTCGCGACCGGCCTCGCGATGCATCTCAACCTCGTCGGGACCCAACTCCATCATCTCACCGGCCAGCACCAGCCGGCGTCTGACGTTCTCGCCGGTACTTGCTATCGCCCGGACCATGCTCAACAAAGAGCGTGGATTCGAATTGTACGAGTCGTCAACCACCGTAAATCCAGCGGCAAAGTCGATCACCTCGCCACGCATGCGGGGCGGCACTGCCGTCCGCAGAGCCGCGGCGATCGCTTTCGGTCCAATCCCAAAGGAAGTGGCTACAGCTGCTGCCGCAAGCGCGTTCATAAGATTATGACGACCCGTCATTGGCAACTCAGCGGCTGCCTGGCCCAGCGGCGTTTTGAGCTTGAATCGATTCAAGCCAAATCGTCGGATATCAATCTCACTGGCGGAGACGTCGGCCTCGTTTTCAATGCCGAAGGTGATAATCGGGCCACCATGTTTTGCCCGCATTGCCATCACCAGTTCGTCGTCGGCGTTCAGCACCGCGGTGGCCCCCGGCTTTAGACCTTCGATCAACTCCGCTTTTGCCGCGGCGATGTTTTCCATCGAGCCGAGATACTCCAGGTGCACGGGTGCTACCAGCAATTCGACGCCCACGTCCGGCGGAGTAATGCGACACAGGCGCTGAATCTCATGCGTCGGCGATGACATTCCCATCTCCAGCACTGCCAGGTCGTAATCAGATGGTGAACGTCCCTCGCTCACCATCTGCAACACTGAAAGTGGCAGGCCCAGCCCGTTGTTGTAGTTGCGCTCGCTCTTTAAGACGCGCCTCCCGGTGCTCCTCAGAATATGCGCCGTCAACTCTTTCGCCGTCGTCTTGCCGGCACTCCCGGTGATACCGACTACCGGACGCGCCCATTGTTCGTAAACCTTGCGCGCCAGCGTTTGTAGAGCGGCAATCGCATCATCAACGAGTAAGAGCCGGCCGGCTAAACTTGCAAGAGCATTATCTCCTTTTACACGGTCGGCGCGCGCTACCGCGGCCAGGCCGCCACGATCAAACGAGTCGGCAATGTAGTCGTGGGCGTCGGCAAACGTTCCGTTAAAGCCTGCCTTCTCATAGTCAGGTTGCGAGAGGGCAAAGAACAGGTCGCCTTCTTTGGTCGCCCGGGAATCGATCGAGAAGTCAGTTATTTCTTTGTCAAACAACTCGGCGCTCACGCCATCGGCGGTTGCACCCATTAATTCTGCCGCAGTTCTTACATTCACACGTTGCTGCCAGTGGCACAGACTTCAGTCTGCGATTCACCTTGTCCTCAGTTGCGTTCGATTAGAATCTCTCTCTTCGTCATCGCCGACAGTAGGTTCGACGCTGGCGTTTCCCATGTCGATGCCGGTAACCGCCGAGTTCACCCCGCTTGCGTGTGAGCCGCCACCCGGACGAGTCGTTCTCAATCGCCGCAAGCGCTTACGACAAGCACTGACTCTCACGCTAACGTCTCTATCAAACTGGGTCGCTGCATTTCGATGGCGGGGGATCATTCAGTTCTCGTTTATCAGTAAAGTGGCACAGACTTCAGTCTGTGTATTCCCGGTGACAACACAGACTGAAGTCTGCGCCACTCAGTTTCTCCTCTCAAACTCCACGCGCACCACCTGTCTCGACGGGATTTCCACGCCGGGTTCCGGGGTTTGCCGCAGCGCCCGGCCATCGCCCCGGGCTTCGAGCTGAAGGCCAAGCCTGGCGCACAGGCGGGCGACATCGCGCACACTCTGGCCGCGCAAATCAGGCATCAGTGCGCCGCGCCGTGTGGCCGCCGTGTAGACGACCTCGCTCATTTCGGCCCTGGTATCCGGCTGCATCACGCGCGGCTGAGTGGCCCGCCGCTCTTCGTTTGTTAATTCTTCTTTGGCCAGCCGCGTCGCGATGGGAGTTTCCTGCGGGCTGGCTTTGGCAATGAGCTCAGGAGGTGACGTGATCTCAATATCCGGCAGAACATTCAGGTCCGGCAATATCTGCTCCGCAATCTCGCGAAATACAGGCGCGGCCACCTCGCCGCCGTGATAAGCGCCTGCCGGCTCGTCGATTACCACGATAATGACGACCGAGGGATTATTTACCGGGGCGAAGCCGACGAATGAACCAACGAACTTTGTCTTGGAATAAGTGCCGGTCCTGGGATCAATTTTTTGCGCAGTCCCGGTTTTGCCGGCAGCGCTGTAGCCATTGAGCTGGGCCCGTTTGGCAGTGCCGCGCAGAGTCACACCTTCCAGCATGCCGCGCAGAGCGGACGCTGTCTCGGGCTTCAAAATACTTTTTTGTTCAGGTGTTGCCTGAAATAGAGTGACGCCCTCGGGCGACCGAATTTCCCGCACCAGATGCGGCGTGACTCGTATGCCGTTGTTCGCCAGGGCGCCATAAGCCACAGCCATCTGCAGCGGCGTGACCGCGACTTCATGACCCATCGCTATTGATCCAATCGAAGACGCTTGCCATCGTTTCAGGGGATGCAGTATTCCCACCGTTTCACCCGGCAAATCAATGCCGGTGCGCGATCCAAAGCCAAAGCGGGTGATGTAATCGTACATGGATTCATTACCCACCAGCAGGCCCAGCTTGATGGCTGCCACATTGCTGGACTGCTCGAGAGCGTTCGCCACCGTTAGCATGCCGAATGGCTTATGGTCGTGCACTACCCTGCTGGCCACTGTAATCTGACCCATCTGACAGTTGATTTCGTCCTCAGGCTTGACCAGGCCTTTTTCCAGCGCCGCGGAAAACGCCACGATCTTGAAAGTGGAACCGGGCTCGTATGGACTCTCCAATGCCGGGTTGCGGCGGGCCTCACTGGTTGCGGTGGACAAATCGTTGGGATTGAAGCCGGGCGCATTTGCCAAAGCCAAAATCTCGCCCGTGCGCGGATCGAGCACCACCGCACTGGCAGATTTCGCATGGGTCAGATCTATGGCGGCCTTTAATGCTTGTTCCGTCCGATACTGCACACCCTGATCGATGGTAAGCACGACCGTCTGGCCGGGATGCGGCTGGATCTCATAACTATCAAAAGCCTGGCTGCGAGCATCCTTTTCGAAGTAGAAGCGGCCGCCGTCGCCGCGGATGCGTTCGTTGTAATACTGCTCGATTCCGGCCAGACCAATTTCATCAATTCCCACAAAACCAAGTACGTGTGATGCCAGGGTATCGTTCGGATAGTAACGTTTGGGCTCGGGCCGTGATTTGATCCAACTCAGGTTTAGCGCATGCACCCGAGCCGCGTCGCCTTCATCTAAGCGACGGGCAATCCAGGCAAACCTCTTGTTGTCGGCCCTCGCCTCCAGCAAGCGGTTGCGCAGGTCGTTTCGATCCACGCCCAGAGTGGCTGCCAGGCACTCCGCGGCGCCTTCCAGGTTTGGGATGTCGGTCGAGAAATCTGCGAAAAAGGATTCGGTGTCGAGGCTGCGGGCCAGCTCGCGACCATGACGATCCAGTAGTTCGCCACGTCGCGGACTCGCTTTTATTGCGGTCTGTTGTTGTCTGCGCGCACGTTCGCGGAGTTCGTCGTGCTGAGTTACCTGCAGGTTGACCAGGCGAGCTGCGATGAGGAACATCCAGCCAAGCAACAATAACGAGATGATCAGGGCGCGCCTGCGGAAATTGTCCGGTCGTGGCTTTGCTGAAGAAGTGCGCTCAAGCATTTAGGTACTCGGTCATAGCTTGTTCCCCTTGGCTGAGGCGTGCCAACGTATTACCGGAACAGAATAGGGAAATCCTGATTACAACCATCCGCAAGGGGGAAAACTTAAACCAGAGTTGGGGCTGGCCGCTGCCGGTGACGTCGCCGCCGCCATCACTCACTGAGTTCCGGCAATCGCACCGGGAGGAACGGCCGCCGTCATCAGAGCCGGGGCCGCTGCTGCCAGAGTGCGCTTCATCCTTTTTGCAGGGTCAATCTGGGCTGACTGAACGGGATGCATTCCCAGTTCGCGGGCGGCGCTCTCCAGGCGCGCCGGCGTGGCGACCATTTCGCGCTCCAGCAACAGACGCTGCTGCTGCTCCAGCAAACGGGTGCGTTCAGCCCGCAATTTTTCTCCCTGGTACCCGAAGCGCAGGGCTGAGAAATGCTGGCCGGCGGCGAAAACAAAACCACCAGCCAGCATCAGGCCGGCAAGGAGCATCAAGGCCAGCCGTTTAAGCGCAGCGCGATCTCGCTCGCGATGAATGACAAAATTACGTTGCTTTGAGGGAACTCTCTTCATTTCGGGTCAAGCCTCGGGAGAAAATCGGCCAGGGCAAAAGCCGATGGGTTTCAACTCTAACTAACTATCAAAGGGGCGAGTTTCCGACATGCTCTCAGCTTGGCGCTGCGAGCCCGCGGGTTCTCCGCTGTTTCAGTTTCACTGGGAACGACTGGGCGGCGCGTTAGTATTTCTACAGCGCGGCGGGTGCCGCAGGAACATATCGGCACGCGCGGTGGACACTCACAGCGCCCGGACAGGAGCCGCAGCATTCTCTTGATGATGCGATCCTCCAGCGAATGAAAACTGATGGCGACGAAGCGTCCGTCGGGCGGTAAGAGATCGATCGCGGTTGCTACGAACTGGTCCAACCCCTCCAACTCCCGGTTAACCGCGATTCGCAGTGCCTGGAAAGTTCGCGTGGCGGGATGAATGCGGTCGCCGGGCCGTCGCCCAATCGCGCGGATGACTATTTCCGCCAGCTGCGTGGTCGTGGCCACGGGCTCACCGCGCTCGCGACTGGCCACAATGAACGCAGCAATGCGGCGTGATTTTCGTTCTTCGCCATATTCAAAGATCAGCCGGGCAATTTCTTCCTGTGGCAGACGGGCCAGCATTTGCGCGACAGTTTCTTCGTCGCTGCCGGCGTTCATGCGCATGTCCAGCGGTGCGTCATGGCGAAAGCTGAACCCTCTTTCGGGCGAGTCCAGTTGCAGTGACGAAGCACCCAGGTCCGCCAGAATCCCGCTCACGCTTGCTACTTTCGCGTTTGCGACTACGTCCGCAATTTCGCGATAGTCAGCGTGCACCGCCTGAAAGCGTTTGCCAAAAGGCGCGAGCCGCTCCTCCGCCAAGCCAATCGCTTGCGTGTCGCGATCAAAACCGATGACCCGCGAGTCGGGCGAGGCTTCCAGGATCGCTTCCGCGTGTCCGCCCAACCCGAGCGTGCAGTCAATGAACCAACCGCCGCGCTCCGCCGCGAGTAATTCGATCGACTCGCGAAGTAACACGGGGCGATGGGGCGCTCCTCTGCCCCCCAAAGGTGCTGCCATCACCACCGCCCCGTGATCTCGTTCAAAGAACAACCGTCGATTAAGAACTGGCGTGAGATAAGGCAAAGCCGCAGGTCTCTCTGAGCTGCCTCATCACTTGTCACTGTCTCAAACTCCCAGCCGCGCGATTGCCGCCTCATCTTCTTCGGTATAGGGATCCGAAAGCAGTCGCTGCTGGAATTTCTCAAGCTCCCAAACCTCTAGATATGTCAGGTAGCCCAGGACGGCGACGTCACCGAGCACCCCCGCGCTCCTTCTGAGCAGCGGATGAATCAGTACCCGGCCCTGCCCATCCATCGTTGACTGCTGGCCGTAATAGTTCGTGCGATCGAGAAACTTGCGCCGCGCCGGATCCATCGAAGGCAATAGCGACAGCCGCTGTTCAATCGCTTCCCACTCCGGCAAAGGGTAGAGCCGAACGCATTCGCCGGTCAGACTAGTCACATAGAAATTGAGACCATACTTCTCGTCCACAAAGCGCCGAAAAAGAGTCGGCACCTTAAGCCGGCCTTTCGAGTCAATTCGGGCCGTATAGTTTCCTCGTAACATCGAGTTCGGCTAAGGGGACGAGTCAAGACGTGACCCTAAAACAGAAAAGCTGGAAATAGGCGATCAGATAGTGAACGTGGCTCCACTTCAGACCACTTTCGACCACCGACGCATATTACGCCCGTAAAATGGGGGTGTCAATAGCTAAAACAATCTTGAACGAAGAATTTTCGGTTAAGGACTATAGGGCCAATAGGTCGAATAGGTCCTATTATCTTTTCTATCTGCATACTGTATAGTTGCGCGCCGTACCGACAGAACCAACAGCGAATGAGTACTCTCTTCAGCGGCACTACCGGACTACTTCTGTTTGGCGCCCTGGCCGCCCTGGCCAACCTGTTTGGCGGATTACTGCTTACTACCTCGCGCGCCGGCAAGCTGGATAAAAGATTTCTGAAGTACCTGATCGCGCTGGGCGCCGGGTTCATGCTGGCCGCGATCTTTATCGAGATACTGCCTGAGACGATCAGCATCTGGATAGGCGGAGGTAAAGGGGAAACCGCTGCCGAAGCGGTGATGGGAGCGATGACCCTGCTGCTGGGCGGCTATCTGCTGATTCAATTGTTCGAGCACACCATCGCCCCCCATTTTCATTTTGGCGCAGAGACGCATCCGGAATCCCTACTCCGACCGTCAGCCATCTATGCGGCCGTTGGCGGTCTTACTATTCACACGTTCTTTGACGGGGTCTCGATCGCCACAGCATTCCTGGTGAACTTCAAAGTTGGGCTGCTCGTTTTTATCGCCATCCTGCTGCACAAGGTTCCCGAAGGCTTTACGGTTGCTTCCATTGTGCTGGCTTCGGGCCGCTCCGCTCGTAAGGCAGCCGCGGCAACACTCATAATCGGCTCAGCGACCTTTGCCGGCGTCGTCACCGCAGCTCTACTCGAATCGCGGGTGGCCGGCGCCGTTATGTACGCGTTGCCCTTTTCGGCAGGGGTCACTTTATACGTCGCCGCCAGCGACCTCATTCCAGAGGTCAATCACAAAGAAGACAAGAACCCGATGGTCTCCATCGTCGTATTTGGCGGCGTTGCCCTCTTTTATGCATTGCATCGTTTGATTCCCAGGGGTTGATTCCATGATTGCCGTAGTCGCTGGCCAACGCAGTTTGATTCGAGCACTTCTGTTGCTAGGTGTTCTGGTCACCTGTTGTTTGTCTGCGATTTCTCAAACCGTCTCGCCCTTACCACCTCCCAATCCTTTCAATTACGTCAACGACTATGCGGGCGTGTTGGATTCCGCCACTAAAGCGCGGATGGAAGCCATCCTGCGCGCCCTCAAAGAGAAGGCCGATATTGAGTTTGCTGTAGTCACAGTCAGGACCACAGGCGGTGAGCCGATCTTCGACTATTCACTTAAGGTCGCGCGCGGTTGGGGCATTGGCTCAAACGAAGGCGAAAAGAACGGCCTCTTGCTGCTGGTGGCCGTGGAAGACCGCAAGTACTTCATGCAGGTGAGTCGCCATCTGGAGGGCGACTTACCGGACGGCCTGGTAGGTGAGATTGGCCGGCGCATGCAGGGTCCTTTTCGCCGCGGCGATTACAGTGCGGGTTTGATGGCTGCGGTGCAGACTTTTGTTTCCACGCTTCAGGAGAAGCGCGGTTTTACCATTGCCGACGTTGACAGGCGGCAGGCCTATGAACGACCGGCGCCGGCCCCGGCGCGGGAGCGCTCGAGTAACCGCATCTCTGGCTGTACCGTTGTTTTCATCGTAATCATCATTCTGATCTTCCTGGTTTCCAGCCGCAGCCGAGGCGGTGGAGGTTGCATGAATCTGCTCTTCCTCGGTTCCCTTCTGAACAGTGGCGGCCGCGGAGGATTCTCCAGTGGTTGGGGCGGCGGGGGGTTCGGAGGTTCCGGCGGCAGCTCCGGAGGGTTTGGGGGTGGCGGCGGATTCGGGGGCGGGGGCGACTTTGGAGGTGGAGGCGCGGGCGGAAGCTGGTAAACTCAGTTCGCTCAATTCAGCAATGGCTAAATCAATTGTCAAAGAGGCTATCAATCATCTAATCGGTGATTTGAAGTCAACGCATGGCGACAACCTCGCTTGCGTCGTGCTTTATGGCTCGGCGGCCTCCGGCGATCACATCGAGCTGCGCTCCGACTACAATCTATTGATTGCGTTGAACCGGATTACCCCTTTAGATCTGCGTCTGGCGCAGGCGCCGATGCGAAACTGGCAGCGCCTGGGCCATCCGCTTCCCGTTTATTTCACCGTCGAGGAACTTCAGGATGCGGCGGACGTATTTCCCATTGAGTTTTCGCATATGGAGAAAGCGCGCCTGGTGCTATATGGCCAGGACCCATTTGCGCGGCTGAATTACTCGACGGCCAACCTGCGACACCAGCTCGAGTACGAGTTGCGCAGCAAGTTGATTCAGTTGCGGCGGCTCTACATTCCGGCTTCCGTGTCGGCGGAGAAACTGGCTGCGTTGATGAGCGATAGTTTGGCGAGTTTTGCCTCTCTGTTGCGCGGGGTACTGCTGCTTCACGGGCAGGAACCACCGGCGGGTAAGCCGGACGCGGTGCGCGCGACTGCCACATTACTGCGGCTTGACCCGCAGCCGTTCGAGGAAATCTTTGGCTTGCGCGCTGCGAACGATGACAGTTTGACGGAAACAGAAGCGAACGATCTGTTTGCGGCCTATATGGCGCAAATCGAGGCCGTAATTGAAGCAGTGGATGAGATTGAAATAAAGTCGTAGCGCAAACTGTTAGTTTGCGAGTTTTTGAGGTCCCCTAATTTAAGAATCAGGCGCGGTCGGCCTGGCAAATGAGCATGAGGTGAATAACTAAATGAAAAAACGAATTGCGCTGATTACGCTGCTGATGTTTGTGGCGTTCTTATCCAGTGGCTGTGGCTACAACACACTGCAATCCAAACAACAGAACGTCAAAGCCCAGTGGGCGAACATCGAAAGCCAGCTGCAGCGCCGGGCTGACCTGATACCCAATTTATTTGAAGCCGCCAAGGCCGCGGGCATACAGGAGCAGGAAGTCTTTGGCGAAATCGCCGCTGCCCGCTCGCGCCTGCTGAATGCTACCGGCGCGCAACCGCAAGGCGAAAACGGCGACAAGACGCCGGAGCAAAAGCAGGCAGTGATCGACGCCAACAACAGTTTCGGGGCGACGCTGGGCCGGTTGTTAGTGCTGCAAGAGGCCTATCCCAACTTGCGATCCAGTGAAAGTTTTCAGAAGTTCCAAGATTCGCTGGAGGGCACGGAAAACCGCATCGCCACCGCGCGCAACGATTACAATGCCGCGGTCCAGGACTACAACACGACGCGCGGCAGATTTCCCACTGTGATCTCGGCCAAGATGTTCGGCTTTGCGCCGGAACCATATTTCAAGGCTGAAGAGGCCGCGAAGCAAGTACCGAAGGTCGACGCAGATTCCCTGCGCCGGAACCAGCCAACACCCGCGAAGTAGAATTTGGAAGTGGCACAGACTTCAGTCTGTGATTTCAGCTCCAGAATCTCAGAGTTCAGTCGGTGATTTCCGTCTAGCATCACAGACTGAAGTCTGTGCCACTTTAGAACCCTCGGGTGTTGCACATGGCGCAGTGGTCGCAGGGTTTGTCACCCGGCTCCATTGCGCATTTCTTTTCGTTCTCGAAGAATTCCACCAGCTCAGATACGGTAGCTTCTTCCACCCCGAACTTCTCCTGGCTGGAGTGCGTTGCCGGTACATAGACGCCCGACAACCAGGGCGAATGTGTCGGCGGAGCGAATTCTGAAAACCGGTCCGAGGAATCTTTTTCCTTCGCCTGAGGGGACGGTTGGGAAGAGAGCTTTGAGGGTGTGGCAGCACCGGCGGGCGAGGACGTGCCTACGAAGTTATGAAAACGAGCCCCGCGTGTCTGCTGCGGCAACTCATCCGGTTCTGCCTCGATCCTGGCTTCAAATCTATCAAGCTTTCTCTGCAGATCAGTTAAGACCGAGCGAATCTCCGCTAACTCTGAACTTGCGGGCGTCGACCTGGGCGAAGGCGCGGGCGGCGTGGAACTTCCACCGGCCACGCGCCGCGCAATGCGCTCAGCCACCAATCGAGCCCGATCAGATTCAGTTCCCATACACCCTAAGCAGACGCCTTATTCGTCCTCAAGTAAATCAATGCGATCGATAACGCCGACAATGGCCGAATCAATCGCCGCGCCAGCCTTGCCAGTCGCCGCCGTCGAGGCACCCCAGCCTTCCTGCACAATCAGGACCTGATCGCCCACCCCCGCATCCACAGCATTAAGCGCCAGGATAGTGGAACCAGTCTCTTCCCCCTGCGGCGTGATTTGCTGGCAGAGCATTATGCTGGCGTTCTCGTAACGCACATTCTTCTGCGAAGCGACGACATTGCCCAAAACTTTTGCGAGAAGCATTTTGTGTTAGTCAGTGGTCAGTGGTTAGTTGTTAATTGTTCGCCTGGCAAATGGTGAGGTGGTCAATTCTTGACAACTGACTACTAACAACTGACCACTGACACTGCCACTAACTACTGAGGACATGTTTTTCCGAGTCGACGATGCCGACGATCGTGCAATCGGTGGGGGTGTCATCGCGCTTGAAGGGGAAGCTCGCTTCCTTGCCCCGGCACCAGAAGACGAGTTCATCGATGCCGGCGCCGACGGAATCGACCGCCACCATCGGCGATCCCTGCGGCTTTAGATCTTTGTTCAGAGACTGAATCACCAGCAGCTTGCGGCCTTCCAGGGACTCGTTCTTAATGGTGGCAACGACGGTGCCGATGACGCGAGCGAGTTGCATGATGTCTCGTAAAGGGTTTGCGGTTGAAGAGGGGCGCCCACGGAGGGACGCCCCTACAATTCATGGCTCAGCCTTTGGGCACGTCCACGGTGTCGATTACTCCAACTACCGCCGCGTCAACTGGGGTGTCTTTCATTCCCTGAGCCAGACGGGCGCTGGATCCGGCGACAACCAGAACGCGTTCGTGAAACCCGGCGCCCACAGTATCAACGGCCACGACGTAACCGGTCGTATCGCTGCCGTCAAGGTTCAACGGGCGTACGATCAGCAGCTTTTTTCCCAGCAGGCGCTCGTCCTTCTGCGACGACACCACCGTGCCCACGATGCGTGCGATGATCATTCCTAGTTGCTGTTCCCAATCGGCAACGCTTCGTCAACACTTCCATGCGGACGAGGAATGACATGCACACTGACCAGCTCGCCGACCCGTCGCGCGGCAGCCGCGCCGGCGTCGGTGGCAGCCTTCACCGCGGCCACGTCACCACGCACGATCGCCGTAACAAAACCAGCGCCGATTTTTTCGTAGCCGATTAACGTGACGTTCGCAGCCTTGACCATGGCGTCAGCCGCTTCGATCATCGCCACCAAACCTTTTGTCTCAACCATTCCCAGTGCTTCCTGCATTAAGTTTGCTCCTGTCTTAAGTGGCACAGACTTCAGTCTGTGATTTCATTTCCCGATAACAGCACCGTAGGGGCCAACACAGACTGAAGTCTGTGCCACTACGGTTTATGATTCACCGCTTCGCTCAGCAGTTCGACCAGTTCCTCGCGCGTGAGCGCTATCTTACCTGAACCGTTCGCAGAAGCGTATGGCCGTCGCGCAGGCCTGTCACCGGTGGCGCATGCAATTCCGGTATCGTGCAGATAACCGCAAGCCTGGCAGCGCGCGCCTTCACCCAGGTAGCCGGCGGCTTCGCGCACGTTAATGAGTTTTTCAATGGCATCGGCCGGCAGGTTCTTTGAGCCCCCCAGCATGCGGGCCAGGATGGCAATTCTGGCCGTATGCTCCAGAGTTTCCATGCGATCAAATGCCTGCCACAAATCAGTTCCATAAGCCACCGCGCCATGATTCGCCATCAACAGCGCGTTGTGATGCTTGAGTAAAGGCCGCATCGCTTTGCTCAACTCCTCGGTCGAAGGAGTGCCGTACTCGGCGAGAGGGACGCAGCCCAGCGTCAAAATCACTTCCGAAAGAATCGGTTGATCGATCGCCAATCCGGCCACGGCAAAGGCGGTCCCATGTGGCGGGTGCGCGTGGCAAACCGCTCTAATGTCCGGCCGCTCGCGATAAATCAACAGGTGCATGGCCAGTTCGCTTGAGGCCCGCCGATCGCTGAGCGGCTTCCCTTCCAGGTCAGTCACCGCCAGCGAATCTTCGGTCATTCGCCCCTTGCAAGTCATCGTCGGCGTGGCGACTATGCGCCCATCGTCGAGCCGCACGCTGATGTTGCCGTCAGAAGAGACAACATAGCTCCGCTCGTACAGCAGTTGGCCGATGCGAACTATTTCCCGCCGAGCTGTTTTTTCATCCATTAGTTTGTAGGGGCGGCACTCCGTGGCCGCCCCTTCTTCCGCTTTCGGAAACCGAGA
>JBDTOI010000046.1:0-25986 GCA_039933315.1 Pyrinomonadaceae bacterium
CACATTGAAGGTCGCATTCGTCGTCCCGCTATTGCCTTCGGCCACGCCCACGTCATTGATCGAAAGGCCGGGCACAGCATCGTCGTTAGTGATCGTGCCCAGGCCTTGATTATCCGTGATGCCGGCATTAGTGGCCCCGGAGAGGTTCACAAAAAATGTTTCATCCGCTTCATTGAGAGCGTCGCCATTGACCAGTACCGTGATCGGCTTGTTCGTGTCGCCGGGGTTGAACGTCAGGGTGCCGCTGGCGTTTTGATAGTCACTGCCCGCCGCGGCCGTGCCGTCGGCCATGGCATAGTTGACCGTCACCGTTTGCGAGCTGGGATTCGACAGGGTGGCAGTAAATGTAAATGTAGTCGTGCCGGTGTTGCCTTCGTTTGCTGTTGCATCGTTGAGCGAAAGGCTGGGCACCGCATCGTCGTTAGTGATCGTGCCTACACCTTGATTGTCGGCAATGGTCGCATTGGTGGCGCCGAACACGTTCACGAAGAAGGTCTCATTCGGCTCGTGGGCGGTATCGCCGTTGATCACGACCGCGACGGGTTTGCTGGTGTCACCGGGATCGAAGGTCAGCGTGCCGGTCGTACTCTCATAATCAATACCGGCTGTGGCCGTGCTATTTGCCGTGGCGTAGTTGACGCTGACTGTCTGGCCGCTGGGAGCCGAGAGGGTCACGTTGAAGGTAGCGTTGGCCGTGCCGCTGTTGCCTTCGGCCACACTCAGATCGTTGATTGAAAGGCTGGGCAGAGCATCATCGTTGGTGACGTTGCCCGATCCCTGGTTATCGGTAATGGTCGCATTCACGGCAGCAGAGAGATTTACAAAGAATATTTCGTCCGGCTCATTCAGCACATCACCATTGACCGTAACTGTTATGGGTTTACCCGTTTCTCCGGGATTGAAAGTCACGGTACCGTTGGTTGACGAGTAATCGTTGTCAGCAGTAGTCGCTGTGCCATTGGCCGTCGCGTAGTTGACGGTCACCGTCTGCGAGCTCGGGTTCGACAATATGACGTTGAAGTTGAACGAGGTGGCGCCGCTGTTGCCTTCGCCCAGGTTGACATCGTTAATCGAGATCGTAGGCTGTGAATCGTCGTTGACGATTGTTCCCTGACCCTGGCCATCGCCCATGGTGGCGTTAACTGGCAGAGTCAGGTTCACTACGAAAGTTTCGTTAGACTCAAAACTAGTTTCGCCCTCGACCAGCACGGCGATTGGTTTACTCGTCTCACCCGGGTTGAAGGTCAGCGTGCTGCTCGCGCTCTGATAGTCGCTGCCAGCACTGGCTGTACCATCAGCCGTGGCATAGTTGACTGTCACTGTTTGAGCGCTGGGATTTGTCAGGTTGACATTAAACGTAAACGTGGAAGTGCCGCTGTTCCCTTCACTCTGGCTGACATCATTGATCGAGGCTGTCGGCTGCGAATCGTCGTTGGCAATGGTGCCCTGCCCCTGATTGTCGGCAATCGTGGCATTGGTTGCACCGGAAAGGTTGATGACAAATGTGTCGTCCGATTCGAATTTCGTATCTCCGTTCACCGACACGGCGATTGGTTTGCTTATCTCGCCCGGGTTGAAGGTCAACGTGCCGGCGGGAATCAAGGTGTAATCGTTGTCCGTGGTCGTGGCCGAGCCATCCGCAAGGGCATAGTTGACGGTGATGATTTGCGAGCTGGGATTGGACAGCCCTACGGCAAAGGTGAAGGGCGTCGTACCGCTGTCCCCTTCATTCTGACTGAGGTCATTGATCGAGATCGTCGGCGGTAGATCATCATTCTGAATCGTGCCCACGCCCTGGCCGTCGCTAATGGTCGCGTTGGTTGGACCCGAAAGATTAACGAAGAAGTTCTCGTCCGGCTCAAACTTCATGTCACCGTTGACGGTGACGGTGATGGGCTTACTTATCTCCCCCGAGTTGAACGTCGCCGTGCCATTGGTGAACGAGTAATCGCCGTCTGTAGTCGTAGCTGTGTTAATAGCAGTTGTGTAGTTAACCGTAATGATTTGATAGCTGGGATTGGGTAGGCTGACATTGAATGCGAAGGACGTGGTGCCCGTATTGCCCTCACTCTGACTGACATCATTAATCGCGATGGTCGGCGCTAAATCATCGTTTGCGACTGTGCCCTGCCCCTGGCCGTCGCCGATGGCGCCGTTGGTCGGATTCGAGAGGTTGACGAAGAATGTCTCGTTGAGCTCGAACTTAATGTCTCCATTTATTGGAACCGTGATGGGCTCGCTGGTGTCGCCGGGAGTGAAGGTCACCGTTCCGCTGGTTAAGGCATAGTCTCCGTCCGTAGTGGTAGCTGTGTTATTGGCCGTTGTGTAGTTGAGGGTCACAGTCTGCGAGCTTGGGTTCGACAGACCGATGTTGAACGTGAACGGAGTAGTGCTGCTGTTGCCTTCGCCCTGGCTGATGTCATTGATCGAGATCGTCGGCTGCGCATCGTCGTTTACGATTGTGCCCTGGCCCTGGCCGTCGCCCATGTTGGCGTTAACCGGAAGGGTCAGGTTCACCACAAACGTCTCGTTAGATTCAAAGCTGGTTTCACCCTCGACCAGCACCGCTAGCGGTTTACCCGTCTCACCCGGATTGAAGGTCACACTGCCGCTTGCGGATTGATAGTCACTGCCGGCGGTGGCCGACCCGTCCGCAGTGGCGTAGTTGACGGTGACACTCTGAGAGCTGGCATTACTCAGGCTGGCATTGAACGTAAACGTAGTGGTGCCGCTGTTCCCCTCACTCAGGCTGACATCATTGATCGAGACCGTCGGTTGCGAATCGTCGTTGGCAATGGTGCCCTGGCCCTCGTTATCGGCGATCGTGGCATTGGCCGGATTGGAGAGGTTGATAACAAAGGTCTCGTCCGATTCGAACTTCGTATCTCCGTTCACCGGCACCGCGATTGGTTTGCTTAGCTCGCCCGGGTTAAACGTCAGCGTGCCGGCGGGAATTGATGTGTAATCGCTGTCCGCGGTCGTAGCCGTGCCATTGACCAGGGCGTAGTTGACGGTGATGATTTGCGAGCTGGGATTGGACAGCCCTACGGCAAAGGTGAAGGGCGTCGTGCCGCTGTTACCTTCACTCTGACTGAGGTCATTGATAGAGATTGCCGGTTGTAGATCATCGTTCTGAATTGTGCCCGCACCCTGGCCGTCGCTAATGGTGGCATTACCTGGATTCGAAAGATTAACGAAGAAGCTCTCGTTCGGCTCAAACTTCACATCCCCATTGACGGTTACGGTGATGGGCTTACTTGTCTCCCCAGGATTGAACGTCAGAATGCCGCTGGTCAACAGGTAATCGCCGTCAGCAGTGCCGGCTGTGTTATTCGCGGTAGCGTAGTTCACTGTAATGGTTTGCGAACTCGCCACAGACAGTGCAACCGTAAAAGTGAACGAAGCGGGGCCACTATTACCTTCGACCTGACTAATATCGTTGATCGAAAGTGTGGGCAGCACTTCAGTAACCGGCATACACGCAGAAAATTCTGAGGTGTTCCCTACGGAATCAGTCGCGGTGCAGTTAATGATTCCGGCGCTGGTGCCTGAGGGGAACGTGAAGGGAAAATTGAACGCAGCGTTGCCACCGGGGTCAGTAGTTACGCCAGGAACTCTGCCAAAGACCAGGGGCCGGCTCGCTAATTGGTTGTTGCCGCAAACTGAATCGGTGCTGAAGTACCAATGAACCGTGTAACTGCTGCTGGCCACACTATTCAGCGTGCCGTTGATGGTTACAGTTTGCCCATGCGACTTCGGCTGGTTTTGCTTTTCCGGATCGGCGCTGGGTGGGAGCACCAATCCCGTTAGCACCGGAAAGTTCTGCAAATTGTTGGGACCGGTATCGCCATCGCCGGGATCGTTAGGGGTGATGCCTGAAGTCCCAAGATCTATTCCCAAACGCGAATTGCCGTAGATTTCATTGTCGATGATCTTAATTCTGATACCCGCGCTATCGGCGGTATTGGCCGGTGTTTCGATGAAGATGCCGTTTCCGGTCTTGAAGAACGCGCTGCCCGTATTGTAGGCAATGCGATTCTCCTGAATCGTATCTCCGGTGGCGTTTGCAGGAATGACGATGCCGTCGCCGCCAAACGAAGTGTTCAGACCATTGCCCAGAGGATTATTACCCGTCACATCCGTGCCAATGTAATTGCCCCGGATCAGATTAAATAGGGTTGTGGCCCGATTAACCTCCCCGATTTGAATACCGGCGTCCTTGTTGCCCGAAATGATGTTTCTGACTCCGGGAACGGTGTTAGCATCGCCGCCAATCGTGTTTCCGGCAGCGCTGAAAATCATTAACACGCCCGTGGTGTTAGCCACTATTAGGGTGCCGGTTACGTCAGTTCCGATGAAGTTCCCCTGGATAAGATTCGCGGTTGAATTCTCCTCTCTTATGAATACGCCGGCTGCTCCCGTGCCTGAGTTGCCGGAAATAATATTGCGGGCTGCGGGCGTGGTGCCGCCAACGGTAGTGTCATGCGCCGCCCCCCCAATGCTCACCCCGTTTCCGAACGATCCACTTAAGGATGCCGTGCCCGCTGCATTAGTTCCGATGTAATTGCCCTGAATCAGATTTCCATTTGAACCTGAATAAGCTAAATCAATGTTATCCCCAGAGCTCCCGGAGATAATGTTTCGGGCCCCGGGCGTGGTGCCACCGATAAGGTTGTTTCCCGAACCAGGTGCACTGCGGAAGCTAATGCCTACACCATTCGCCACTCTGACGGCTCCGGTAACGTCGGTCCCGATAAAGTTACCCTGAATCATCGCTCCGGAAGCCGGGCTGAGGTTGGTAGTGTCAAACTTAATGCCCTCACTCGAATTGCCGGAAATAATATTGCGTGCGGCCGCAGTAGTACCTCCGATTAGATTTCCCGCCTGTTCTAAACTGACACCAGTGCGATTAGCCGACAACGCCGTGCCACCTGAATTTGTGCCCAGGTAGTTACCCTCGATTATGTTGTTCCCCCTCATGTAAATCTCAATTGCTTTGCCGTTGCTGAAGCGATTAATCACAAACCCGCGCACGGTTGTGCGGCCGGCGGTAATCGTTAGTCCGGAAGCGCCGGATCCGGCGCTGGCGCCGTTGAGCTCGATGAGGGGCTGGCCCGCAAAGCCGGGCTGAGTGGTGGCATCTATGGTTACCGGATCAAAGATAATCGGCAGTGCGGAGGAGGGGGTGATCGTATGTACCCCCGGGCCAGGAATGTTGAAAGTGATTGTATCGACGCCCAGGGCCGCATTCGCATCGATGATCGCCTGGCGTAGAGATCCGGCGCCACTGTCGTTTGTGTTCGTGACTACGAAGGTTATCGGCGAGTCCTGACCGAAGTAGAGAGACCAACCCCCCGCGATATTCCCGCTGAAGCTGTCCGAAAAATTATCGTTTATGGCATACAAGCTCCAGGTTCCATTTGGGTCGGTGCCGTTGAAGGTGGAAAGCGCGGTAGCGTACGGTCCGGCGGGCGCAGGGGCCGGAAAAGTGTCTGTGCCGGTGTTTACATCAGTGGGTGCGTAGTTTCCGCTGGTAATGCGGACGCCGGAGAGCGTTCGGTCCTGATCGTCGAAAGTTAAAGTGGCGTTGCTAATCGTGCAACAAGACCCAACGTCCGACATGAGCATTACCTTTTGCCCGCCCGGACCCGTCAACACCAAATCCAGGCCACCGCCAGTATTGCTACTACTCATGTTGTTTATCCGGACCCTCAGCTTATCGACCGCCGGTTGCCCGGATACGGTGATCGTCGAGGGATACGGGCTGGCGGCGTTGGGGGGCGAGAACCCGGCGGTAATGCTGATCGAAGTAGTATTGGAAAAGCCGGTGTATTCAACAGAAACCGGTTCGGCAGCAGCGCTGCTTTTTTTATTACTGAAGGCTACCGTCGGCGCGCCGCTGCCACTCGTCAGGATAACCAGGTCACTAAGAGCATCGATATCAAGCCTCATCGGCAACAGGGCCACCGGTTCGCTGGATACTTCGACTGCTGCAGTAAAGTTTTGTTCGTCTGATTTTCCTTCTTGTTTTCCAGCACGCGAAGCAATTTGAAGTTTCCGATTGGACGGGTCGAGCACTATGAGGTCGTCGGTAGGAGAACTTGACACCCGCGCAACTATCAAGCGGGTGGCGCCGGGCCAGCTCTCGGCCCCGAGGGCCTCGGCGGGCCATTCGCGCAGCGCTTTCGAAACTTTCTGTTTGCTGGGTGCCGGCTGAGTAATGAGATTTACACTACCATCCGCAGCGAGCACCGCAATGTCAGAAAGCGAATCGTCATCGAAATCGCCAATAGCAACGTCCCTGAGGGCAAATGGAAACTCGCGCTGTGTGACTTCTGGCGATCTCACGCTGGCCCGCGCGTCCGCGGGAAGCGAAATTTTCCGATCGCGTCCATGAACGATCAGCAGTTGCTGACCGGCTGTGACCACCAGGTCAAACTGGTACTCGTCGTCCAGCTCGCCAACGGCCACTGCTGATGCTTCGGCGGGAAGAGCTAATGTTTCGGGTTGCGCTTTGCGCGCTCCGAGAGGGCCTTCAAAAATCATGAGCCGGGGCCCATCGTAGGTGTTGACTCCGATCACAACATCCGTGAGGCCGTCACGGCGGTTAACATCGGCGGCCGCGAAAGCAGTGAGCTGCCCTGAAAGTTCGATTGCTTCTGCCGGTCCAAAGCCGCCCTGACCGTCTCCAGGCAGGAAATGGAGACTGTTTCCGCCACGGCTGCCGCAGACAATGTCCCAGTGGCCATCCGCGTCGAAGTCCCCAGCTCCGAGGAAGTCCGCCGGCGTCAAAACTTTTATCGCCAGTGCTGGTGAAAGGAAGGGTGCATTTGTAAGAGTGCCGTCCGCTTTGCGTTTTTGGGCTTCTGGCGCGTTGGGATAGATGGAATCCACATTGCCGCGATGGACGGTGACTATACCTCTGCCGCCGTGCGCGTAGCCGCTGGCCAGATCGGGCATACCATCTTCGTCAAAATCCGCGGAAGCTAAAGAGAGCGGTTGGGCCTCGTTCTGTTCCAGGGCGCGTTGAAGTTCTGCCGAGCCCTGGTGTGCGGTGATTAATTCGCGACCCTCACCGAGACTCAATCTGGCATCGCCCCGACGCACGGCTCGAACGCTAACGTGCTCGCTGAGCTGGGCCGGGGCAAACGATTTCTTGTTGTTGATGACCTTGCTGCCGGACGCCAGCGTATGATCGAAAGGAAGGAAGGCTGTAGCGATTAGACAAATCGCCAGGAGGGAGAGCACACCGATAATGTACAGCCGACTGGATCGACCTCGCAGGAGTGGGAGAACTTTGATTCTGCCGCGATCTTTCAGGGCGCTTACCAGGCGATATCTCCTCAAACACAGAGGGGAGTTATGGACATAAGCCATGGTCTTGCCGGCTCGGAACCTTAAGGTAGCCGGCACTTATAAGCAGTGGGGAGAGTTTATCTTAGCGACCTCCCCCGGTCTATGTTTTCGCGCCACCGTAGCAGCGCCCCCCAGGCAGAAGCCCGACCGTCAGGGAGGGCTCGCAGGAGGCAGACGGCAGGAGGCGGTAGGCGGTAAGACAGTAGGCAGTAGGCATAAGGCAGCAAGAACTCAGGCTCTAACCATGCGCCTGTGCCGGCACGGGTCAGATTTTCTGCCGTCTGCCTCCTGCCGTCTGCCTCCTGCCTTACGGCGCTGCCTTACGGAGGTGGGGGGCATTCGCTGTTGTTGTGCGTTGCCACTGGGCTGAGACGGTGCTGGTACTCGGTTGAGGTCATGAACGAGCAGACCATGGCCCGCTGCCGGGGCACGTTGCGTGGCGGCGACTTGCTTACTTCGGTGAGCCAAAACATGAACCCGCCGATGTCGCCATCCCGTCGCAGGTATCCGAAGTATTGCGAAGCCACAAACGAACGGTTGTACTCCGCATCGATGAACGGCCGGTTGTCCACTGCCGTCCCAAACCCCGCCGGCACACACGGCGCCGTCAACGGGGGACTCAGCCGGTGGCAGCCGTTCCAGTAGTCATTCGCCAGGTGGAACATCACCAAGCCCCGCTCGCCATTGGTGTGGTGCGTGATCAGGGCATTGCGGTCTGCTGACGCCAGCGTCACCCCACTGGCACCCTGAATCGTTGCCAGCACCGCATCCACAAACTGCTGTCCCGTAATCAGACTCAAAGGGGGATACTTATCTTTGAATTCCTGTCGCTGCACAAAGGCATTCGCCAGCGCCAGTTGTGTCTGGGCCAAATTACTGCCGCCCACCACCTGCGCCCGGTCCCTTACGAACGACAAATATCGCGGCAGCTTCTTCGCTTCCACCTTCAGCGCCGCTGAGACGTTCGGGTCGAAAAAGTCCGGATTGGGAAACGGCTGATCGTTCCCATACGCCGCCCGGTACAAAAGGAACACATACGAAGCCGTCTGCTGATACTCCTGCTCAAAGAAGAAGGCGTTCGACACAGCCACCCGCCGTTCATTGATGCAGGCCTGGTTCGTGCCGCACTGCGTGATCTCGTTGGTCCAAAACGCCAGTCCGCCATCGTCCGGCGGGCGCCCCAGAAAGTCGTAGTAGTGCTGCCGCACATAAAACTGCGGGTCGTCCAAAGGATTGGTCGTAGGCGTCCCGCTGTCGTTGTCCACCAGTGTCAGGGTCGCCGCACTCAGAGGGCCCAGCACCGCACCTGATGGACTGCTCAACGTCAGACCAATGGTCTCGTCACCTTCTACATAAAGATCTTCGAGAATGATAATCGGGAATGTTCTGGAAGCCTGGCCGGCGGCGAAGTTCAGCGTTCCTGAGCTGAGAATGAAATCGCAGTTCTGCACCGCCGTACCGTTTATCTGGTTACAGGGCACGTACGAGTTGTTGCCGGTGCTGAAATTCACCGCCGACGCCCCGGCTGTGTCGCCGGTGCGGGTCACCGTAATGTTGGTGCTGGGCCCGCTCTCGGACTTGCTGAAACTCGACGTACTGAATTGTATTACCGGGAGTGAAATCGGTTGGCTTACCGGGAGGCAGGCGGAAAACTCGGAGGTATTGCCCTGCGGGTCCGTGGCCGTGCAGTTGATGATGCCGCTGTTGATCCCGGTGGGAAAATCGAAGGGGAAGGCAAAGGGCGCATTGCCACTGGCATCAGTCGTGACACTTGGAATCCTGCCGGTTGCCAGCGGCCGGCTGGACGCCTGGTTAGTGACGCATTGCGAGTCGCCACTGAAATACCAATGTACCGTAAAGGCCGTGTTCGGAGCGCTGTTCAGGGTCCCGTTAACAGTTACCGCCTCGGCAGAAACAGGTTTTCCGCCCGGGGCATCAATGCCGTCGTGCGTCGCCCCCTTAATCGATGCTTCTAATCCACTTGCCACGCTCCCGGTGAAAGAGGTCAGCTGGGGAAAGTTCTGCAGCAAATTTGGTCCATCGTCAGCATCAAGCGGATCATTGGGCGTAATGCCACTGTTTCCCAGATCGATGCCTAGACCCTCATTCGCGTAAATCAAGTTCTCCACGATCTCGATTCGTATACCCGGCGAGTCAGAACCAGACACATTAGTAATGCGTATCCCGTGTCCTTTGTTGTAGGCGATGCGATTGCCTACGATGCGGTCGCCAGTAGCGTTAGCCGGGATCACGATGCCGGCATCGTCGAAGAAAGCAGACCTGCCGTTTCCCAGCGGATTATTTCCTGACACATCTGTGCCTATGTAATTTCCCTGGATCAAGTTGCTGAACGTGGTGGTCCGGTTGACCTGCCCAACCTGAATGCCGTAGATGGTATTTCCTGAAATAATGTTACGCGCTCCATCCACGGCGCCACCGATCGTGTTTGCTACGGCGCTGAACAACAGGAAGACGCCGGTTTGGTTGGCGAGCTTGGCGGTGCCGTTGACGTCGGTCCCAATGAAATTGCCCTGTAGCAGGTTACCGGTCGAGGATTCTTCAGTGACTTCGGCGCCGATCAGATTGCCGGAAATCACGTTCCTGGCGGCCGGCGTCGTACCTCCGATTGTATTGTTGGTTGCGGTGAAGCTAACTACCACCCCGTTGCCCGTGCCAGTAATGTCAGTTAGTGAAACCGTGCCCGTAAGATCCGTGCCAATGAAGTTTCCCTGAACCAGATTCCCCTGCGAGCCTGAATACACAAAGTCTACGGCCGACCCGCTGCGCGAAATAATGTTACGCGCTCCTGCAACCGTGCCGCCGACGACGTTATTAGGCGACCCGGGAACACTTCGGGTAGTCACGCCGGTATGCGAGTTTCGTAGCGGCGCGTTGCCGTTGATATTAGTTCCAATCAAGTTACCCTGGACCAGGTTTTGACCGGGGCCGGCGATTACGACTGCCTGAGCAACCCCCGAGATCAAGTTGCGTGCTGCGGTAGTCGTTCCCCCGATTAGATTATTAGGCGTATCGATCGCAATGCCATCAGTCAGTTGATTGCCTCGATCCAGCGTTCCGGTTACGTCCGTGCCGATGAAATTACCTTCGATGATGTTGTTCCCTACGTTCAGCAGCGCAATTGCATCGGTGTTATAGCGGTTGATTACCAAACCCCGCACAACGCTGTTACCGGCTTTTAGGTTCAGAAGGCCTTTCATCGTCCCCGCAAACGGTCCGGTGTTCGTGCCATCTATTTCGATCACCGGAGCACCCTGAAAACCGGGTTGTGTGGTGCCGTCGATGGTAACCACATCGGTAATATCAGGAAGAGCGGATGCCGGCGTGATCGTATGTGGCCCACTGCCGGGAATGCTGAAGCTGATGATGTCGGCGCCCGGATTGAAATTGGCATCAAGGATCGCCTGACGCAACGAGCCGGGGCCACTGTCATTCGTATTGATCACCACGAAAGTCAGGGGCGGCGGGTCATCGATAATCAAGCTCCAACCGCCATTGATCGCACCGGGCCCAAAGATTCCGGCGTCATCAACAATGTATAGGTCCCAGTTGCCATTTGGGTTTGTTCCAGCAAAACCCGCGAGCGTAGCCACGTAAGGACCTGCTGGCGCCGGGCTGGGAAAGCTATCAGCCGGAGAACTGCTGACATCAGTGGGTTTGTAACTGCCTGAGACGATCGGGGCCCCGAGAAAGGAAGCAGCCTGGTCATCAAAAGTCAGTAATAAGGGCGAAAGGCTCCCCACGCTACCCATGACGTCTGACATCAGGATCGTGGTCTGCCCGGTAGGCCCCACCAGCAGCACGTCCACATTTTGAGTCGAGCTATGGTAGAAATTGTTTAGTCTTACCCTCAGCTTGTTGATGGTGCCGGTCTGCCCGGCGATTGTAATAGTGGAGGGATAAGGCGTAGCCTTTACGGGCGTCGGCGGCGTGTTGTTGATATTTATCGTAGTAGGATTTGAGAACACACCGACAGCCTCAGCCATGTTCGTTCCCTGCGTTACTGCTTTACTCTGTAGGGTGGCGGGCACGACCGTAGCGGCGGCCGATCCGGATTGCAGAACCACCAGATCACTCAGCCCGTCCACATCCAACCGCATCGGGAGAGCCGCCAGCGGTTCTCCATCCACTGCGAGGGACGTAATTCCCAGTGCTGGCAACGTAGCTGCTTCAAGACCCTTTTGAGTTTCGTTTTTGTTATTCGACCCGCGGCTAATGACTTGCAGCTGCCGGCCTGACGTATCCAGGACGACGAGATCGTCCCAGGCAGCACTCGTAACCCGCGCGCACAGCAACTGCGTAGCCCCGGGCCACGAATAATCAGGCCCGCTTTCAAGGGGCCATTTACGTAATGGCCGCGCTGACGTTTTACCTCCTGACCTCATTGCGGTTTGATTCAGGAAATGCAGATCGCCATCCTCTGCAAGCAGCGCCAAATCCTCCCGCAGGTCGCCGCCAAAGTTTCCCGCAGCTATGGACCGGAGCGTGAAATCAAAAGCCCGAGAGCTACGCTGGGCCGTTGACACCTCAGCCCGCTCTTTGCCACTGAGCGACAGTTTCCGGTCGCGCCCTTCCACCAGCACCAATTCATTTCCCGCGGCGATAGCCAGATCGAAAGCATAATGCTCTCCAAACTGACCCAGTGCGAATGACGTTGCACTGGCGGGGAGGTCAAACGCTTCAGGTTTAGACTTGAGCGCTCCTTCTGACCCCTCAAAAACGAGCGCCTCGTTTCCGCGCGGTCCAACGACCCCAACGACAATATCAGTCAAGCCATCGCGACGATTGATCTCACCCGTTTCGAAAGCGGTGAGATGACCGCCAAGCGAGACTTCCCGGCCCGCACCGAAGTTCCCCTTCCCATCGCCCGCAAGGAACCACAGACTCTCGCTGCCGCGACTAGCCGACACAATGTCCCAGTGTCCATCTGCATCAAAGTCTCCAGCGCCGAGAAAGTCCGCCGGCGTAGCGATCTCAATGGCGAGAGCTGGTGACAGGAATGGCGCTGCCGTAAACGTTCCATTCGCTTTGCGCGCCTGCGCTTCGGGCGCGTTGGCATAGATCGAATCGGCGTTGCCGCGATGGACCGTCACGATCCCGCCGTTTCCGTAAGCGTATCCGCCGGCCAGATCGGAAACCCCGTCTTCATCGAAATCAGCGGAAGCCAAAGAGCGCGCGTGAGCCTCGTTCTGTGCCAACGCGCGTTGAAGTTCCGCAGGGCCTTTGTAAGCGCTGAGTAGTTCGTGGCCGTCGCGGAGACTCAGCCCGCTGGCGCCCCGGCCTGCTGCCCGCAGGCTTGCGCGCTCGCTTAATCGGGCTCGCTGAAAAGTGGTTTGCCTATCAGGCGCAGGGGCTACGCTGAGGTATGAACGAGCTGCGGCGAGCGCGCCGAAGACTACCAATGTCGCGACGGCTGCGGTGAGCAATTTGGTTTGGCCGCGCAAGCTTCGGCCCAGAACGAGATGGGGAAAGTTGTTGAGAGCCAGAATCAAGGCAGCTCCATCCTTTTACGCGGAGAAACCTGCTCAATATACGAGCATGAGGCTCAAATGGGATTTCCCGTGGCGCTAGATGACGACCCTGCTGGAAGGCCGGAATTATAGCTCAAGAGGAAGGATCTTCATTGGGCCGAAATGGCGTCGCGGGTTTGTAGGGGCGGCAGTCCGTGGCCGCCCCTTTGTTGTGGGGAACGCCGTCGCCAAATACCGCGCCGTCCGGTGGCCCTGCCCCAGATAACCCGCCGTCCCTCCGGGATACGCCATTGTTGCCGGCAGGGGCGGCCACGGAGTGCCGCCCCTACAAATCTTAGAAGGAGTACTTAACCGCGACCTGGACGCGGCGGCCTGGCGTGATGGTGTCGGTGGCCTGACCAAAGTTTGCTGCGCCCAGCCAGCGAACGGGGATACCGAAGTTGGCGCGATTTATGAAGTTGAAAATGTCCGCCCTCAAGACCAGACGCCGGTCACCCGATGACAGGAAGCTCTTACTTATAGATAGGTCTAACTCCACCACATTTCCCGCCCGAAACGTGTTTCGACCCACGCGCCCGTCCTGGCCGATAGGAGCCAGCAAGGCCAGCGGGTTCGCCGCTGTCAGTAGCAAAGGTTGACGGCGGTTCCCGGTCACTGCGAGGCCGTTGGTGTTGTCCAGACGATCAGTAAGATTGCCGTCCAGATTGACGTCGAAAATGCTGTTGACCGTGAAGGGTTGCCCGGTTCGCAGGGCACCGGTGCCGGCCACTTGAAAGTTGCCCAGGAAGGCGCGAAACGTCGGCGAGCGGCTCTTGAAGGAGGGCAACGCCGCCACGAAGTTGTAAGCGAACCGGTGACGCACATCGAAATTCGCCGGCCCGCGCTCCCCGGCAAAGTTCACGCTATTCTGCGGCAACGCCGGCGCTCCCGCGAGGTCGAAAACGTCCGAGACATCATCGGTAGCTTTCGATAGCGTGTAGGAGAATTGATACTGCGTCGAGCGATGGAACCTGCCCCGCAGTTGCACCTGTAGGGAATCGTAGCGTGAGTTCGCGGATGATTCGTAAATCGATACCGCCCCCGCCCGGTCCACTGGCCGCCCGCCGGCAGTTCCGTTTCCCGCGGGGCGCTGGCCCGGTCCCAGCGCCAGCCCGGAAACATTCGGTTGAAAATTGACGACGTTGATTTGAGTGGGAATCAGAAAGGCATTCGGCCCTAGATTCGGCGTCGTCAGTCGCAACAAATGCCTTCCCTGGGTACCAACATACGCCAGTGATACCACCGCGTTTGAATTCAACTCCTGCTCCCAACTAAACGAATAATGCTGCGCCGAGGGCATGCGCAGTTTTCGCTCGGGCAAAGTAAATCCAAAGCCGCCGGGAAATGACGAGTTGATGGCGACCAGGCACGAGAGCGGCACCGCGGGATTCAGCGTGTTCAATGTTCCCGGCTGAATGAGCGGAAAGAAGCTGACACCATTCGCCGAAGGACAGGGGAAAAACGGCAAAGTAGGATCGCTGATGTTAAAGCCCACCCCGCCCTGGCCCGGCAGCCCTCCGGCCAGATTCAAGGTAAGAAAGTTTGGAAAGACGTTACGCGACTGGCTAACGACTGCCCCCAGTGCCTGATCGTAGAAGATGCCATAACCGGCACGAAGTACGGATATTCGTCGCGGGCCAAGCAGATGTGTGGAGTAGGCCAGCCCTACGCGCGGGCCAAAATTCTTTCGATCAGGATCGTAGATTCTCTTTCGTCCCGCGAGGAACCTTCCTAAGCCCGGTACCAGAGCCAGTGATGAATCGTTAAAGGTCCTCTCAATCCGTCCCTGGGTTTCTTCTACGGGGGTGTTGTATTCGTAACGCAGCCCAAGCGAAAGCGAAAGATTCGGTCGCACCCGCCAATCGTCCTGACCAAAATAATTGTACTGGTAGTAGCGAAGATCGATCCTCGAGTCGGGGTTGGTCTGCACCGTCTGCAGTATCCCGCTGGGCGCGGAAGCGGCAGCCAGGTCAACTGGTCTTAGAAATCCCCCCAACTGTGTTCCCCCGCCGGCTGCGGCCTGCGCGCCAACTGTGCCGTTAAAGACCAGCAGAGGTCGCGCGTTGCGTGGCAGGTCGCTACGCAACTCAGTCCGGCGGAAGTCGGCGCCCAAAGTGAAGCTGTGATTGCCGGTGCGAAAGGTAAGGTTGTCAGCCAGTTGATAAGTATTGTTTACCCGCTCTTGCGGAAAGTTGTAAACATCCACGCCCACCGGATTGAAACCAGCGATCGTGATCTGGCCTATCGGTCCCAGGATGTCTTCCGCGCCAAAGTTGAAAAAGCTGTCGTAGAGCACCGCTGTCGAGGTTGGAATAGTGTCGTTGACAAACAACGGCGCGTTGAGAAGGAAACGCCGTTCATTGGGGCGAAGTGAATTTGCCAAACGGCTCGGTCGCAGAAATTCGCGGTCGCGGTTTTCCTCAAACAGCAGGCGAGTCCGTCCATATGACGCCCGTACCTGGTTGAAAATTATGGAATCTCCCGGCCCCGAGATTTCGCTGTTAAGGAAGTTGGACAGGTTCTGAGTCCGAATGTTCGGACGAATCGTCGAGAAGATCGCCCCGCCCACCACCGGGATATCGCGCCAGTCGTCGGTGAAGTTGTAACGCGAGGTAATCGATTGCGCCCGCCGCCCGATGTAGAAGTTACCGTCAACCTTGCCGGAAATATTCTTGCCCTGTCCTCCTGACGGCAGCGACTGCGTCAACGTGTTGCCGCCGTAGATGCCATTCGGATTGTTGGGGAAAGGATAGAGACTGAAGACTGCGTCGCCACTAACAGTGGTGGGAAACGCGACGATTGGGCCACCGCCAAATGGGTTTTGCGAAAGTCCGGTGGCCCCGGTTCCAAAAATTCCGCGTTCTTCGACGGTGGGAACAGCGAAGTTTGATTCCTTCGTGGTATTTGTGATTTGACCTTCCGCGGCGATGAAGTAGAACATGCTGCGGCTTCGCCCCGGTTCGGATGCCACTAGTGGGCCTCCGATTACGAATCCGCCCTGGGTAAAAGTAAATGAGTCTTCGCCGCCACTCTGATTGGTAACGGTCAGCGGCCGCCCGTTCCGCAAAACAGGCTTTCCACCCGCGCGCAAAGCCGTGGTCGCCTTGCCAAGGGTGCTATCGAAAAAGTTTCGCGAGTTCAATTGGCTGGAATTGAACGTACTGTAAAAGGTTGCGTGCGTTTCGTTGCCGCCTGACCTGGAGACCGCGTTGACCTGCCCGCCGATGTTGCGGCCAAACTGCGCCGGCGCCAGCAGCGTGATCACCTGGTACTCCTGGACAGATTCGATTGGCTGCGGCACGAGAGCTACAAAGCCCTGCCGGCGAACGCCGATGTCTTCGTCGTTGTTGTCAGATCCATCGACGGTAAAGTTGTTGGCCCGGGATCGCAATCCATTTACCGCGAACTGTCCGGCTGAACCAACGCCGGGTCCAACTCCCGGTCCGGCGACACTGCCAAGCGTTTGCGGGGGCGGCAGCACTCCGGGGAGAAGCAAGGCAAGTTCATCGAACGAGCGCGCGTAGGTACTGGATCCCAGGGGCAACGTCGAGACTTCATCTTCACTGAATGAACCGCTGCGGCGCGCGTCCACGGTGATGATGCTGGAACGTATGTCTGTGTCCTCTACCGCGGGCACTGCCGGCGCCGTTGGTGCAGTCGGTATTGTGGGCGGCGTGGGAGTAGTCGGCGTCGGTGTAGGCGCTGGTGCCGCGGTCACCGGATCCAGGGCCACGGGAACGGGGACCACTTCGCCGGTATAGGTGATCTTCAAACGCTGTAGTACTTCGCGTGGCTCGTATCCCGGAGTGGAAACGCGAATGCGATAAGTCCCCGGAATCAGAAGGCCCTGGTAGAAGCGTCCACGATAATCCGTGCGCAGAGTCTGGGTGACGCCGGTTTGTTCGTTAATGATTTCTACCAGCGCGCCTTTAAGCGCGGCGCCGGTCTGGCTGTCGCTGACAATGCCTTCGAAGGCGCCCGTAACCGTGTCCTGGGCAGACGCGGAAGGAGTGGTCAACAGCGCGAAGATGAGAACCAATAGAGCAAGATTGGCTAGCTTCATAAATGTCTTGCCGGTTAAGAGCCGCTCCGTTAGTCAGGGCCTCCAGCCGTCTTCAGACGGCTTTCCCGAGGGGTTACCAGCCCAGCGACTTTTAGCGCTGGGGTGAGCGTGGAAAAATAAGGGTAGCGCGCTTCAGCGTGCTTACCATGACCCGCTTTAGCGTTACGGCTAAAGCCTCAATTAGAAGCCCGTTGAACGGGCTCTGCGGTTCCGGGGCGTCCTCACCCGGGCGTAAAACGCCCGGTCTGGTAACCCTTCGGGGAAGCCGCGTGAACGCGGCTCAGGAAAGGGGCGGCCACGGAGTGCCGCCCCTACAAATCAGTCCGCCATCAGTGATGGGTTCCAATGCCAGCTACCTTTAACATGCTGCACGTGACAGGAAACACAGTTCGGTTTGGTCGCGGCTACCAGTGTGCGCCCGCTCGCCTGATCCACCTGGCCGTTGTGACAACCGGCGCACGTTTTTCGCGGCGTTTCGCGATCTATCGGATTAAAAGATTTATGACAGGTAGAGCATGACAACTCCTTGTCCGTATTGCCGGACAAGTCACCTGACGCCTTGACGCGGTACAAGTGCAGCGAGTGAAATTGTTTGCTGCGCCAGGCGTCATCGTGGTCGGTCGGCAGGCGAGTTACGGAAATCTTCTTCGCCGTCCACTCCTCTTCTTCCAAACCTTTCCATTTCCACTTTGCCTCAACTACCGGATACCCGAAGGTGCCGCCGTGAGGGGTTCCGACTTTCCGTCCGTTGTAGGTTCCGTTGTTGCCATCTCTGTGGCATGCCGTGCAAGTCATAAACGCGGCCTCTCGCGGTTTGAAGTCCGCGCCCTGGTGTTCGCTGTGACAGGTCACGCAGCCAATGCCCGCATCCTGGTGCGGCTTTATCACTGTGGCCGCAAATCCCTGAGCCTGGTGACAGGACGAGCACTTTTGTTCCACCGTGCCACTCAACGAATGACAACTGGTGCACGAGTTTGCCACCGGTCGGACGGCAATCGGCGGGACGTGCGTGAAACGGGCTGTCGCATGCGCAGATGAAACGGGTGCCGGCGCAAAGGCGTCCGCATACCAGAACGCTGCGCCGACAGAAGTGAGTCCGACTATTACGATGGCCCAGATAAAAAACGAAGCGGGCCATTTTCTTTTGAGGTCGGAGGTTGGCACCCAGTTGAACTGTCCCTTGCCCGACCGCCGCTGGCCGCGCGGAAAGAGGGTTGAAGGCCGCACCATCTTGCCGGCTTCGCGTATGCGCTTGTCCCAAAAGATGTCGAGCGCCTTAGTTCCCGGCAACGGCGCCGGGCGCGGGGCACGCTTCTTCTTCGGCGCACCTTCCACGAGGTCAATCATCTCGAGCTTCTGCGTGGTGGCGAGGAGGCTGTCGGTATCAACTTCTTCCGCCTGCACTCCAATGCGCAAGGTTACGGTGAGATAGAGCCCTTCCGCCTGACGGTCTACGTCGACTACAAACGGACCAACCTCTAGTACGTCGCCGGAGGCGAGGGCTTCGTTTTCCTCGACCGCTTTCCCGTTAAGGATCACAGGGTTCGCCGCGCGCAGACTGAAAATATAGTAGTTGCCCTCGATGGCTTTGATGCCGGCCTGCACCCGTGACACGGTGGGATGATTAAGGAGCAGTTCACACTCTCTGAGTCGGCCGATCAGCAGACCATCGGTGATGATGGTCAGCGGATCTTGGAGCAAGTCCTCCCGGGCAATGATGAACTGCGGTTCCATGGGAAACTAAGTCAATCGAGTCTGTCGGAGGAAAACCTCCGGGTAACCTCTAGCTGCGGTGCGATGAGGTCAGTACCACCACGCGGTAGCGGGTGGGTCTCACTGTGGCAACGCCCCAGAACAAGGAATCGGAGCGGTTGCGATGGGCCTCTTGCGTGAGAGGTCATCAATATATCACCCACCCGCTACCGCGTGGTGGTACTGACCTCATGCCACCCGGGTCGAGTTACCGGCGTCGCAGGAAACGGCGACGAGCAACGAGTAACAGACCCCCGAATCCTCCCGCCAGAACTATGCTAATAGCTCCGCGCTGGACTAACACTTTTTGCGACAGCGTCTGCGACTCAGGCGGGGCGCTTTCCTTCTGGCCAGGCTTGGTTGCCACCTTGGCCGGCACCCGCGGTTCCGTCCCCGGCTGGTCGGTCACGGTAAAGAAATCTCCCTTACCATCCTGCGTCCGCAGCATGCGCATCATTTCCTCGAGATTGAAAGGTCGCGCGCCGCGCCGGCCGAAGACTGCTATCTGATTGCCGCTTTCGTCCACGGCCCGATCACGATCGAGGCCTTTTGATATCGCTAGTGCTTCGCCCTTCGTCTTGAAGGTTGCAATCAGCTTCGGCTCCGGTCGCGGGCTGAATCCGGCATAGTTAGGCATTGTCTCCGGCGAAGTAAGCTGCAACACTCGTAGCCCGTTTCTGCCGTCCGCCACATAGGCAAAGAGGCTGGCGTTCGTCATCGCCACCTTCACCTGATGGGTATCGTTTAGTTCCCCGCCCGCATTAAACGCCTGATCCAGTCGCGGCTTTTCCGGCTGTTCCACGTCAATGATCGCGACCCCTTCCTTGCCGTTAGCTACGTACGCGAAAGTTCGAGCCACGTATATATCATGCGTATCCGCGAGCGGGACTGAAGCACTATTCACGACATATGCCTCTTCAGGATGCGTTACGTCAATCACCTTGAGGCCGTCAGCATCCACCACAAAGCCATAGCGAAACTGGACCGCGATCGCGCGTGGGTGATTTAGCAGGGGCGCTCCGATATGCTCGACGACCTGGGGGTTGAGCGGGTCATTCAAGCTAATTACCGTCAGCCCTCGATCGGAAGTGATGTACGCGTACGTGCCGGCGATAGCAATATTGTTGGCCCCATCTAGTACGCCCCCGAGATTATAGGCGCCGTTGGGGTAACGCACGGGATCGAGTACGCGCTTGAGGTAATTATTCAAAGGATCGCCATCCAGCAACGTAGCCGCGTTCACCACAATCAGGCCTTCGTATTTATCGACCACATAGAGGTAAGCGTAAAGCGGATGGATCGGCTGCTCTTCATTCAGCAGTTTTCCGGCTGACTTCATTGTTTGCTCGGGCGGGATCATCTTGCCATCGGTGGTGATGCGCCAGCGCGCAGGATCAACCGCCAGAGTAGTGGGCGCGGCCACTGCCGTCGCATACTTCGTTTTCACGTAGAACTGCTGGCCAAATTTTGATACGGGCGCTGTCACAATCCGCTCGGAGAATCCCTTCTGATCGATTTGCGCCACGTCGTAGACTCGCAGGCCCCCCTCCCCTGCGGCCACGTAAGCATACTCGCCGCGCACTTGCACCTGAAGCACTTGCGGATTGCCTCTATGCTCAAAAACAGTTCTTAGCTCACTGCCTTTGCTGACAAACCTTTCGTAGTCTTCCGGGTACGCCAGCTTCTGCAAGGTGCTGCCAATCACGGCCTGCGGCTCAGTGTGCGCAGTTACCGCCACGGCTTCCAGGGCATCGCCGGTCGCTACGTAACAATAGTGCCCCATGAAGTTGACGAAGTTAGTGCCCTGCAAAAGCAACTGCGCCATCCAGGCGTTGTTGTCTTTGTCCCTGGAAACGTGGCAGTCGGTGCAGCCCTTGGTCTCTTTCCCGCGCACCGTGTGCGGCACGTGCGTGTTAAAGGCCTGGCCCGAGAATCCTTCGGCGGAGGTGGTTTGTTGTTGATGGTAAATCCACTCGCGATTCTGGTTCTGCGAACTTACCAGCACCGCTGACGACGAACGCACGGGAGCAATGCGGTTGCCGGTGACGGTGCCGTCGCGGCCCAGCATGAATATGTCGTCGCGCAGTACCTGAAAATTGTAAGTGGTGAAGTTTCGGGTGTCGCCGCCTTCGTTGTGGCGGTTCGGCATCTTGCGGTTCGCCTGCATCGAGAGGTGACAACCGAAACACCCGGTTACCCATGACGAATGACAGGAGAAGCAGCTCATCTGGTCGTCCTTGTGGGCCAACTGGCTATCATCGCCGGGCACATCGCCCCACGTAGCATTGTCTGTGCGGACGGTTTTCGCGTAGCGGGACTTCTCGTTGTAGTCGGATTTGCCGGGCGTGATCGTATCCGCGGTCTGCGTCACCCGCCACCAGCGTCCCGGGACCACCATCGAGTTCTGCACCACATCGCCGGCCTTCAGATCGACGTCACTTCCCTTTTCGTCTTTCTTCTTGCGGTCACGCGGGATGCGTTGAAACAGTGGGATGTTTGTTCCCTCCGCATCGCGCACGCGAATGCGCGTCAGGTCGCGCCCTTTGCCCTGAGTCAATTTCCCATCAATCGCGGCGTCGCCGGCGGCAAAGCCCGAAGTTACGAGCGAAGCCCTCTGCCGGATTGAGCCGTGACAATCGATGCAGGTGATCTCAACCGCGGCGCGTGGCTCGTTGTAGAGAATGCCGTTGCCATGGGAGTCCTGCCGGAAATGACAATCCACGCAGTGCATTCCCTTTTCCAGATGAATGTCATTCAGGTGCACCGCCTTCTTGAACCGTTCTGCATCATCCGGGGTGACGATCTTGTCGTCAGCATCGAGTAGGTCGCCCTTGCGGTTGCGTTTGAAGACCTGACGAAACATCCATCCGTGCCCGTGAAAATCGGCAAACTGGGTGCGCTTGAGCTGCGCATTGAATTCCGGCGTGCCGGTCTTATGCAGAAAATCACGATCGGACCAGAGACCACGCAGGCTGGCAGCTTCAGGATTGCGGTCTAACTTTTCCCGCTCGTCATCCTGCGAAGGCGTCACTTGCTTCGCCGGGTACATTTTGTCGCCGTCGGTTTCGTTGTCCCACCAGGTCAAGCCCAGGTAACTGGCCACCATGTTCTCGCCGGGATGCATGTGGCAGACCATGCATTGCGAGGTGGGAATCTGCGAGGTGAATTGATGGCGGATGGGATGACCGGATTCATCTTTGGGAATGCTCGGGTCTGCCGTTTGGGACTGGCCGCGGTTGCCGGCTGCGGCGTAGCTGGCGGAATGCAATGCACTCCGATCGTTGGCATAGATGACGTGGCAGGCGGTGCAACCGGATGAACGGTAGTCGCCGGCATGATCGTTGGTGCCGAGGAAATTCAGCGTCGGATCAAGCAAACGAGTCTTTTGTATCCCCAGATAAACCGGATCGGTGCGTTGGTTTGTTCCCAGCCCGCGCGGACTTAAACCCTTGTCCGGTTTGCCCGGCTCTTCCTCCTTATCAGGCAGGCCTACTTCCAGACGCCGTTTTCCGCCGCGCTCGAAGACGCGCAGGATGTTTCCCGGCTGCGAGATTTCCCAACGCGGCAATGGATCGAGAAACGCGAGAAAGCCTTTGGCGCGCCTTTGCTCCTCAGTGGGCGCCGGGACCTGCAACAGGCTTTGCGGCGCTCCGGTCTCGCTGTAACTTCCGCCGAACCGCGTGTCCTTGATGGGAAATCCGCCGTTATTGTAGAGCGCGGCGCCCCACAGCATCGCTCCATGAGTCATCATGCTGCGGGCCACGCCGTTAGTTTCGATATTGTGGCACTCGCCGCACGTTGTCCGGGCGACGCGAAGATCGCCGGGGTTAATGAAGCGAAGAAACTCTGCGCTTTCCTTTGCCAGCAGCGTATTGGTTCTTTCCGGATTGGCGCCGGTGTACTTGCCGTCCCGTTGCCATTGTTTAGGAAACCGCGCACGCACGTGCGCCGTCTCTTTTGCCGTTGCAACCGGATTGCCGCCATGACAAGCCGTGCAACTCAAGCCTTGCGCATCTTTGCCATCCTTCAACTGATCGAGCGCGCCGGTGGTCCCATACTTGTGCATCGGCTCGATTTTGCCGTGACACGAGACGCAGCCTTCGAGTACTGGCGCCGGCGCAGCCTGAGATACAGAGGCCGTCGTATTTGGCGTTGTGACAACGGAAGAACTTGCGCCGGTAGTAACTATGATCGCCGACAAAAGTATCAGCGCGGCAATCATAATGAATTTGCGATTCTCAGTCGTGCTAGCGTGATTCATGGAGGCAACTACGAATCGTTTCTTTGCACAAAACTTTCATTTCGTGTGTTTTCGTGCCGCTTCGTGTGGTTCGTGGATAGTATGGCTCCGATTCGTAAGCGCACGATCCACGAAATTACACGCAATCTCACGAAGTAACACCAACAAAGCCGGTCAAAAGATCAACTTCATCTGCGCGAAAAGCGAGTACAGCGGCCGGCGCGGGTTGATCACGTCGGGCTCGCAGAAGTCGCTCACGTTCGCCGGACAGTTGCGTGAGCGGTCGGTAAAAATGTCACGAAAGCCGCGACCGGTTTGCAGCGTGGCCGCGCCAAACGTGAACGTCACGTTATTGATTAGAAACGGCCGGTAGGCGACACCCAGACTGTAATCAAAGCCTATCTCGGGACGGATATTATTCTGAAACAGAACGTACTCGAGCGGCTGCGTATGATGGAAGCGCAAGTAGTTGGCATTGAAGACAGCCTTGATCCGCTGGGTCACCTCAACATCGAATCCCAGGTTATAGATGAAGATGCCGGGGTTAACAAAATTCGCCTGGCCCTCGATCTTGCTGCTGCGCAAACTCGGCAAAATACTGTTTGGTTGAACCAGACCAACACCCGTTTGCGTCAGTCGTATGCCCTGGCGGTTCCAGAACGAGAATTGGCCGCCAACAAAATTCGGATCGTCGAAGATGGCGTCAAATCCGGTCGCCTTACTGTCGGTGGGATCGACATCTCCCTGGGCCCAGAAGACAGAACCGCGAAAGCGCAGGTAGTCGCGATCCACCGACGCCTCGACCGCGGCCATATTGGATTTGATGCGAACACTGCGACCGGCGATCGGGTTGCGATCGTCCTGGCCGATGGCGTGATAGAAGGAATGCGACAGGTTCAGGATCCCTATGTGCCCGTCACCACTGATTCCCAGGTAGCCGACTTTGATTGCATGGGGCCGCACGTCGCCAATTAGAGCGGGCCGCACCAGAAAACCGTTCCGGTCGAATTTACGACTGCGACGATCGTCGTTGTAATGCAGACTGGCCTGAATTGTGTAGCCCTTCCTGAGAAAGTCCTGCCGGAAAATATTGGCGATGTAAACATTCTGATGGCGCAGGTCGAAGCGGTTAAGCCCGCTGTTCGTGTCCTTTTCCAGTTGAGAAAAGAAGGCCAGGTTGTACTGGTAACGATTGTTTGCCAGGCTGCCAAAGAGACGCGCGCCCAGATTGTTATCGGAATAAATGAAGCCACGAAAGTCGGAGACGAATGGTTGAATACCCGCGCGCAGTGAAATGAAATCATAGTTTGCGTTAAGGTCGGCCAGCTTCACTTCGGCGAATGCTTCCTCAAACGAGACATGCGTGTCTGTGCGGTTGGTGCCGCGCCGCACATCAATATTCACGACGCCGTTTTCGCGCGCGTTCAGATAGTTTGGGATACTGAATGTTGGCGATATCTTGATGGCCCAATCACGCGGCTTGAAGGTCGTGTCGCCATGGAACAACTCAAAACTTACCTGCACCGTCTGGTTAACCGCCAACGCTTCGGGTTGCCCAAAAAACTCGCCGCTCAGGGGCTCGTCGCTGCTGACATCGCTGGGCGTAGGCGTGCGGCGCAACTCGACCGTGGTTGAACTGACGCCGGACAGGACCATGAAAGTGTTATTGCCGATAATGGGATAGTCGCCTTTGAGCACGCTCTGGTTGTAGGGATCGTACCAACTGGTCCTTTTGAAGGGGATGTCGCGTCCACGGGCTGCACGATCGCCATAGCGGTCGTACTCCGGAAAGCCTATACGCCAGCGATCGCGCACGGCTCGACGATCGGCTGTTACCTGCGGTTCTGACTGCACCGTCGGATCGCCTGCGTGACCGGTGGGTTTATCAGTTCGTTCGGCCGGATCCACCCGCTTCTTTTCCTCAACAGTGATGTCGATAGCGGTTTCTTTACCCGGAGTTATGACGACATTCTCCAGCGTATCCGGGCGTGGGATGACGAACTGACCATAGTCTTTGTTCTTGTCAAACTTCGCCGCGTAGTTTCCCTGCACTGAGATGCGATAGGCGCCGGCGTTCAGTTGCAGCGAGTAGCGACCATCGTTTCCGGAGCGAGCGCGTTTGTCTCTTCCGGTGACCTGATTTGTGGCAACGACGATTACTTTCGCGATGGCCACGCCGGACGTGGTTCGCACTACACCGTTGAGGCGGCCCTGCGACTGGGCTGAGACACTGCAGGCCAATACGAAGACCATAGTCACGGCCGGAGTGATTTTAGAGACAAAGGAAGGCAAGCGACTGCCGGCATCGGCCAGCGCGGAGAGGTGCTCGGGGAAAAGGGACATAAGGTCTGCGAGTTTGCTTTGAACGACCTCACTGCCTTGTAGCACGTTGCCAAATAGCCCGCAACTGATTAATGGCAGAACGTCTATGGCCTTCGTTAATGTTGCTTAGTGGGATTTCGTGTCATTTCGTGGATCGTGTGCTTGGGATTCGCAGCCACACGATCCACGAAATCACACTAACTACACGAAACAACACGAAATAAGAGTCTCTGTGCAAAGTCTCCCCGCTGCTCTGTTACCACGAGTGCTGCTTGATCAATCCGGCGACAGTATCTGCGCGAGGTCGGCGCTGAAGGCTGAGCGCGGCATGATCTGGTCAAAGCCTGCACTCTGGGCTTGATCGCGCAGTTCTGTTTCAACGTGCGAATAAAAGCCGAGTAGCGGCACGGTGCTCAGTTCTGCATCCGATTTCAGACGACGGGCTAACTCCAACGGATCGAGTTTCTCCGTGTGGAGATCGACAATGATGAGGGCCGGACGCGACTCACCGGCGACTGAAAACAAAGTATCGACGTTTCGCACAAAGCGCATCGTCACATTCAGACTCTCCGCAGTGGCGCGAATCTTTGACATGAAAAACATGTCATCCACCGCAGCTATTATGGTGTGGCTCATGATGCTTTGATGCCCTGCGGCTCTGCCGCCGCACCGTGCGGAAAGGCTCCGCCTTTCCGTCACGATTGATTAATACTATGGAGAGGCTA
>JBDTOI010000047.1:0-25942 GCA_039933315.1 Pyrinomonadaceae bacterium
TGTAGGGGCGTCTCTCCGTGGGCGCCCCTCGTTGCCCTACCTGGGGCGCCCACGGAGGGACGCTCCTACAATTGTTCGGCGATCGAGCCGGCTATGGCGAAGCAAATGCGCGCCGAGGGTAGGATGTCTTCGACGCCGGGCCGGGGCCGTGTCCCCGTTTGCAGCGCCCTGACAAACTCTTCCACTTCCTGGTAGGCGCCGTTGCGGAGGTCCTCGGGTTCGTTCTCTGAAGCTTTTTCCTCGATTACTATCTGGCCATCCTGCCAGCATTCCAATGAACGCTGAGTGCCGGACCCCGCCGTTACACGCGCGCGATACCCCTCGCCAAACAACTCATACGACTCTTCAACCATACCGGCCGTGGGCAGAACTTCTATTCGCCCCTTCGCCCCACTTTCAAAGCGAAGCGAGATGACATACCAAAACCCGGAAAGTCCGGGTTGACGTAAGATCTCCGCATCAAAGTCTGTGATCTCGCCGGCAATGTGACGCAGCGCATCGAGCACGTGGATGGCAGTTGACCAGATGAAGTCGGGCTCGCTGCGCGCATGACGTACTTGGGTGGCCCGCACATACTGCAGCGGTCCCCGCTCGTTGCTCCAGGAACGGGCGCGATTAAGGTAGGGGACGAAGCGCCGGTTCACGGACACCATGTGGGGCGTATTGGTTTCACGCGCCGCCCGCGCCAACTTCTCGGCCTCTGCGAGCGAAGTGCCCAGCGGCTTTTCGATTACGCATGGCATGCCGCGCTCAAGGAATTGTATGGCGCCATCAACGATGTGCTCCATAGGCATGACGCACACGCATCCGTCGAGACTCTCGGTGGCCAACATTTTTTCCACTTCGGTATAAGCGCGTTGGAACCCAAACTCCCGGCAGAACTGTGCGGCGCGATCGGCGCTTAGATCGCATGCTGCTACGAGTTCAATTTCTCCGGGATGCCGCGCCGCGTACCTGGCAAGCGGAGCAGCATGGCTGCTTCGTGAATGTTCCCCACAACCTACCAGTGCGAGCCGAACCATGCGTGGTCTCCAGTTTGTTTTTAGCCCTTTTCAGTCGCAGTCGACGATCGATCGCAGGATTGGCACTAACGCAGACGAGCACAAAGCCAGCCTCCGGCAAGCGGTCGGAGTCTCAGTCTTACTCTTTCTCGGCTTCTTCTCTTGCCTTGGTGGCGTCGAGGCGCGCGAGCATGTTCTTAATGTCCGCGGCCCCCTTGATTGAGACATAAACTGTGACGGTCGAGTACCAGACCACACAGGCAGCTGTCATCAGCCACCAGAACCAATGTTTCGGCATTAGGCAAACTCCTTCCGCGAATCAATTCCCGAGTTCGGTTTAAGTAATGACCCCACGACCATCGCCGCGCCGGAAAGCACGTAGGTCGCAATGCCGGAGTAATATGGGCCGATAGTCTTCGCCAGGCCGGCGGTGGAGGGTACCTGTTCCATCACCAAATAGGTGATGGGGATAGCCGCGCTGATAAATATCGAAGCGGCGGCGCCCCAGCTGTTAGCGCGTTTCCAGTAGGAACAGGCGATAAGCAGCATCGAGATGCTGGCCAGATAAATCGTGCCCGTTACTCCGAGGTAGGTCCAGAGATCCCCCTTGAGTGGGTACCAAAGACCATAGAGCAGCAGGAAAATTCCTATCAGCGCGATGATGGTCCGATTCCAAAACAGGCCCTTCTTTTCGGACCATGGCTTCTTGCGGAAAGGCGCCATGATGTCGTTGTAGATCACGCTGCACCACGTCAACATGTAGGAGGAGTCGGTGGACATGTCAGCCGCCAGCATCGCCGCAATTAGAATCCCCATCAGTCCGGCCGGCACTGCCGTACTCAGGTAACGTGGCATCGCTTCGAGAGTATTCGCCATCGGACCCAGGGTCGTGAGCGCGGCGATACCCCAAATCCCCGGAATCAAGAATCGGCACACGAAGAAAAAACTGGTTCGCGTGTAAACCTTGCGCGCCGTTTTGGTGTCCTTCGCTGCCAGCACGCGCGCTATGATCGTTTGCCACGTAAGCACGGCAGCCGTGTTCAGCATCAGGTTGAAGAGTACGTACTGCCAGCCCATCGTCGGGTTGATGAAGGGGTTGAAGCCGCCCGCGCCGTAACGCAGCTCGACGGTGTTGACCATGTTCTCCCATCCCACGTTCATGAGAATAAGAATGGTGACCAAAATCAATCCCGCGCTCATAACCACGAATTGCAGGAAGTCGGTCACCAACACGGACAACATTCCTCCGAGGATGGTGTAAACGGCCACTCCGACGAGCAGCGCTGTCATCATGATCTCGAGGTACTTCACGTCCAACCCTGCAACCACCACCAGGAATTGCCCACCGGTGCGAAGAAAGACGCCCATGTTAAGCAGACCGCCAAGCACGATGACGACGCCGGCCGCCCAGCGAATGCGCGGGCCAAACTTTTTCTCGAATAGTTCGGGGATCGTCATCACACCGGAGTCGCGCAGCGGCTTGATAACAAACCCCGTCAAACCGACTATCAGCATAGCCGCCGCCATCAGGATGCCCGGCGTCGCGCCGGCAAATCCCTTCTCGTAACCATTTTGTGCGGTGTACATGCAGGTAACGATGCCGAACTCCGTGGCTGCCAGCGAGGCAATCCCAAGGTAAACATCCATCTCCCGCCCGGCGACGAGGAAGTGTTCTACCTTGCCAACATATTTCCGCACCATCAGGCCGGCCACCATCGTTGCCAGCAGGTACAACCCGACGATGCTTCCGTCCAATAACCAGTTGAAATTTGTCATGCGTTCGCGCTCCGCCTTTCGTTTTGGTTACTGCCGTTCCGAACGGATTCGTATCTTCGCCTGCGAGACCTCCTGCGCGGCGGCATTGGCCGGCGCGAAGGTCCGTCGCAAATTAATGTCCTCGTCTGATGAAAGCGATGTTTTCACAGCGCGAGTGAAGGGGTCTTTTAACTCAGTGCCGAAGTTGATCTTTGTGATGCCGCACTTGATAGCGCGCCGCAACTCTGCGGAGACAACCGAGCCGCCGTGAAGCACAAGGGCTGTTTCACCGACCGCCGTTCTAATCTGCTTCAGCCGTTCAAAGTCCAGTCGCACTTCACCCTTATAGAAACCGTGTGCCGTTCCGACGGCGACTGCCAGGGCGTCTACATCGGTTTCGGCTACAAACTGCGCGGCGTCCTCGGGACGCGTGTAGAAGCGTGCAATCGCTTCGCCCGGGGCTTCGTCGTTATGTGTAACGTGTCCCAACTCGCCCTCGACCGAAACACCATGAGCGTGCGCGAGTTCACTAACACGACGCGTCAGCGCACAATTGTCCGAAAATGATAGTCTCGAACCATCGATCATCACCGACGTATGACCGCGGTCGATGCAACGCGCCGCCAGCTCATAACTGCCTCCGTGATCCAGGTGTAGCGAGACTAACCAAAAGCCAGCGAAACTTCACCCGAACCCCTCCTCGTTCCCGCGAATTGTATGATATACGGCGCCGAGAGCCCCAGCCTGATCGCTTAAGGCAGCCGGGATGATGGGCACTCGGTGTCCCAATGGTCGCCATTCCACTTGTTCCATAAAACCCGCGAGTGGTTCGAAGAGTGCTGAACCGGCGCGCGCGATTCCCCCGCCAAGAATGATCACTTCGGGATCAAACGCATTAATGATGGAAGTGATGCCGACGGCAAGATGGTAGACAGATCGCAACCAGATATTTGTAGCCTGTGAATCACCGGCAAGGTGTGCGGCGACCAGTTGGCGCGTGGAGCTGAATCTCCCTGCCGAACGAGCTATCAACGAGTAGTCGCCGATCATCGCTTCAAGACTGCCCGGTGTGCCGACAATATCCGGCGGACCATCCGGGTTCAGGCAAATGTGCCCGAAATGTCCGGCTCTTCCTATATGACCCTTGAAGAGACGGCCGTCAACGAGGATCGCGCCTCCAACTCCCGTGCCGAGCGTCAGGAGCACCACATTACTAAACCCGGCCGCTGCTCCTTTCCAGACCTCACCGAGGAGCGCCGCATGAGCGTCGTTGAGCACCAGCACCGCGCGCGGCGTTTGCAAAACCTCCGTCCAGACGAGCCCTTCAAGTCCCCCGAGTCGGCCCGGCAGGTTGACTATTGAGCGGCCATCTCGCGCCGCCAGGCCGGGAGCGGCAAGACCTATGTGGCTTGCTGGTTCACCGCGTTCATTCTGAATCCCACCGATCTTTTGCTTGATCGTTTCAGCCCAGGAGCCCGTTTCGTCGTCTGCGGTTTCGCAGGTTAAGAACTCCAACACTTCGCCATCGTGGGAGACGACTGCGATCTTGATGTTGGTTCCCCCCAGATCCACACCGATTGCATAGCTCATTGAGTTCTCTTCGCGTTAAGTTTCAATAAAAGACTTGTCTTCGATTTCACTTTTCCGTATTGATTACCTTTCGCATTAATTCGAATACGGGGTCGCTTATCAAACGCACCTGCTCTGGAGTTTCAGCTTCGGCGGTAAGGCGGATGATTGGTTCCGTGTTCGAGCCGCGGACGTGAAACCATCCGTTGGGAAGGATAACTTTCACTCCGTCCGTCAAGTCCACCGGGGAGGATTCATAGACTTGACGGATCATCTTCAAGACTTCACCTATCTTGTGCGAAGGGCAGGGCAGTTTCTCCTTCATCATGTATAAGCGTGGCAGCTCCTTGAGAATTTCAGAAAGCGAGCGTCCCCGATCGGCAAGCAAGTGAAGCACGAGCGCCATTCCCACAAGGCTGTCGCGGGCGAAGTTGACCCGCGGATAGATTACGCCGCCATTGCCCTCGCCACCGATCACAGCGCCTTCGCGCTGCATGCGTTCGGTGACATTGGCTTCGCCGATCCTGGTGCGATAAAGAGGACAGTCAAACAGCTTTGTCACGAAATCCAACGCGTGAGTAGTTGAGAGGTTGGCAACGACCGGGCCAGGCTCTCGGCCGAGCACATACAACGTAGCCAGGACCACCGTGTAGTCTTCACCAATGGCCTCTCCCAACTCCGAGACAATGGCCAGGCGATCTGCATCCATGTCCTGCGCGAAACCGATGTCGGCGCGATGCTGCTTGACCGCTGCACACAGGTCGCCCAGGTTCTCCGGAAGAGGCTCGGCGGGTCGAGGGAACTGGCCGTTGGGTTGATTGTTAATTGAGATAGCGTCCGCGCCGAGCGCTTCGAGTAGCTTCGGGCCAACGATTGAGCCTGCGCCATTGCAGGCGTCAAGCACGACACGCAGTCCCCGCCCTTTCTGCGGTAGCGGCCCCAGCGAGGCGAGAATGGCTTTGATATGCAGGTCAGTTGCTCCGGTCAGACTCTCGACACCACGCATTTCGCTTCCCGCCACCTTCAAGTATTCGCCCTGGTGGTAGATATCGAGCATCTCGCGAGCAAGTCCCGGCCCCAGGAATAATCCGTCGGGACCAATGAATTTCAGGGCGTTCCACTCCGGGGGATTGTGGCTGGCAGTGATAGCAAGTCCGCCGTGGGCCCCGTGTTGGGCCACCATTAGCTGCACGGTTGGGACGGGGCACATGCCCACATCGACGACGCGGCAGCCACTCGACAAGAGTCCGGCGACAACTGCTTGCTTGACCATCTCGCCGGAAGTTCGCGGATCGCGGCCGATTACAATTGTGCCTGAGCCGACATAGGTACCGAAGGCTTGCGCAAAGCGAGTGAGCAACGTTGGTGACAGCGAGTCGCCGATCACACCTCGCACACCGGAAATACTGATCTTAAGAGTTGGTATGGCTCGCATGATTCACTGGATAGGACTCTGAGCTTGGGTCTTTTGATCTCTGTGTTTTTGACTACAAGAGAATTCTTTTCAAAGTGCAGTACAAAGCTTTAAGACCTGGAGTCAATCGATCAGGTAGTGGGTCAGTTGTGAAATTCTCATTAACACCGCACTTCAGTGCGGTGATCCATCAAGGTGAATGTCGCTCTAACAGTTTCAACGGTTTTCGCTGGTAAACCGGTAAAACGGTTCACGGATCAAGAGATTGCCTGTAGACACGTGGCTAAGCCAGGTGTTAATGAGATTAGTGCAACTGACTCATTATCTTCCATCACTTCCCCATCCTGTCCCTGCCCCAGTCGAGCAATTCCTGAGCGCGCTTCGGATCCCGGGCTTCGACTATCAGCCGGATCATCGACTCAGTATTTGAGGCGCGCGCGTGTACCCACCCATCGGGCAGCGACACTTTAACGCCGTCGGTCAGGTCATGGTCTAGTTTTTCGCGCTCGACCAGAAAGCGAAAACTTTGCAGTAGCGAGTAGAGACGATTGGGTTCTACCTCAACGTTGTACTTGACCATCGTGGCGCGCGGCAATTGGCTTGCTAGATCCGAGATTTGCACGTCCCCACGCGCCAGTCGCTCAAGGATTAGACCGATGGCCGCAGCGCTGTCGTGTGTGGGGTGGACTTCCGGAACTGCGATGCCGCCGCTGCCTTCGCCGCCGAGAATGGCGTCGTGCTCGATGATTGCTTCGGAGATATAGGGTTGTCCCACAGGAGTGCGCACAACGGTGGCGCCGTAGCGGGCGGCGAGTTGATCGATAGCGCTGCCGGTGGAAACGTTAGTCACGATGGGTCCGCTGCGCCGCTGCCAGCGAATTTCAGCAGCGATCGGAAGTGACAACTCTTCCGATAGCGGTTCGCCTGATTCCGTAACGATGCCGAGGCGCTCGCCATCTGCGTCGTGGGCGAAGCCGATGTCGGCGCGTCCGGCTTTAACCACCGCGCGAAGTTGGGCCATCGTTTCCGGCTTCGGTTCGGGCGAATGTGGGAAAGGGGCGGAGGGGTCATCATTAAGGGCCAGCACCTGGCAACCTAGTTCCTCGAGCCAACGCGGTATCAGGAGCGCGCACCCTCCATTGCAACAGTCAACCGCAACCGTCATTCGCTTCGATCGGATTGCCTCGACGTCGAACGCGGCCCGCAAGACTTCAATATGATGTTCAATTACATTTTCACGGTCGATCGTGGTCCTGATCTTATCCCAGGTGGTTTTCAGGAACTCACCCTGATGATAGATATCGAGCAATTCTTCGGCCTGGGTCGAGTTCAGATAAAGACCATCCGCGCGAACAAACTTGAGCGCGTTCCAGCGCGCGGGGTTGTGGCCCGCGGTAATGGCAATGCCGCCGTCACCATCGAGCCATTTCACCGCTAGTTGCATGCTTGGGGTAGGGCAGATATCCAGATCAATGACCTCGCAGCCCGCCGCCAGTAAACCGGCACACACGGCGGCGTGGACCATTGGCCCTGACGGACGCGTATCGCGGCAAACCAGGATGCGCCCACCGTTCAGATACGTGCCAAATGCCTGCGCGAACCCGACGGCCAACTCCGGCGTAAAAGCCTCGCCAACGACGCCGCGCACGCCTGTGATTCCGATCTTTAGTGGCTTCATAAACTATCCGAGCCGGTGCCGAACGGATTGCAGTATTTGTGGCCTGGTTGCATCAAACTTCCTTAAGACGCTTTGCTGTTACCTAGGTCGGAATTTGAACCTTCATGGGCCGCCTGTCGCGAACCAGAAACAAAACCAGGACCATGCCCACCAGGGGTATTAGGCTCGCCGTGATCAAAATCGGCTCGAATGAGGAGCGGTCCGAAACGTAGCCAATCAGATAGGTCGAGATGATCGTGCCCACCCCGGCTCCGGTGCCGCTCATTCCGCTCACGGTGGCGACCGACTCGCTTCTGTATAGATCCGAGGGCAGCACGAGCGCCATTGTTGAAAAGGAAGCGTAGGCGAAAGTCGAAACAGCAAACAGGCCGGCGAGTGCGAATAGGTTTGAAGTAAAAATAGTTGGAATAAGAAGCGTCATGCCCAGTCCGCCAAACACCACCACCGCTTTGCGCGCACGCAACACCGGCCAGCCGCGTTTGATCAGCCAACTGGAGACGCCGCCGCCAAAAAAGTTGCCCAGGTCAGCAGCCACGAACGGAATCCAGAAGGCCAGCAGTCCCTGTTCGGGACTAATTCCTTTGCTCACGAGGTAGATCGCGAACCAATCGGTGATGAAAAACCAAACCGGGTCCGTCATCGTGCGCGCGGCTATGACTCCCCACGTCTGCGGCAGCTTAATCAAATCCAGCCAGGCGAGCCGCGGACCGGTGCGCGCCTCAGCAGTTTCCTGATCGAGGCGATCAGCCATGATCATCTCGCGCTCGCTCTCACTAATGCGCGGATGGGTTTCCGGCGGATGGTATAGCAGCCGCCAGGCACCCAGCCACAGGAACCCAAACGTGCCTGTGATGACGAAGGCCGGACGCCAACTGCCGAAGTATTTATACAACCCGATGACGAGTAGTGGCGCAATCGCGCCGCCGATAGAGGAGCCACTGTCAAAGAGAGCTACGGCCCAACCGCGTTCGCGTTTGGGAAACCATTCAGAGACGGCCTTCGTCGCGGCCGGCCAGTTGGCAGACTCGCCCGCGCCCAGCAAAAAGCGAAAAAAGGCGAAGCTGCGTATGCCAACGGCGAACGACGTTAACATCGCCGCCAATGAGTACCAGATGACGGTGATGGTCAAACCTTTGCGCGTTCCGATGCGATCAATGAGACGGCCAGAAACCGTTTGGCCGACAGAATAGGAGACGCGAAACGCAATCACGATCAAGGCGAACTGTTCGTTGTTCCAGTGATAGTCAATCTTGAGGTAAGGGCCCAGCACGGAGAGCGTCTGGCGATCGATGTAGTTGATAACAGTCGAGGCGAAGAGAAGTCCGCCGATCCACCAGCGCAAGTTTGAAATTGGCCGGCGCGCTATCTTGTCAATCTTTGCCATAGTCTTTGTTCCGTACCGTAACGCAAACTGTTAGTTTGCGATCCTGGCCAGGTAAGTTCGGAAGCTAACACATGGTCCGGTCTGCCTTTCTGCGGTGAATGAGAGTCGGGACTCCCAACGCAACGCAAAATGATTCATTCTCAAACTGAACCCGCCTGCAACTCGGAGATGAATTGCTCGCAACGGCCTACGTCTTCAAGCGTCTTGATTCCCTGCTCCTCACGACTGTCTGCAATGGGACACGCAAAGACGCCGGTTTCTCGTCGACCCAGATAGTTGATTAGCTCGTTAGGGAAACCCAGCTCATAACCCGGACGCTCGTAACGCCCGGCCGATTCGTCCCAGTAGCGCTGTCTCAGATCGAGCAGGGTTTCGAACATCGTCTTACTCTTCAGCACGAACAACCCGATATTAGTTTCTCCGAAATCCGCGAGCTCCGCTGTCTCGAGGTGCGTCTCGCACGCCGATCGGACCTGGCTATGCTCATCGCGGTGCAACGGGGCATAAGGAAGATTCTTCAGCGCCGTTGGCAGCACCATCTGGTAATCATCAAAGAGCGTCGCCAGCTTTACAGTGCGTTGCATCGTATTCGAACTAATCACGGGCTGAGTGCTCCAAATAACAAATGCCAGTCCATTAAAGTTACGCATTTGTTCGTATGCACTAAAGACGGCGTCTCCCGTTCCCAAAGCCTCAGGCTGCAGGACGAATGTTACCTCTTCGCCTGCGAGCGCTTCGCGGACAGCTGATTGCGTTTCCGGTGAAACGATGACGAGCGGTGGCCGCGTTTTTCCAAAAGCTGTCCGCACACTGTTAAGTACGTGAACGATGGCGGGTTTGCCCCCTATCAAGGCCAGGGGCTTTGGCACCTCCAGGCCCGTTTCCCTCGCACGGGCTCCTTTGCCTGCCGCCACGATTACAGGCCAGACCTCTGCGGCCGGGGCGTCGACTTGTAGCGTGTCCAGCATGGCCGAAATGTTCTCGCGGTAAGCCTCAGCATCGCGACCCATCGAGTTGAATTGTTCGATTGCTTCACGCCATACACTATTCAAGGTGAGTGGTCCGAGTCCGTTACCCGGCGTTGAGATCATGACCGATCCCTCTCGAATTCCATGCCGCTCGCGCGGTTCGTAATACTCCGCCTGCACTCGTTCTGTCAGCGCCGGGACGTGTTCTTCGCTCGTAAGCGCCAGCACATTTCCACCGAAGCCGCCGCCCATCAGGTGCGCGCCGTAAACATTTGGATCTGAGCGAATGATTTCGACTAAATGTTCCACTTCCGCAGTACTAACGCCATAGAGATCCCGCAAGCTCTGATGTGATTCGTTAAGAATTGCGCCGAGCGAGCGCATAGCGGAGATGTGCTCGCGAGCATCCGAACCACGCTCGATCGAATCCAGAATATTTGTGGCGAGCACACCCCGGCGCACCTCTCCGAGGTGATGCAGGGCCCGGGATCGCACTTGCAACGGCAAATTTCGCCGCTCTTTGACCAGTGCCGGGAAGGCGCGGTCGCATTCAGAAAACGTATCGGGATAGTCCTGCTCAATGGCTGTGAGGGCAAGAGTTTCGGGCAGCTCCATTATCAAAGCTTCAATTTCATGGAGAGCGGCCACCGATCCTTTGGCAAACGATTCCACCGCTTTCGACCAGGCGCGATGGCGGTCGGGCTGCTTCATCTTCCAGCCTTCGATTACTCCCGGGATTAGTAATCGCGAGACAGCCGCGCGCTCGTTGTACTCAATCATTATTTCGCGCCCTTTATCGGCTGCCTTTGAGAAGAACGTTATCCACTGGAAGTACTGGCCAGGCATGGAAACACGCCGCGTGTCGTCCCTCCAATAACTAATACGCACTGCCCGTGAGGTACGGGCGAGACAGATGGTTATGTGGTCCATCGCCCCGCCTCTGGTACCGACATACCATTCGGCCCTGGCAGAATCGCGGGCCAACTCCTCGGGCGTGTATTTAATATGATTGCCTTCGCGTACGGCTGCGCCTGCCAGTACGACTAAGGCGGAAGAAGAAGACGCCCCGCCACCCGGCGGTATATTGGAATCAACCGCAAAATCAAATCCAAATCGGGCTTGTTCGCCAAACTTCATACGTGCAAAGTAGGCGGCGCCCCTTACGTAATTGTCCCAATGAGGCACAGGGGCAGGCTTCGCATACAAGTAGGATAACCAGTCATCTGCGGCGCTGCCGGTTGCCGGCACAGGAGGTCCCTCATCGAGTGTGAAGGAGAAAGGCGGATAGTCTTGAGCAGTGGAAGCACCGCGCACACGGTTCGCCTCACTGGCACGATACAACATCAACATATCGCGTTCTCTGCTTCCGAAGCTAAGCGAGGCGGTGGGAATATAGGAGACATAATCGATGTGCTCACCGAGAATATTGATTCGAGCTGGAGCACGCAACAGGGTAACCGCGCCATCACCGTAGAGTTTCAGAAACAAATCGCAAAGTTCGTTTAATCGCGTCAACTTGTCCCTGAGCTGCTCCTCGTGATTGCCATATTCCTGCTCGAAGAGGTAAAGAACGGAGCGATCACTCATCTCACGTTGAGAATTCCCCGTCTCGGTCAGATAATCCAGAAGCCCCAACTTGTCGCCATTTGATCGGACTCTGGCCCACTGATTGTCTTCTCCGATAAGTATTTCGGACAAAGCAATTTTTAGTTCCGAGACAATCATTGTCGCGTTCTTTCAGAGATAATTAAGAATACCGTTGCGGCTGAATGGCCTAAATATTCCATAGACCCTTGAACAAACAAGGTGAATAAAAACCGTTGCTACCGCGGGTTTCTGATGCTATAAGGCGCTAAGCCCGTTTGTTGGAGTTGTCATCCGCCCAATGCCAGATCAGAATTGCGACCGAGAACGAGTCGATAATCTTTGAAAATTCAGACCTGTCGGCCATTTCTACAGGGAACTGGTTCATCAGGTCTGAACGGTTAGTTGGGGCTGCTTACAAACACTCGACGCTCCGTATCGAGTGAGTGATGCGATCTAATTGTTTTTGAAAAAACGAACGATGGGTAATCCAATAATACACGCCATGGAGATTGTCAAACTAAATATGATCTTTGTTCTTAATTGTCGACTTGGAACGCAGCCAGGTACCTAGGAGGACAAATGGACGCGAGCAGTAGAAGACACTGGTTAGCAACAGCTGCGACGGCTGGACTGGCTATGGTCGGGGCCGAATTTCTTAACCGCAGCCGCGCCGATGCTAAATCCAGCTCCCGGCCCGGGGCAGTCAAGTCCCAGGGGAATGACAGGCCGTTGGCATTGAAGGACTATCAGCCGCGAAGCATGCTACATGTACCGCAAACACACGTACCGCGGTCGCGCTACCCGAATATAGATTTTCACTCACACTTGTCGTGGATTGATCGCAAGGGAAAAACGGAAGTTGTTCATCACACCGCGAAGCCGGAAGAGATTCTTCAGGTGATGGATGCCAAGAACATTCGCATGATGATCAATCTAACGGGTGGCTATGGACCTCTGCTCGGGGAAACGATTCGTCACTGGCAGGCGCCGCATCCCGATCGTTTCATTGTCTTCACTGAGCCATGGTACGACAAAATCATCACTCCAGATTATTCCCAGTTTCAGGCGGATCAACTCGAAAGCGCGAAGAAGATGGGCGCGAGGGGATTGAAGGTTCTCAAGAGGTTAGGTCTCTATCTTAGGGAGAACGTGACGACTGGTCCATTGGTCAAAGTAGATGACCGGCGTTTCGATAAAATGTGGGACGCGGCGGGCGCTCTGGACATGCCGGTGGCGATTCATGTCTCTGATCCCGACGCATTCTTTCTGCCAATCGATCGTTTCAATGAACGCTATGAGGAACTTAGCGCCCACCCCGACTGGTCTTTTCATGGAAAGGACTTTCCCAGCAATGCTGAATTACAGGAAGCCCGCAACCGGGTGATGGCGCGCCACCCACGCACGAAGTTCGTGGCCCTTCACGTCTCAGACTCCGAGAACCTGCCCTACGTTTCCGAGTGCCTGGATCGCTATCCGAATATGTATGTTGATATTGCTGCCCGCATTGGCGAGCTGGGACGACAGCCACGGATGGCGCGAAAGTTTTTCGACAAGTACCAGGATCGAATTGTCTTTGCGACAGATGCCACGCCTCATGGCAATGAAACTCCACAGCAGATCTTCGGCAACGAGTTATACGAAATCTATTACCGGTTTCTCGAAACTGAGGATGAGTACTTCGACTATGCCCCCGCGCCGAAACCTCCCCAGGGACGTTGGCAGATCTACGGAATTAACCTACCGGAGAAGATTCTGCGCAAGGTCTACTATGAAAATGCCTCCCGATTATTAGGCCTGAAGACTTAACCAATGCTTAGGGAGGGCACGATCCAACGCATATCACGAAATCTCGCGAACGAGTTTACTGCTGATTTCGTGTGGGTTCGTGGATCGCGTGCTGCTCTTCCCTTTCACTCAGCCGATAACGCACATGCGAACAACGAGTGATTCACGCCGGTCGTTTGTCAAAAATAGCCTGCTGTTTTTGGCGGCGGCTCCGCTGGCGCGTCGGCCCGGGAACATGTCTCCGCGGACGGCGGAAGTGGAAGTGACTCTGGAGGGTCGCGCGACGGATCTGGGAAATGAGCTTGTCAGTTTTGGCCTTCCGCTTCCGCCCGGCTTTCTGGCGGACCCGCGCCGCGTGAAGGTTGTAGCTGAAAACGGACAAGAAGTAATTGCCGCGGTTCGCGCTCTGGAACCCTGGCGCATCGGCGGAAAAGAAGGCGCCATTCGTTCACTGCTGATCCAATTCAAGTCAGACTTCGCAGGCCGGCAAACCCAGCGAGTCAGGATCCTCTTTCATCAGGCGCGGCAAAAGAATTCAAATGACTTTGTGCCCGTATCGCGGACATTGATTGATGGAGCAGGTCTGCAAGGACCGCGCGTCAGTGCGCTGTTGCCGGCCCAATGGCTCTGTGATTCCTTGATTGTGGGCCCGCAGACACCGGCGACCTCCTCCGGGGCTTATTCACCTTACGATCAGTTTGTCGAGAAAAACTTTCCCGGGTCGCTTGCCTATCTGGATAGCCAGGTGTATTCCGAGTGGCTTTTTGATCGCACGACTGTCTATTACAAGATGTACGTGCGCACCGGAGAGAGGAAATTCCTCGACGCCGCTTATCACGCCGCGCACTTCGTAAGACAGCACACGAAAATGAACGGCCCTGACGCCGGCATCTTCACCTTGAAGGGGCCGGACCTCAAATACGTTTACCCGCGGGCGATGCACATTCATTACCTGTTGACCGGCGACGAACGCGCGCTCGTCACCGGCAAGCTGATGGCGCAGTATTGCATTAAGCATCAAGAACCTGTTTACCATCCCGAGCTCATCAAACCCGTTCCTCTCCGCGTTGACCCCGAACGCGGTCGAAACTTCTGGACGCTCCGGCACCAGGGGTACGGGTTGCTCGGCATCCTGCATGGATGGGAGATGACGGGCGACGCGGCTTACTGGATAAAAGCGCGTGAATGTGTTGCAGCGTATTACCAGCACCAGCGGCAGCCGCCCGATGGTCATCCTCCTGACGGTTCTTTGAGACAGGACTGGGAACTCTACGATCCTAATGAGGCGACCTTCAAAGGCGCCACTTCCGCATGGATGATGGCACTGTTGCTTGATCCCCTCTTCCATTACTGGACGCTGACCGGCGATAGGCGCGTGCCGGAAACGGTCGTCAAGTGGTGCGACTTTCTCGATCGCCAGGGGATCGTGCCGGATGGATCGAAGGCCTACTATGTGATCAACTGTTTCGCCACTCTTGATCAGAAAGCACCACGCGGTGAGCTCGGCCCTGACATGGAGATGCACAATGCGGAGATGGCTTACACCTTCGCGCTGGGCATCTTTTTTAGCGAGGATCGAAAGCGGCGCGAGATTTATCGAGAGCGTTTCCAACGGTTCTTTTCGCTGGCCGTCAAGCTCGATGTTAACCACCCTGCCCGCGCCTTTAACTGGGCCTTTCAATTCTCAAGTCAGCTGGTCTATTTCATGAAGCACGAGGGCGCCGGCCAGCGGGGCGTTCGCGGGCTAAGGGCAGGTGGTACTGACCTGTGACCGGGGGAAAGCAACCATGCTTAGCCGAATATCATTACTACTAGTTCTTGCCTTCGCGAATTCTCCGGCCACTCTGGCGCAAACTGTCGTTGTCAGGCCCGAACAGACCAGCGAGATACTCATCAATCCCGGCATGGGGATAACAACATTTCAGCGATTCAATGGTGAGCCGTTGAATCTGGGACTTCGCTGGTCGGAGGAAGGGCCGACCGGGAAGCGGTCGGATTCTGCCACCAGATCGGATTTTCCCGATACGTCCATCGCGTACTGTCGCTGGTTCTGGAACGAGCTCCAACCTACAGCAGATCGAATTCGCTGGGAGATAATCGACACCGCATTAGCGGAAGCTCAGCGCCATCAGCAAACGCTGGCCATCCGCCTGATGCCCTACGACGAAGAACACGCGCTGCCCGAATGGTATCGCAATTCCGGCGCGCGGCGGGCTAACCAGCCAGGCGACAAAGACGGCGCCATCTGGCAACCCGACTTCAGCGATCCGCTCTACATGAAGTATTGGAATGCGCTCGTGGCAGCCGCAGGCGCGCGCTACGATGGCCATCCTTTTCTGGACAGCGTCGACATCTCGTCTGTCGGTTACTGGGGCGAAGGCTGGAGCGATTACATGCCCGCCTTTCAGTTTCAAAAAGGACTCATAGACATCTACTTCGACGCTTTCAAACGCACGCCGCTGCTAATGAACTTCGACGAACCGCAAGCGCTGGCCTACGGTACGCAGCGGGGCGCCGGTTGGCGACTCGACTGCCTCGGCGACATGGGTAGACAGTGGAAGGATAGACCGACTTTTTCTCACATGCTTGATTTCTATCCGCAGCAGATCGCGCGCATGGGGGTGCAGGATGTATGGCAACGAAGCCCGGTTTCGCTGGAAACGTGCTGGGTGCCCGGGTTCTGGAAGGAAAGGGGTTGGGACGTTGACTACATAATTGACCAGGCGTTGCGGTGGCATGTTAGTTCGGTGAACGTTAAATCTTCTCCCATTCCTATTGAATGGAAAAACAAGTTTGACGAGTTGCAGAAGCGGATGGGTTACCGCCTGGTACTACGGAGGTTCGAGTATTCCCGATCCGCAAAGACCGGCGAGATGATGCCGGTTCACATGTGGTGGCTCAACGCCGGTGTGGCGCCGCCGTACCGGGACTACATCCTGGCGCTGCAATTTCGATCCAATGAAGGCAGCCAAACGACGACCCTCTCGGCAGACGTGAAGAAGTGGTTACCGGGAGACGCTGTGGTTGACCAAACGGTGTACATTCCCGATTCGCTCAAGCCGGGCACTTACCGACTACGACTCGCGCTGCTGGATCCGCGTACAAGCGATCCGGCGATTCGTCTGGCAATCAAAGGACGTGAAGCAGACGGCTGGTACACGATGGGAAATATCGACATCTCCGCCCCTGCGATTCAAGGAAAATGAACCGCTGGCCGCCCGCCGCAGCAAATGGGAATCTGGCAAACACAATTCCTTATAAACAGGACTGCGGTTTGCCGAGATGCGTCATCTATTTTCTGAACAATTGGCCCGCACGACAAGGAACGGATATGAGAAATCGGTTGATGAATTGTCTACGCAAATTATCGATCGCCGTGTTCATGATTGCTGTTTGCAGCGTCACTGTTGTCAGCGCGCCATCATTGGTTCTTTCAGCTCAGTCCGGAACAGCGTACAAGGTAATCATTCAGACGGGTGTTCGCACGAAGATGCGTGATGGCGTGCTGCTCACGGCGGATATTTACCGACCTGAGAGCGAGGGCAAGTTCCCGGTTCTGCTTGAGCGCACTCCTTACAACCGCACCGGCGAGTCGGGCATGGCAAATGAGCTGGCGGCTCACGGTTATGTCGTGGTGTTGCAAGACACTCGCGGTCGTTACGATTCGGGTGGCGAGTTTTATCCTTTCCGCGATGAAAGTCAGGACGGTTATGACTCGGTTGAATGGGCGGCCCAGTTAGAAAATTCCAACGGGAAAGTAGGAATGTTCGGCGGCTCTTACGTCGGCGCTACACAGATGCTGGCAGCGATGGCGCGCCCGCCGCACCTCGTGGCAATTTTCCCCTATGTGACCGGCTCCGAATACTACGACGGCTGGACTTACCAGAGCGGCGTCCTGATGCAGTGGTTCAGCAGTTCGTGGACTTCAATTTTGGCCGTGGATACGCTACGTCGTCAGGCAGAGAACGGCCGGCTCCCAAAAGAGTGGGTGGCCCGGTTGCCTCTGGAAAACTATCCTGTCTTAAAGCCGCCGCCTCCTACCGCGCTCGCTCCGTATTTCCATGACTGGATAGAGCACGAACGCAACGATTCATATTGGCAAAGGTGGCGCGTCTCCGATCACTACGGTGAAATGAATGTGCGGGGGCTGCATGCTGCCGGGTGGCACGACCTTTTTCTAAAAGGCTCGATCAAGAATTACACCGGCTTGCACGCTGAAGCGGCCACCCCGGAAGCTCGTTCCGGCCAGCGCTTGCTCATTGGGCCCTGGGGCCACACGCCCACATCGCCCGAAGGGAAAATCGGTGATGTCGTATTCGGGAGAAATGCGGTGCTGGACATGACCGGCGCCGCTCTGAAATGGTTCGACTACACGCTCAAAGCGATAAAGAATGAGTACGCGCGCAGGTCGCCTGTGCGGCTTTTCATTATGGGCGACAACGTCTGGCGCGATGAACAGGAGTTTCCTTTGGCGCGCACTCGCTACACCAGGTACTACCTGCACTCGAGCCAGGGCGCAAAGGGGCCGACCGGTAAGGGAGGATTAAGTGTTACCGCACCAGACGCAGAGCGAGCAGATCAGTTTGATTACGATCCGGGAAACCCGGTGCCCACGATCGGCGGACGCCTCTGCTGCGGCCAAGCGCTTCCGCCGGGACCTTTCGATCAGCGACCCAACGAGTCGCGCGCAGATGTGCTTGTCTTTTCCACTCCACCTTTGGCAGCGGACCTTGAAGTGACGGGGTTTGTGACCGTGGAACTCTATGCCGCAACCTCTGTCATTGATACGGATTTCACCGCGCTGCTGGCGGACGTTGATGATAGGGGCTATGCGCGTTTTTTGACCGACGGGATCGTGCGCGCCCGCTATCGCGACACCACCACACAGGCGGACGAGTTAGTGCCCGGCAAAATATACAAATACACCATTGATCTTTGGGCCACCGGCAATGTATTCAAAGCGGGGCATCAGGTGCGGCTTTATATCTCAAGCAGTAACTTCCCCCGGTTCAATCGCAACCTGAACACCGGTGAACAGATGCTGGGTTCATCTCGCTTCTTAACTGCCCATCAGACTATCTATCATGACGGCAAAAACAGCTCGGCACTGATCCTGCCGATCATCCCCACGAAGTGAGGCCTACATACTATGTCTGGATAACGGTTTAGTTTCTCGCAAAGTTGGCACGCAGGAATTTGTCGCGGTGACCTGCTCGATTCAATGGGCCGCCTAAATGACGGGGAAAATAGAAAAAAGTTCTTGCTTTTGACTGGAGGGCAGTGCTATAAGCCCGGCGTTAACAGTAGTGTCCAGTTCCGATATCCGTTCTTAACAACGAACTTCAATTCGGCAATGATCCAATGAAGAGTCTGGTTAGGCCAAAGTTAGTACAAAACGCAAACTAACCCTCTAACTCTGCCCGGATGCCCAGTTAGCGACTGAGGTTCGTTTGAATCGCGAACTAACGTCAAATAAAACCAAGGCTGAAGCATCGCGGGTGAAATCCTGCGACCGGGGCCCGGTCGTCCATTCGTGAATACGTAGCTGGCGCTCAAGCTCCCCAGGCCTGTTTCGCTTCGATAGTTAACTTCTCACTCAAGGAGTCTATATGAGAATCGCACGAAGAATCATCATCAGCTTGCTCGCAACCACCTGTCTTTTCTGCCTTGCCAGTCCGGGCTATTCGCAGGGCTCCAACCTGGGAGGAATTCGCGGCACAGTGACCGATCCCAACGGGGCCGTTATCCCCAATGCTTCAGTACAGGTGACAGATCAGACGACCGGCATCTCGAGAGACCTGACTACCGACAGTGAGGGAAACTACCAGGCTGCCGCCCTTAAGCCGGGAAACTACAAGGTGACCGTAAGCGCTCCCGGCTTCAAAACGACAATTATCGAAGCTGTGGTAAAAGGCTCCGATACTGTTCGGGCTGATATCAAGACTGAAATTGGCCCGCCGAGCGAGAGCGTTAATATCAGTGGTACAGAGGCAGGACTTATTCAGCGGGACGAGCCGGTCCTCTCCAGCACGCTGAACAACCGCCAGCTGCTGGAGGTGCCGCGCGACAGCCGGGAGATACTGGAGTTTCTATATTTGAATCCCGACATTACCCAGGGACCCGGCGGTGATGGTACTTTCAAATTCATCGGCGCGCAGAGCTATGGAGCAGCCTTCTCGCTCGATGGTCAACGTACGAATGGCGGCATCTTCGGTGAACCTACGTCCAGCCAGCCTTCACTGGAAACGATCGGCGAGCTAATCGTCCTCTCAAAGAATTTCACGGCTGAGTATTCCGGGGTCGCGAATATTCGCATTGAGACGAAGCGGGGCGGCTCCGAGTATCATGGCTCGCTTTTCTATAACAACAAAAACTCGAAACTGGCAGCTCGTCCCATCCAGGACATAAATGACCAAGCCAACTTTCTCCCCACGGCGGCGCTTCCAAGTTTCCCCAGAGAGTATTTCAACTTGAACGAGACGGGCGGCTCGTTTGGCGGGCCGATTCCATTCGCCGGCAAAAAGTCGTTTTTTCTTGGCTCCTATGAACGCCGCTGGGACCTCGCGCCCGTCCGAATTAGATCCAGTAATATTCCCTCGTCGCTAGTTCTGGCTGGAGATTTCTCGCAGATTACAAACAATAGCAAGCCCGTAGTGCCCGCTGCAGCTCTGGCGCTGCTCACTCCCACCGAACTCGCGAACAACACAATTCTGACAGGGACCACGCGCCGCTTCACAAGCATCCCCACGCGCTTGCTGAACCCGATCGCCATGAATCTGCTTAATGGCTATTACCCTCACGCGAACCCCGCGGCGCCAGTATTGAACGCCACGAGCGGGCGCCTGGCGGACTTCACCCAGACCTTGCCCGGGCTGCTCACCCGTGACCTGGCTACTCTTCGCGTTGATCACGACTTTTCCGACAAGGATAAATTCTACGCTGTTTACAACTTCCAAACTCGCAACGGGATTCGCAGCCTGGTAGCGAGCCCACTGCCGGCGTTCGGTTTGCTTTCGCAACATCAGACCAACCACACCGTTTCTCTGTCGTACACCAGAATCTTCTCGAACCGGCTGGTTAACGAAGCGCGAGGGGGGATCAACTATCAGTTTCTTTTTCGCCGCGCCAATCTGACAACTGGTCAGTTTTTGTCCGGCATAGGGTTCAACGAGGCAGAGGTGGCTGCCTACGGCGCCGTGGTGGGACCAAGCCTTATCGATACTCCGGGTCAGGTCGCATTTACATTCGCACCTTTCCAGGGGATTCCCAATGGGGGCCGAAACACCAACCGCCCGCTCGACCAGAAGTTATCCACAATTGGTGACACGGTGACATTGGCTCTGGGCAACCATTCGATCAAGGCGGGGGCCGACTTCGTGCGCAACCAGGCGGTCGATGGGTTCGCCCTCAATAGAAATAATCCGCGTGGACTCCTTACCTGGGGAGCCACCTTGAACGGTTTCGCCCTGTTCATGCTCGGCATGCCTTCTACGGTCAACAACTCTGCCGTATATGTGCGTGATGTGCGGCCGGCTCTCGATGTCTCCAACACCGAGTCTGGTTTCTTCTTCCAGGATGACTATAAAGTGCATCCACGACTGACCCTCAATCTGGGAGTGCGCTATGAGCTAATAACTCCTTTCGTAGATAAGAATGATTTGATGGTGAACTTCGATCCTAACGGCACCGGCAACGGTGGCCGCAAGGGCCGGTTCGTGGTGCCAACCCAAGCTACTTTGGCCCGGATTCACCCCTTCTTCATAACCTACGGAACTGTTACCGCGGCGGAAGCGGGTGTCGGGCGCGGCCTGGTTCATACGGATAGAAACAACATAGCCCCGCGTCTTGGCGCTGCCTGGCGGGTCACGGACACGAGTGTGATAAGAGGTGGCTACGGACTTGTATATCCGACGTCAGCTGCCCAGGGCATGCGCGACGCCATTGCTACTAACACGTTCAACCAGTTAATCAGAACGAGGCAAACTGTGGGCCTTCCCGGCGGCATTAACCCCGCTGGTGGCTTTTTCCCACGCGGCATTACTCCATTTAGTAATGGAACTCTGTCGTCGATCCAGGGAATAGCTGCCAATGCCATCCCGTTCGATCTACAGAGTCCCCGCATTGAGCAGTTCAACATCACCTTTGAACAAGAGTTGATGAGAGACCTCGGAGTCCGCGTCTCATATATTGGGGCCCGCCAGCATGGTTTGATTGGCGGCTTCGATCTCAATGAGTTGCCGCCGAACAACATTCCGTTCGGCATCACGGACGGCGCTGGAAGTCCCTGTTACGACACGACGCCCGGGGCTTTTACGACTGACTTAGGCAATTGTGTTGAGTCCGCGGCGGACGAGGCGCGCCGCCCCTTTCCCAATGGACTGGGTGACTTCCTGGCCAGTTACGGGAATATCGGCTCGGGTCGCTCGCATGCATTCCAGATGGAGGTTAACCGCAGGTTCGCGAGTGGCTTGATGTTCAACGTCTCTTACACTCTGCTGGATCAGAAATCGAGCGGCCTCGACATTGGCAACTCGAGCCTGGGCGGAGCTACTTATAATCAGTTCAACCCGCAGCAGGATTTCGCTACGGATTCGTTTGTTTCCCGGCATCGGCTGGTTTCCTACGGCGCGTATGACCTCCCCTTTGGACGCGGCCGCACGTTTGGCAAATCAATGTCCAAGTGGGCTGATGCAGTGGGCGGCGGCTTCCAGTTGAGCTGGAATATGTTCGCCAAGAGTGGTACCGGCTTTACCCCATATTGGAACTGCAATAACTGCGACACCATCAAGCCCGGCAATATCGCCAGCGGCTTTGTCGATGCCGTGGGAGATTTCAGTGGTCCAAGTTTCCGGCCCCGGCTGATCAGCAATCCCTACACGGGCTTGACCGGCGATCGGTTCTTTAACCCGGCGGCATTCACGGTCCCCACCACGGGTGCTGACGTGTTCGACAACCCGGACGTTGCCAAGCGAAACTCTCTCATTGGCCCCGGTACCTGGGGAGTTAACCTCGGGCTGCGTAAGTTCTTTAGATTTACTGAAAGCACGAAGCTGGAGGTGGGCGTGGACTTTAACAATGTCTTTAATCATCCATTACTATCTCCCCTCTCCAACTCCTTCGCCAACCTTGGTGATTTTGGCGTCGCTCTAAACTCGTCCGGACAGCCAGTAATCCTTCCGAGCAGCATAAACCTGAACCCGGACTTTGGGCGCAACAACTTCAGTACCGTTCAAGAAGGAATAGACAATCGCCGATCGGTTCGCTGGAAAGTGCGCCTGACGTACTAGTGGCGGCATGAACATTAGAGGCAAGGGGTAGAAATTCTCTCGGCGGCACTTTCTCCTTTTGCCTCTCTTATCCCACCCGTCTGCAAACGAACCCTTTGTTGACGGTGTAGTTGGACAAAAATCATGGCCACCGCTTCGCGTCATAGCTTTACGCGAAAACCGAATCTTGCCGATGTTAAGGCTGCGGGGCACGACATGTTTCGGCTCGTAAACCGCCGCATCCTGCTCAGCATCCTCTCCGATCGCCAACCCATCTCACGGGCTGAAATTGCCAAGATCAGCGGTCTTAACAAGGCCACCATCTCAACTATTACCGGCGAATTATTGAAAGACTCGTGCATTGTCGAAGAAGGGTCGGGAAGGACGACCCCTATTGGGGGAAAGCCGCCCACACCCCTGCGCCTTAATGGCATGCGTTTCGGCCTCTTCGGAGTGGACATTCGTGCCGACGAAACCATCCTGGCGCTTAGCGACTTCAATAACCGTCTGGTGGCGCGCGTAAGTTTTGAGACCGGGTCTGATCCCGTAGTCTTCCTCAACCGGATCGGCAAAGAGATTAGAAAGCTCCGCTCAAAGCATGACACCTTTATTGAGTTTCCCGGCATCGGTGTCAGCCTTCCCGGACTGGTTGATAACCACAGTGGGAAATTTCTGCTCTCGGTGGTGCTGCCGTGGCGCGATGTTCCGGTGGTCCAGTTGTTGGAAAAAGCCACCAGCCTCCCGGTCATCATTGATAACTCCGCGCGCTGTTCGGCTCTCGCTGAAATTTGGCACGGGAAGGCGCGGTATGCGCAGGTTCGCGATCTGCTCTACGTCAGCGTCAGTACGGGACTGGCATGTGGCGTGGTCATTGACGGCGGTCTCTATCGCGGCGGCAATAATACGGCCGGACAGTTCGGCCACATTCCCATTGATCTGAACGGGCCCGAGTGTCGCTGCGGGCAGCGTGGCTGCTGGGACCTTTACGCTTCTGAAAAAGCGACTATCAAGCGATATCTGGTTCTGCGCGGTGGTGGAGGGAAGCGTGTGCCGACCATGCGCAAGCTCGTCGAGCTGGTTGACTCCGGCGACCCGGCCGCGACCGACGCCGTGCGTGAAACCGCGCGCTACTTAGGGATAGGAATCACCGGCCTGATTAACGGATTGGATCCCGAGGTGGTCGTCATCGGCGGGGAGATCACCAAAGTGTGGGGCCTGATCGAGCCGATCATCGTTGAGGAAACGAAGCGTAGTTTGCTGGCGCCGCGCTCGCATGGTGTCGCTATCAGGCCGTCGGCTTTTGACGTGAGGCCGAGTCTCAAAGGAGCGCTCACGCTCATTCAGAATAATCTTCTCTCAGTGCCAAACATGGGCTGAGCCCCGCAGTGATGATGAGATGAGTCTCGAGCAGCCAATACGATCTTAGGGGCCCTGGTTTTCCATGAATCGATCAGCAATGTTCAGAACTGCCGGCGAACTGCAAGCCCAGCTTGCGGGTGGGCTTATCCCCGCGACTCCCGTTCCCTTCGACAGCGATGGGAGATTTCATGCGGCAGCGCACCAGTCTTACTTACGTTACATGTCTTCGCAGCCCATTGCCGGCGTCGCAGTTTGGGCCCACACGGGACGAGGGCTGATGCTCGACGCGGAAACGGCCCGTCATGTCTTGCAGGATTGGCGCAGGGCTTTGCCGGAGAAGATCGTCATTGCCGGTGTGGGCGCGAAGGCAGACGATCTTACCCCGGAACAAGCCACGACCCTGACAGTCAGCATGGCCGAAACCGCCGCTGAGTTCGGCGCGGATGCTTTGCTCGTCTATCCACCGACGTGGCTACGCGAGCATCAGTTGCGCGATGAGTTGATCGTCAAACATCACCGGCGCGTATCGCAGGTCGGATTGCCGCTCATCCTTTTTTATCTTTATGAGGCTGCCGGTGGGATCAGTTACAGCCCGGCGGTACTCGACGATTTGCTGGCACTCCCGGAGGTTGTGGGCATCAAGGTGGCAACGCTGGATAGTGTGATGACCTACCAGGATATTGCGCGGCAACTGCAAGCGCGCCATCCAGACAAGCTTCTGATCACCGGGGAAGATCGTTTCCTTGGCTGCAGTTTGCGGCGCGGCGCCCGGGCGGCACTGATCGGCCTGGGGGCGGTCTGCTGTGATCTTCAGGCGGACTTGATCCGCGCGCACATCGAGGGAAACGCGGACCGCTTTCTCGAACTCTCTGATGCTGTCGACATGTTGGCTGAAGCGATTTTCATTAGTCCGATGGAAGGCTATATCAAACGCATATTATGGGCGCTGGTTCACCTGGGCGTGATTCCTTTTACTGCCGCTTACGATCCGTGGGGACCGGAGCTTCCCGCCAGCGAGTTCGACCATATTGGCCGGACGCTGGCTGCGCTTACAACCGAAGCGCAGGTTAATTGATCAAGGCGTTTACGACATTGTTATCACTAACTCTAATCCAACCGGAGATCGACTCGTCTTTGCGCTCGGCCCTGGCCCGGGATTATGAGCGCTTTCGCACCGGTCTGCCGCGTGAGCTGGAAGCGTATGTGCAGGAGCAGTACGCAATTGATTTGAGCAGTGAGTACGGTGGACTGCGGGTGAAAAACCCTTTCGGGAAGGCTTCGGGTCAGCTTTCGCTCAACATCTCACAGGTACGCCGGGACGCCGACGAGGGTCTTGGCTTCGTCGTGCTGAAGACGATCATCGCTGAAGATGCGGCAGGCGCTCAATCGATGAGCGAGTGGGCTATTGAAGAGACTCGAATGATGGTCGAGCGCATTACGGGCGCAGACGGTAGCGAAGGTTGGACGGTGTCCTGGAAGGGGCGCGGATGGTACGACACGTTTGAAAAGTATCTGGAATTCTTTAGCGAAGCGCTGGCAGCCGGACTAGCTGTGGGAATGCCTGTCGTTCCGTCATGTAAATACCACCTACCGCGATCAGCGGAGGGCGAGTGGAAGTTTGCGGAGTATGAGCACACCACCCGCCGGCTGCTGGAAGTTTGGCAACGTCACCGCCCGGATCGTGACATGCCTATCGAGAAGGATTTCAGCCCCACCCTTGCCGGATCAGATCGCGCCGCTGAGACAGAAATCATCATCCACTGGTTAACCCGGGTCACCGGCTTGATTCGCCACGCCGCCCAACCTTTCCCTATCAAAGTAGGATTGAAAGTTTTTAACGCTGTCTTTGGAGACGATTTTCAATTGGAGATGTTGCGCGCGATCAACGAGAGCTCTGAGCCCGAAGACGCGCCTGATTTCCTGGTCTATGGAAATCGTCTCTTCGATTCGAACCGTCAGTTTGATGGCGTGCGCGGCATCGCTTATGGCGGTCCCGATCTAAGTGCGCGCAACCTTTCAGTGTTGGCCCGAATGCGTTTACTCGAACATATGGGCAGTATGCCCGTTTGCCCGCTGCCGATTAGCGCGACGGGAAATATCGCTTCCGGACGAACCGCAGCCGAGTATCTCCTGCGAGGCGCCAGCAGCTTTCAGATACATACATATTTCCAACTGC